>CAMNDE010000018.1:0-48433 GCA_946534895.1 uncultured Clostridia bacterium
TCCAGGACGCCCAGGAAACAGGACGCGACATCCATTCCCAGTCCTTCGAGTTTGAGACATACGCGCGCCGCCGGTATGTCAGTGACACGGATCATGGACGCCTTCTGCAGGAACGCCGGGACGATCTGCTGGCCCTGCTCACGGCCTGCCGCAGCGGAAAAATCAATCTGCAGAAATAGGCTTTTCCTCTTTTTCGACGCTCTTGCAAGCCACCGATAAATCACTTTTTTTCAGTACTCCCCCTCAAAACACTTCCCCTGTATTCCGTTGGTTTTCCCGATGCGCAATCCTGTAGCAGCCAGAAATTCTATTTCCGGCTGCTATTTTTATAGTTTTTTCTTGTTTCTGTTTTCCCGGATTATCCATCCTGTTAGTCATTTATTCCGGACAGAACGTATTTCAGCCGCCGCTTGAGTGCTCACAACGTCGGCGCATGCAAATATCATTCCTGTGGAAAAAATCAAAAATTTGGAGAAATGAATCGGATATTGCGATATTCCTTTTCCCTAAAGTGTGCCATAATCGTATCAACAGATCTGGATAGTTTGTTCACAACAGGATAGCGTTTTCTCTCTGCAGTAAAGAAGGGGTGGCCTATGAAAAAGAAGGCAGTTGATCCCAGAAACCTGAAGATTACTGACATGCGTTTTGTGGACATTGACGGTGCGCCAAAACGCTGCACGCTTCTGAAAATCTTTACAAACCAGGGACTTGTCGGCTATGGTGAAGTCCGCGATGCTTCAAGCAAAACCTATGCACTGATGCTGAAAAGCCGGATTCTCGGTGAGAATCCCTGTGATGTTGACCGGATTTTTCACAAAATCAAGCAGTTCGGCGGACACTCACGCCAGGGAGGCGGTGTGTCCGGCATTGAGATCGCGCTCTGGGATCTGGCGGGAAAAGCCTACGGCGTTCCGCTTTACCAGATGCTTGGCGGAAGATTCCGGGATTCCATCCGCGTATACTGCGATACCGACGTGGAGGGAAGGCATACCGGAAGGGATATGGGACTGGCTCTGAAAAAGCGCATGGATATGGGGTTTACTTTCCTGAAAATGGACCTGGGTATCGGACTTCTCATGGATGAACCCGGCACAATCAATGCACCACTGGGTCTTATTCAGGATATGAAAAAATACGCGCCTCACATTCTCAATGTACAGGGCGGTTCCGTCACCGCCGACATGGTCCGGCATCAGAAGAGCTACGCCATTGTACACACCGCGCATCCCTTTACAGGCATCCATCTGACAGAAAAGGGGCTTAATTATCTGGAAAACTATGTGCGTGAGGTCCGGGAAGTCATCGGATACGAAGTTCCTCTCGCCGTGGATCATTTCGGACATGTCGCCCTGGAGGACTGTATCCGGTTCGCCCGCAGGATGGAACCCTACAATCTCGCATGGATCGAGGATATGGCTCCGTGGCAGCTCACAGACCATTACGTACGTCTGCGCAGCAGTACCACGATTCCGGTATGCACAGGAGAAGACATCTACCTCAAGGAGGGCTTTGAGCACCTCATCAAGGCCGGCGGCGTTTCTGTGATTCATCCGGACATCCTCACCTGCGGCGGAGCGCTGGAGCTCAAGAAAATTGCAGACATTGCAGATGAAAACGGAGTGGCTGTGGCCGTCCACATGGCGGAGAGCCCGGTAGCCTGCATGGCCGCCGTGCATGTCGCCGCTGCAATGCACAATGTGCTCGCCATTGAATACCACTCCGTGGATGTTCCCTGGTGGAAGGACATGGTGCATGGACTGCCCGATCCCCTGATCCGTGACGGCTTCATTCAGGTCCCCGACGGTCCCGGGCTCGGCATAGAAAGCCTGAATGAAGATCTGCTTCGGGAACATATCAATCCGGATATTCCCGGCATGTGGGAAGACACAAGTGCCTGGGACCGTGAGTTTTCCAATGACCGCATCTGGAGCTAATAGGAAGATAAAGCCGTTTTTCCTTCGGAGCTTACAGAAAGGAAGTGGAATTCATGCATTTTAACGTTCGCGAAGACATTATTCAGCTGACTCAGGAATGGAAAGGTCCCCGGATGGCAGACGGCCGCCCCTATGTGGAAGACAAGTATCTGGACGCGCTCAAATCCATCACCCTGGAAGAGATCTGGAAGCCCATCTTCCTGCTGGGGTATGAAAATCAGTTTGAGGGAGATTTGCATCTGCTGCATGATGACGGACGCAAGCTGATCGGCAGAGCCGTCACCTGCACCTTTGCCCCTACTCGTCCGGATCTGCACAAGGTTCTCTTCGGCATCGGCGCAGAGGAAGGGCGAAAAGGTAATTATAACCAGTGGGTCATCGATTCCCTGGTGGACCGGGATGTTGTGGTCTGCGACATGTACGACAAGATCTACAAAGGCACCTTTGTGGGCGGAAATCTGACCACCGCCATCCGCACCAGGACGCATACCGGCGGCGCCGTGGTATGGGGCGGCGTCCGCGATCTCGAACAGATGCGGACTGTGCCGGATGTGCAGGTCTACTACCGCGGCATAGACCCCACCCCGATCCGTGAAGTGGTCATGACCGGATACAATACGGCCACCCGTATCGGAAAAGCCATTGTTCTTCCCGGTGATATCGTGTTCGGCGCGCCCGGCGGCATTCTCTTCATTCCGGCACACCTGGTCAAGGATGTAGTGGAAGGCGCTGCCAAAACACATGTCAAGGATGACTTCGGTTTCGAAATGATCGGACAGAACCGGTTCACCACCGCTCAGATTGACAAGGCAACCTGGACGGAGGAAATGCTGGACATGCTGCTGGAATGGATCAGGACTGATCCGCGCGGCGAAAAATACAGGGATCTGGACTGGACAAAGGAGTATCAGCTGGCACGTGAAGGGGATCCGGATGATACGCAGACATCCCTGTAAGAAAACCGGATGAAAGAGCGCATGCTCTTTACAATCATACTACATTACTTTAAGGAGGCATCTGTATGAAAAAGCTGTTATCTGTCGTACTGGCTCTTGCGCTTGCGCTGAGTATGTGTGCAACGGCACTGGCTGACTATCAGGTCAACGAAGAAGTAGCTGCCAAAACTGCTACGTTGACAATCTTCGGCCCTGGTGTCTGGGCTGTGGGTGAGCAGGACAGCACCGACCTGATTTCCGGTGTCACCAAGCCCGGTTACCATGTCGTCAAGGAACGCTGGGCTGAGCTGTATCCGAACATCACCCTGGACATTCAGGAAACCGGCTGGGATAGCTGGCAGACCGCCATCACCACAGCCTGCCTCAGCGGCGATGTCGATATCATCGCCCACGGTGCCACCATGGTGGATCTGACGGAAGATCTTGCCCCGTACTGCGAAGCAGAACCGGAGTATATGGCTCAGATCAACGCCACCGCGTCCCGTATCACAACCGATAATCCCAGTGTTTACAAGATCTCCGGCATCTCCATTTCCCTGAGCCCCATGGTGATCTGGTGTGACAGCGAAATCTTCGAACACTACGGCGTGGATCTGCCCACCGGTGACTGGACGTTCGCTGATGTCCTTGAAATTGCCAAGAAACTCACCGGCACCGATCCTGTGACCGGCCAGGAAACCTATGGCATCCAGCTCGATGCCATGGGCCAGAACAACCTGTGGTTCAACTATGTTCTGTGTGCCAACTCCCTTGGCGCCACCGTCTATGAATACGGTGAGACCCTTAAGGACTGCAAGGTGAACTACCTCAGCGATGAAAGCATCCGCGCCTTTGAAATGATTGCTGAATTCGCTCCTTACTGCAGCCCCGAGGCAAAGGAAGGCCTCGCAGTTGACGAGTCCCTGTCCGGCAATAACAACTGGGCCATGCTGATCCGTGAAGGCCCCATTGGTGCCTATCAGGAAATGGTCGCCAATAATCTGGTCGGCCGCTACAAGGCCATCACCCTGCCGATCTGCACTGCAGGACGCTATGAAGGCAAGCCTACTCCTCATGCCGGCGACAACAACATTGCCATTTACAAGGATTCCGACAAGAAAGACATTGCATGGGAATTCATAAAGTTCATGACAACCGATCCCGCCATGATCAAATGGATTGCTGACAACGGCAGTCTGCCGAACAGCAAGGACAGCGAGCAGGCCATCAGTTCTCTGGTCACCGAAGAATATGTGGCTCCGCTCATGTTCTGCCTGAACAATATTCCCGAATACTATAACAACGCTACCAACTATGTCATGAACAACGTTTCCTTCGGTGCCACCACCGCTAATCTGATCACTGCGGTTTCCAATGTGCTCCAGGGCTTCAGCACGCCTCAGGAGGCTGCCCAGCTCATGCAGGACGGCGTAGACGAGTATCTGGCGGGCCTGAAATAACCCTTGATCTGACATACCGCCATATTCGGACACCAAATGAATAACGGCTGACAACGGGAGGGTGTCCGGAAATCCGGCACTCTCCCTGTTTTCCTTTATTCGGAACCATGATATGAGGTGAGTCATAGTGCAGAAAAAACGCATCACACCTGTCGCAGTCAAACGGAACCTTACCTGGTATTCCTTTATCATCATGTCTCTTCTGGCGCTGCTCATCCTTGTATACTGGCCGACACTCCGCACCCTTTACTTTTCCACCACCAACATGGGCACGTATGGAACTGACTACACAAGTGTTGGCCTGCAGAATTACAAAACACTGCTCACAGCCAAGTCCTTCCTCAAAGCACTCAGCAATACCTTTTTCCTTGCGCTGTACAGTCTTCTGAGCATTCCACTGGGATTTCTGCTTGCCAATGCCATCAACGGCCTGGGTGCCGGGCGCACACAGTCCTTTTTCCGGGTTATGTTCTACATGCCCAACATTATCACCGGTGTCAGCGTGGTCCTGGTTTTTCAGTATGTTCTCCGCGGCACCGGCGGACTGCTGAACCAGTTTCTTGGCAGTATCACCGGCCAGAAAGTAGCCATCGGCTGGCTGTCCGATCCACGGTATTCGCATATCGGCGTCACAATTATCTTCCTGTGGATGAATCTCGGCTATTCCATGCTCATGAACCTGGCCAGCCTGCAGTCCATACCAAGCGAACTGTTCGAAGCCGCCATCATTGACGGTGCCAATGGTTTCCAGTCCATGATTCACATCACCATTCCACAGATGAAGGGATGTTTCTCCTTTCTTCTGATCACCGGTGTCATCAACGGCTTTTCCCGCTTTACTGATCTCTATGTGCTCAGTGGCAATTCCTGCGCCGGGCGGCCGAACGGAACTCTGCAGACACTTCTGATGTATATCTATCAGTACAGCTTTGAGTCTCCGCAGTACGGCATTTCCTCCACAGGCGCAGTGATTCTGTTCATCATTGTTCTTGTACTGACCGCCATCAATACAAAGATGACCGGCCTGTTAAAGGAGGATGCGTAACATGGCAAGAGCCGGAAACAAGATTCGCAAAACATCAGCGCGCATCGTCCGCATCTCCATTCTGGCCGTCATTCTGTTCTTCATTCTGGTGCCGCTGTGGTGGGCCATTACCATTTCCTTCAATGAGAAAGCCATCAGCACGGTCCCCAGTTTTTCCTGGTGGCCCGAAATCACGTCCCTGAAAAGCTATGATTACGCTTTCAAAACGATCAAGCTGGTACGGCTTTACGCCAATACGCTGTTTATCACCATCGTCAATGTGGTCATTTCCGTCTTCTTTGCCATGTGCTGCGGCTACGCATTCGCCAAGGGCCGGTTTGTCCTGAAAAAGTTCTGGTACATGTTCATGATGGCCGTCATGATGATTCCCTTCGAATCCCGTATGATTCCCCTTTACCTGCAGTACAACAGCTGGGGCATGGTCAATACCTACTGGCCGCTGATTCTCGGCAATTTCGCCTATGTCTTCGGAATGATCTTTGCTACGACAAACATCAGTGCGCTTCCTGACGCACTGCGTGAATCCGCCTGCCTGGACGGAGCAAGTGAATGGACCATCTTCTTCAAGATCATCCTTCCTCTGAGCAAGCCTGTTATATCTGCTCTCGCCATTCTGCAGACGGTTGCTCAATGGAACTCCTATCTCTGGCCAATGGTTATCCTGCGCAATCGGGATCTCACCGTTCTCACCGTGGGCATATCTCTGTTCAACGCGGAAGAGAACAACATGTATCTCGGGCCGCGCATGGCTGTAGCCGCTCTCAGCGCAGTCCCGCTGATCATCGTCTTCCTTTTCCTTCAGAAGTATATTGTTGAAAGCGTTGCAATGACGGGAATCAAGCAGTAAAGGATGGTGGGTCATGCAGAATTTGTCATGCGATGTTCTGATTGCCGGCGGCGGGGTTGCCGGAATCTCCGCTGCTCTGGCAGCCGCCCGGAACGGCGCTGATGTCATTTTGCTCGAAAAGCAGTGCGTACTTGGCGGTCTGGCCACGTCCGGTCTGATTACCATCTATCTTCCGCTCTGTGACGGAAGAGGCACTCAGCTCTCCTTTGGCATTGCCGAGGAACTCTTTCATCTTTCCATTCTGCACGGCGCACAGGACAAATATCCGGAGCCGTGGCTGCGCGAAGCTTCCCGTGAAGAAAGAAGCACATTGCGCTTCGAAGTGCAGTTTAATCCGGTATGGTTTTCGCTGGAAACCGAAGAGCTTCTGCTCCGTGAGCATGTCAGAATTCTCTATGATTACCGCCTGTGCGGTGCCTGCTGTGAAAACGGGCATCTGAAATCTGTAACCGCACTCAGCGAAACCGGCATGCAGGAGATTACCTTTCGGACCGCTGTGGATGCTACAGGCAGTGCCGTACTCTGCCGGCTGTGCGGCGAAAAAACGCTTCCGCACGCCAACGGGAATTCGGCAGCCGGCTGGTACTATGGCAGCCATGCCGGAGGGCTGAAACTGCATATGCTTGGTTTTGCCGATATCGTTCCCGGATCGGAACGCGATGGACAGGTCGCGCAGGGACCCCGCTTTACAGGGGATACGGGTGAGGATGTGAACGCCTTTCTGTATCAGTCCCATGCCATGACACTGTCCGCGCTCCGCAAAGTCTCCGGGGAATCTAATGATTTTCTTGAGCCCGCTCTCATGACATCCATGCCCCAGCTGCGCATGATCCGGCGTCTTGATGGTGAGCATGTCATGACAGAAGCGGAGGACGGCAGGCCCTGTGAGACAAGCATCGGCATGGTCGGTGACTGGCGCAAGCGCGGCCCGCGTTTTGAAGTGCCCTACGAAATTCTGTACAGCAGGGTGGACAACCTCTATGCGGCAGGGCGGATTGTCAGCTGCGATGACGGCATGTGGGATATCCTGCGCGTCATCCCGTGCTGTGCTGTAACGGGCGAAGCAGCCGGAAACGCAGCCGCACTGGAATGTTCCGGAGCCGGACGGCCTTCCGCCGCCCAGGTGCAGGAACGGCTCAGGCTGCAGGGACAGAAACTGCATTTCACCGATCTGGAGGCATAACAAACAAGAATTCAGGAGGTCAGGAACATGTCAGAAAGAGCCAAAAACATACTTGCCCCGTTTGAGCGTTCCAGAGCATACATGGAGGACCGCATTCAGTCCGGTATTGAAGCCAACCGCAAGGGATTCGCCACGCTTGCCTTCACAGACGCTTCCGGGAATCCAGTGGAACACGTTCATGTGGAACTCCGGCAGAAGACCCACGATTTCCGGTTCGGCGCAAACTGCTTCATGCTCGATGAGCTCGAATCTGAAGAAAAGAATGCGGCATATAAAGAACTGTTCTGCAGACTGTTCAACCTTGCCACCATTCCCTTCTATTGGTCAGACCTGGAGCGTGAGCAGGGCAAGCCGCGCTTTTCCAAGGACAGTCCAAAAGTCTACAGAAGACCCGCCCCGGACCTGTGCGTGGAATTCTGTGAAGCGAACGGGATTGAGCCCAAGCTGCACTGCCTGAATTATGACCAGTGGACACCCAACTGGATTGACCCGAATGCAGATGCCCAGACTGTGAAAATGTATCTGGACAAGCGCATCCAGGAGATTGCGGAGCGTTACCGGAACAGGATTCCGAGCATGGAAGTCATCAACGAAACACTCTGTCCCAAAAAGGGCGTCATCCTCAATCCCATGGCCCCGAGACACGGCTCCATGTTCTTTGAGGAACCGGATATCGTGGAATGGAGTTTTGAGCACGCCAGGAAATACCTGCCCTATACAAGGCTTGTCATCAACGAGGCTACCCATTTCATCTGGGGACCTGCTTTCCATTGGAACCGCTCTGCCTACTACCTGCAGATCGAGCGTGCCCTCCGTGCCGGGGCATCCATTGACTCCATCGGCATGCAGTTCCACATGTTCTATCCCGCGGAACAGGAGCAGGCGCAGACCTGTCTGTACTATGACCCGATGACGCTCTATCAGGTCATGGATACGTTTGCCGGTTTCGGAAAGCCGATTCAGGTAACTGAGATCACCATTCCCGCCTACTCCAACCAGCCGGAGGACGAAGAGCTCCAGGCTGAAATCATCCGCAACCTCTACCGCATCTGGTTCAGTCATCCAGCCATGGAAGCCATTATCTACTGGAATCTGGTGGACGGATACGCAGCCTTCGCGAAACAGGGCGATATGGCCAGCGGGGAAAACTATTTCCACGGTGCACTCGCGCGTTATGACATGAGCACAAAACCCGCCTACCATGTGCTGGATGAGCTCATCAATCATGACTGGAGAACCTGCGTTTCCGAGGACGGCACGGACAGCCTGGTCTTCAAGGGCTTCTTCGGCGAATATGAAGGCACTGCCAGCGCCAACGGAAAGACTGTCCCCCTGTCCCTGCACGTCAGAAAGGGACAGAAAAACCATTTCAGCATCGTCATCTGATACAGACACATTCCCTATATGACAGGACGGAGGAATCGCCATGTTTGATCTCACCGGAAAACGTGCTCTTGTCACCGGGTCCACCCAGGGCATTGGGAAAGCCGTTGCAGCCTGCCTCGCCGCTCATGGGGCCGAAGTCTGGGTCCACGGAGCCACCAGTCTGGAAAAATGCCGGCAGGCCGCATCCGGCATGCCGGGAACCGTTCACACCGCACTCCAGGATCTCGCGGCCCCCGAATGCGCAGAGCGTCTGTACAGCCAGACAGGCGATGTGGATATTCTCGTTCTGAATGCCTCCGTCCAGTTCCGCAGGGCATGGAATGAAATCACGTCCGAGGAGTTCGACCGTCAGATTCACACAAACCTGCGCGCATCACTCCTGCTGGTGCAGAAATACGCGCCGCACATGCTTGCCTCAAACTGGGGACGGATCGTCACAGTCGGCAGCGTACAGCAGTATAAACCGCACAAAGACATGGCAGTCTATGCTGCCAGCAAGTGCGCGCAGATGAGCCTGGTGCAGAATCTTGCAAAACAGTTCGCTCCTCAGGGCGTAACGGTCAACAACATGAGTCCCGGCGTGATCGACACACCCCGCAACAAAGAAGCGCTTTCCGATCCTGATTATCATCGCAAAGTCATGCTCGGCATTCCTGCAGGCTTTGCCGGAACACCGGAAGACTGCGCGGGTGCAGTCCTGCTTCTGTGTTCTGAGGAAGGCCGGTACATCACCGGCATCGATCTCACCGTAGACGGTGGAATGCACCTGTAACGCAGCGAGGACAAAGCCATGATGACGCGTCATATTTATATCGCTTCCTGCAGTGTTCACGGCGGCATCTATCACTGCCTGATGCAGGAAGGAAGCCTCCGAATCCTGGACCACCTGCCCTGTGACCGGCCCATGTACATGGATATGGAAGGAGACGTTCTGCATATCCTGCTCCGCGAGCCCTGGAAAGACAGTCACGAAAGTGCCCTTATGGACTGCAGGATACTTCCGGATGGATCTGTCGCCGCTCCGCGCAGCATGCGCGGCACAGGAGGAAAGTGTGCCTGTCACCTCTGTCACGCGCACGGTCATGTCTATGTTACCAACTATCTGTCCGGAAACGTTACTTCCACATCCGGATGCACGGATCTGCACAGCGGCTGCGGTCCGAACCCTCTGCGCCAGGAGATGCCGCATACACACTGCATCTGTCCCGCGCCGGACGGCCGGTACCTTCTCTGCACAGATCTGGGACTGGATACCATCTATGTCTATGACGACAGCCTTCATGTGCATGAAACCGCAAGGGTACCCACCGGTCACGGATGCAGGCACCTTGCCTTCAGCGAGGACGGATCAACCGTTTTCTGTGCCAATGAGCTCGAATCCACCGTGACCGTTTTCGCGTATGATTCCGGTCATCTCACCTGTCTTGGAACATGGGAGACCATATTTTCCCCTGATCCGACCAACACATCGGCTGCCATCCGGGTCTCGAAAAACCATATCTATGTATCCCAGCGGGGAGCGGACGCCATCTCTTTCCTGGAATGGGACAGTCTGAACCGCCGGATGACGCTGAATCAGGTGATCCCCTGCGGCGGCGTCTCGCCCAGGGATTTCATTGTCCTGGACGGTCAGCTGCTCTGCGCCAATGAAAAGAGCAATACCGTAACCCTGCTGACACCCACGCCCGGCGGCTTCCGGACTGAAACCGTTCTGAATGTGGATGCCCCTCTCTGCATTCTTTCCATCCCCGCTTAAGGAGGCGTTTCCGGATGAATTTCCCGCATGTACGCATCTATCAGCTGGCGCTGCGCACCTTTACACCCGAGGGCACGCTGCGTGCCGCGTCAAAACTGCTCCGGCACATTCGCAGCTGCGGCTTCACCCATGTCCAGCTCACGCCCGTGGTGGAAAGCGACAACAATCCCAACCGGGATCACTGGAGCAAACGCCAGCGCGCATCTGGCATGGAAAATCCCAAGAACCCCTACATTCTCAAGGACTATTATGACATTGATCCCGAATATGGAACCGCGGATGACCTTTCATTCTTTGTCCACGAAGCCCATGCTGCCGGCCTGAAAGTCATGCTCGACCTCGTGTACTACCACTGTGGCCGGAATGCAACGCTGGTCACCGAACATCCTGCCTGGATGCTGCGGGATGCCGACGGCAATGTCCGCATCGGTGAATGGAATACCCCTTCCCCTGACTATGCAAATCCCGAACTTTGTGCATACATGTGGGAAAACATGGAATACTTTATCCGCACCTTTGACATTGACGGCTATCGCTGCGACGTAGGCGATCTGGTGCCCATCGGCTTCTGGAAGGAGGGCATCCGCAGATGCCGGGCACTCAAGCCGGATTTCTTCATGCTCAATGAAGGCCGCAGCATCGCGTGGCTGAGCGAGTTTGATTGCAACTATTTCTATCCCTGCTGCTTCGACAGCGTAAAGATTTCTCAGGGCACCATGCGCGCTTCAGACTATCAGCAGGCATGGCAGGCGTGGCGCAGCCAGCTGCCGGACGGCAGAGCCTGCCTCCATTTTCTTGACAACCATGATGTATGCAGCGACAGTTTTGATCAGCGCATGGAAAAAGTGCTGGGAAACGAAGCCATGGAAGTCCAGAACGTGCTGATCTATACCCTTGACGGCATTCCCTTCGTCTTCAACGGCAATGAAATCGCTGACGACCGGAAGCACAGTCTCTTCTCCAGCCGCTTCCACGGGCGGGATGACACGCTTCCGTGGGAAAACGTTCTGTGTGAAAACGGTCAGCGCCGCATGGAAGTCATGAAAAACCTCAACGCACTGCGTGATGCCTATGAAGCGCTGAATTCCCCTGATTTATGCTGGCTTGACCATGACTGTCAGGATGCCGTGCTGGCGTATGTCCGTCCCGGCCCGGAACAGGTGCTCGTCGTTCTGAATCTGAGGGACGCGCCTGTGGAAGTACATCTGGAAAAACAGCCTGACTGGCTGAAGCCGGTGCTTCAGCACATGGCAAAATACCGGCTGGATACCGACGGATTTTCTGTCCAGCTGCTGGGCTACGGGTATCTTGTAGCCGTATTCTGAAATCATGTCCATGCAGGTAAACAGACTCGCTGCATGGACTTCCTTATTTTCTCGAAATCCAGTACACTGTCATGGAGGTGCCCTATGCTTCTAGAAAAAGTGCAGCCGGTTTCCATGGTTGACCATGCGGGAAATCAGCTCATTGATCTTCAGATTCAGTCCGATATGCTGTTCCACGGCTGCTTCTGCGCTGTGTCCCTTCAGAGCGGAAAAACCATCGCAAAAGCAGAGCTTGCCGTCAGACGCGGCCGCAATCACTGCATGGTGCGGCTTCCAGCACCCGGAGCCGCTCAGGATGTACTGTGGCAGGTCTGCGGACGGGACGGCACAGAGCTGTGCTCCCTTCCCGGCACCTGGAAGGAACCGCGGAAATGGAAACTGTATTTCATGGTTTCCTCCCATACGGATATCGGTCTGCACAATTCACAGTATATCCAGCGCTTCAACAGTTCACGCTTTCTCGACATGGCCATGGAACTGTGTGACCGGACTGCCTCCCGGCCGGCCAATGACCAGTACCATTACATCATGGAAGGTACATGGTTCTGGAACAATTACCCGTCTGACCGCGGGATGGAAAAAGCCCGGCATGTGGTCCGCGACTATATCCGCCCCGGAAAAATCGGCATCTGCACAGGCGTCGCCGGAAACCACACCCAGACCTTTGGACTGGAGGAAATGTGCCGTGCCGCCTTTGAGCGCAGGCGCACGCTTCAGGCATGGGGGATCGACAGTCATACCATGAGCATGATTGACAACAACGGCATGTCCTGGGCGCTTGTCCAGCCTTTCGCGGAAGCCGGGTATCGGAACATCATCTTTGCACCAAATCAGTGGAATCCGCTCAATTCCCGGGTCTGGCACATGAATACCGAAATCCCCGGAGCCACCTGGAATCCTCAGGCCGGCGGAGGCGGTGCCTATATTGATCTGCGTTTTGATTCCGCTCTCCCTCAGGTGTTTTACTGGCGCTCTGCCGACGAAAAGCATAAACTGCTGGTCTGGGCAGGCGGCAACTATGGCTTCGGATCCGAAGTATTCGGTTTTTCCTATAATTCCCAGCCAGGCGCAATCACCCTCGGCAGAATGGAGGACTGTACGGCCCGCCAGCTGCCGGTCATGGAAGAGAAATATCCTTACGACGTCTGGTTCTGTGCCAGTTATCAGGATGACCAGGAACCCGACCTGTGCCTGACCGACTGCATTGCGGAATGGAACGCTCACTGGGCATGGCCGCAGATGGCTGTCTGCGGAAACCCCGATCTTCCCTTTGAAGAGCTGAGAAATCATTCGGAGAATGATATTCCCGTAATCCAGGGAGAAATCACCGGTGGCTGGTATCAGCATCCCGTCTCCACAGCAGAGCTTCTTGCCCGGAAGTTTGACGCAGACCGCCGCCTTCCCACAGCAGAAAAACTCTCCTCTCTGGCCTGCCTGACGGACCCGGATGCAGCATATCCTGCAATGGCATTTCGCCGCGCATGGGACAGCCTTCTCTGGAACGACGAGCATTCCTACGGCACCAGCGGGTATCAGGGCAGACGTGTCTATGAGACCTGGATGCAGCACCGTGACTGGATTGAAAAGGCCGGCGCCACAGCAGACCGCGCCATCGAAAACGCCATGCGCTCCCTGGCCGCGCACGCTGCCGGACAGCCCGGGGATATACTCATTTTCAATCCCACCGGTCTTGAGCGGAACGAGTGGGTCCGCCTGCAGGATGGGCGCGCTGCCCGCATTCAGGGCATTCCCTGCTTCGGGTATACGGTTGTTCCCGCAGACAGCTTCCATGCCCTGCCGACAACGTCCCGCACAGCAGAGGAACCGCCGGTTATCGAAAACACATTCTACAGGATCGCTTTTTCCGACAACGGCAGCATTGCATCCATCCTTGACCTCGAAACCGGGCATGAACTCGTGGACAGCACCTGTTCCTTCGGTGCCAATGCCTTTGTCTACACCACTGACAACCATGAGAGCTTCTCAGCAGCAGAACGCGCTGTTTTCACCGTGGATTACGCTCAGGCCGGGATTACAGTCACAGCACGGATGCAGCACCGGGCAAGCGGTGCGGAGCTGGTGCAGTCCGTTTTTCTTCCGGCGCTTGAAAAACGCATTGAGATCGATAACCATGTTTGTCACGCGAAGGATATGTTTAATTCCCATCGCTATTACCGTTATGCCTATTATGCATTCCCATGGAACATGACATGTGCACGCCGCTCCGTCCATCTCAACGGCTGTGTCGCAGAATATGCACGCGATATCACCGGGCACGGAACTGATACCTACATGGCCTGCAATGAATGGTGCTGCGCTGAAGAAAACGGCCTGGGCATCGGCGTGATTCAGCTGGACAGCGAGCTGGTGGAGTACGATCACATCCATCCTGACAAGACCAATCTCGGCGACACCGGGGACGGCGGCGGCATGTATTTCTATCTCGCCAACGACTGGCTTCAGATGCATACTTCCGGCGGAAGCATGCTGAATTTCCGTTTCCGCTATGTCATTACTTCCTATCGCGGCACCTGGCAGGAGGCCGGGCTTCCCATGCTTGCCGAGCGGATTGCCAACCCGGTGCTGTGTACTCCGGTCACAGGTTCCTCCTCCGTGTTCCCCGGCAGGCACAGTTTCGCAAGCACAGCGCCTGGCGTCCGGATCATCAATCTCAAGATGGCCGAGGATGGAAACGGTCTGATCGCGCGCCTGTACAGCCTGAACAGGCAGGAAAGCCCCGGTCTGCTCTGGCCGGGACAGACAGTGGAGCGCAATACCGTGGATGAACAGCCGCTGCAGGAAGGTGCCTGGCAGGGATTTGAAACCCTCCGGATCGGTGCAGACCGAATCCGCCTGAATGTCAGAGAAATCCGGGAAAGCCCGCAGACAGGCGCCGCCCGGCATGTGATCGGCAGCCGTTATACCGGCCTGATCGATCATCCGCGCGCAGCACGCGGTGAGCATGAAGGACATCTGTACCTGGAATGGGGTGCCTGCACTTCCGAGGATCTTGCCGGATACCTGGTCTACCGCGGTCTCTCCCCGGATTTCACACCCGATGAAACCACGCTTGCCGCCAAAGTAAGCCCTGAATGCTATGTGGTGGCCAGATACTCCGATGAGGGACTCCTGCCGGACACCTGCTATTATTTCAGAGTATGCACCATTGATCAGGCCGGGAATCACGGTCCGCTCAGCGAAGTCTTTTCAGGCCGGACCAAAGAGAAGGTGACATGATGATTCTTACCGATTATTTCTATCCGCAGCATGACATCACCTGGGATTATGCTGTGCAGTGCGGCATCCGGCACGGTGTTATCCGGCTGCCCGAAACAGCGGATTTTTCGTTCACGGACCCCGGATGCTGGCAGCGGCTCTGCGACCGTTTCCGCGCCTTCGGCATACAGCCGCTTGTGGTGGAGCCGCTCCCGAACGCTCTGCACGATCACATCAAAACCGGCGATGCCAGGAGAGACGAAAGCATTGACACTTTTATCCGCATGCTGCCCATCATGAAACAGCAGGGAATAGAAACTGTCTGCTTCAATTTTATGGCTCACGTTGGCTGGACGCGGACACGGACAGACTATCCTGAGCGCGGCGGTGCATTGTCCACGGCCTTTGATCTTCAGAGCTATGTTCCGTCTGCTGAGCACATCTCCGAAGACGCGCTGTGGGACAATTACCGGTATTTTGTCAATGCCGTCCTTCCGGAAGCTGAAAAGGCAGGAATCAAACTGGCCCTTCACCCGGACGATCCTCCGCTGCAGAAACTGGGAAACGTCAGCCGCATTATGATTTCTCTGGAAAACATCCGCAGGGCCGTCTCCATGTATCCCTCCCCCTGTCTGGGCGTCACTTTCTGCCAGGCATGTTACCAGGCGATGGGGGAAGACGTGGAAGCGGCCGCACGATCTCTGGGAAAGAAAATCTTTTTTATCCATTTCCGTAATATTGTGGGCTGCGCGGAATGCTTTCACGAGTCCTTTCATGACAACGGGGCCATTCCGATGGCTGGAATGATCCGTGTCTATCATGAGCTGGGACTTGATGTGCCTATCCGTGTAGACCATGTTCCGCTGATGGGCAGCCTCACGGAGAATACCGGCCTGCCTGCCGGGTACAGTGCGGTCGGGCGCCTCTATGCAATCGGATATCTCCGCGGTCTGCTGGAAATGGTCGGCTCCGTGTCATAAACGCAGCACAATCATGAAACGGGAGGGCAAGGTCATGAATCGAACAGATGCTGGCGTTGTTCTGGACAGTTATCTGATTTCCCGCAGATTCTACAATGGTTCAGATTATCTTGCCGGCTATGCGAAAATTGAAAAAAGCAAATGTGAGATTTCCAATTTCATATCCCCTACCCTGCGCATCCTGCATTTCCTGAAGGGCACCTCCGACTGGCTCATCGACGGACAAATCTTCCGGATTCACGCTGAAGACATAGTGATCCTGAGCAATGTCTGCAAGCGTAACATCCATGAAGTGCTCGATGGCACCCTGATTTATGAAATGTTTGACTTTTACCCCAGTGTTTTCAATCACAGTTCTCAGTGGAAAATCTTCTTTACCAAGCATCACATTATTGCCAGGGATCGTGATCCGTCTGCAGCTTCCATCTATACCTATCTGGATCTCCTCCGTCAGGAAATGAACGCCGAGGTGGAACCCCTCGGCTGCAGGGAAAGCATCCGCATGCTGCTCAACCTGACCGCCACAGAATTCTGCCGCCGGCTTGGAACCGATTCCATCGCCATGGTCCAGAACTCGGTCTATCTCCTGTCCGAGAGCATTCAGTACATTTCCACAAACCTGACAGACATGCTGAGCGTGGAAGCCATTGCAGAGAAATACGGGTATACTGCAGAACATTATTCACGTCTTTTCAAGCGCTGCTTCGGCATTACACCCATGCAGTACATCATTAACTCCAGACTTGATCACGCCCTTCATCTTATGAAGAATGAAGGCATGACTGTCCAGGCGGCTGCATACCGCAGCGGCTTCAACAATGCTTCAGCATTCTATCGCGTCTTCAAAATCTATAAAGGCGGCTCGCCGGGTACCTATATAACCGAGGACTGACACAGGCATGCATGGGAGGTGTCTGTATGAATCTTTCTCAGCCTTACTATATTGAACCCAGGACCGGCAAAGCGCATATCAGCCTGAACGGGGAATGGGATTTTACCTTCACGCCTGATCGCACAGAACCTTCCGCTGTCATCTACGACATGAAGGCCAATGTCCCAGGCACGGTCTTCCGTCAGCTCCATGAAGCAGGACGCATGCCGGAGCCGTATACCGGCGTCAACAGCAGACAGTTTGCCTGGGTTGATGACATGGTCTGGTATTACCGGAAAACCTTCACCATGCCCGACCTTGCCGGCCGCCTGGCCTTTTTCTGCATGAACGGTTCCTGCTATTACACTAGCGTATGGATCAACGGGCAGTTTGTCGGGGATCATGAAGGCATGTTCGGCGGACCGGTGTGTGAAGTTCAACGTTTTCTCCATGCGCCTGGGGAGAACGAAATTGTCATTGCCTGCCGCGCCTGCAACTGGCACAACCCGGATTTCACTTCCAGGAACCAGAATCTGAACATTCCCGCCCCTATCGTCCCATGGAACCTCATGCGCGACCGTGACAGTCTCTGCGGCGATTTCAACGTTATTGGTCCCTGGGGGGATATCCGCCTGGAACTGATTCCGCCCATACACCTCAGCCGGCCTTATCTGTATACGGATTCCATCTCCGGAGATACAGCCCGTCTGCACTTTGAGGTCGAAATCTCCGACCCGTCTGTGGATGAACTTCACGCACACCTGAGCAGCTCCGACCCTGGCTGGACGGAATTTACCTTCAGTTTTTCACAGGGCAATCTGGGAATCCGCCAGGACCGGTCCCTGGACATTCTAATCGAGATGACCGCACACACCACCGGAAACCTTGTTTACACATGCCGGGAAACCTATACCCCCTTTGACTGGGAAAAGAGCCGCACCGATCCCCGTTATTACGAATGCCATCATTTCCGAAAGGACATTATCCTCGAACATCCAGACCTGTGGATGCCCGCAGCGCTGGGTAACCCCGACCTCTATGACGTCACGGTTTCCCTCTTTGACGGCTCCGTTCTCCTGGACACGCTCTCTTTTCAGACCGGCATCCGCACGATCCGGCGGGATATGACCCGGGGTGAGATGTTCCGTACCCGCTGGGACCGCTTCTGGTTCATCATCAACGAAACCCCCGTGTTTCTCACAGGTGTGAACTGGATGCCTATTGATCTGTTTCTCTGTCTCAGGCCGGAGGAATACCGCTGGTCACTGGAATGTGCCCGGGATCTCGGCATCATGATCATCCGTGTCTGGTCCGGCGGAGGCATTCCGGAAACGGATCTGTTCTATTCCCTCTGCGATGAACTCGGCATTCTCGTGTGGCAGGATCACAGTATTGCCAACATGGATACCAGCAACTGGGACATGGATGTGCTGCTTAACCAGGAGTGCATGAACCTCTTCCGGATCCGGAATCATCCATCCCTGTGCATCCACTGCGGCGGAAACGAGCTGAATCCTTATTCCAGGGAAAACCTGGCCGCCATCAGCGTGATTGAACACGCGGTGGAAGACCTGGACCCCGCCAGGGAATGGGTCCGCACCACGCCTGACAAGGGAAGCGCACATATCTATATGGATATGGAGCCCACCTGGTACCGCATGCTTTCCCGGCAGATCCCCTTCGTCGCAGAAAGCGGCATCCACAGTTTTCCTTCCATGAAAGCGCTGCGCCGGGTTGTCTGCCAGGAGGAAATCGAACGCCCTCTGCCCGACCTGTTCTCCCCCGAGTTCGAAGAAAAGGACCCGGAACTGAGAAACCATTTCGTGGAATACATTCCTGAGCGGATCCCCCGTATGCTCGCCCGTGCCTCCGCCATCACAGATATCCGGAATATTCTTCTGCCGGATCTGGTGGAAGCCTCGCAGATCGCTTCCCTGGAATTCTATCAGATCATGATCGAATCCCTCAGGGAGAACTATCCTGTTACCACCGGCGTCATGCCATGGGTATACCGCCGGCCCACCACCGCCGTCGGAATTCAGCTTATGGACGGCTATGGCCAGCCGATTCCGCCATATTATGCTGTCAGAAATGCCTACAGGCCCATCAATGTCAGCCTTAAGCTGGAGCATCTGAGCCTGTATCCCGGCGAGACCATTCCGCTCACGGCATGTGTGATCAATGCGTCCCGCATGACATTCCGGCGCCTGTATCTTGAAATGCATCTGTTCAGTCCTTCCCTGGAAGTGTCCGGCTGCATACGCAGAGAAATCACCCTTGCGCCTAATACGCCGGACATGCAGGTTGATCTGGGGGAAATCACCATGACGGAGGATTACACCGACCGTTACTTCCTGATCCGCCTCCGGCTCATGAACGAAAAAGGCTGTCTGGTCCAGAAAGTCTACTGGCCCCGCTGTCTCTCCCTGCTCGCTGACCCGGCCGTCCGCCGGACACGCCGCGAAGCCCCTGCCCCCAACCTCATGATCGAGAACGGACCCTGGCTGAAAAACCAGATATCTGGCTGCAGCGGAGCTGTGCTCAGAGCGGAAGTCCGTGCATCCTCCCTGACCACGGACCGCCAGATGCTGGCCTTTACCGTATCCAATACAGGCACCGTGCCTGCTTTCCCGGTCAGTCTGGATTCAGATACGCTTCCCTGTGTATGCGAAGACAACTACTTCCTGCTCGCACCGGGTGAAACGCGCACTATCGCCATGACGGTTTTCCGAAAGCAGGGAAAGAAGGAATCTTCCTATACCATCCGCGCCTGGAACGCTCCGCCGGTCATTCTCTCCCCTTCTGTAGAATAAGGTTTCCCATACACCGATGACGTGCACAGGGACGGGATCTGCCATGACGACCATTGAAAGAGACTTTACCCGGGGACCCCTGAAGCGTCAGATACTGCACTTCAGCCTTCCTCTCATTTTCACCAATCTCCTTCAGATTCTTTTCAATCTGACCGATATCGCCGTGGTCGGAAGATTTGCCGGTTCCCTGGCGCTCGGTGCTGTAGGATCCACCAGCACGCTTGTAGCACTTTTCACCGCCCTGCTTCTGGGGATGGGCAGCGGAACCGGCATCGTCATCGCGCGCTGTCTCGGCGCCAGGTCAGACCGTGATACCCATGAAGCAGTACACACGGCCTTTCTTCTGAGTGTATCAGCCGGTACAGCCATGATGCTTCTGGGCATCGGACTTGCAGAGATGCTCCTGCGGCTCATGCATACACGTGATGAAATGCTCGCAGACGCTGTCCGATACCTGCGAATCTACTGTCTTGGGCTTCCGGGTGTAGCCATCTACAACTTTGGCAAGGCCGTATTCAGCGCAATGGGTGAAGCCAGAAGGCCATTTTTGATCCTCCTTGCCGCCGGTGTGCTGAATGTAGCGCTGAACCTTGTCACCGTCATTGTGCTGCACATGGGCGTCACCGGTGTTGCCATTGCCAGCGTGGTTTCCCAGTATGTTTCCTGCGCGCTTGTCATCCGGCTTCTCATGCGCCATAAGGGCTCCTGCGCCTTTCAGTGGAAAAGAGTGCATCTCTACTGGAGCAAGGGTCGGGAAATCCTGTCCCTTGGCGTCATCAGCGGACTCCAGGAGTCAGCCTTCGCCATTGCCAATCTGTATCTGCAGACCGCTGTCAATTCTTTCGATGCGGATACCGTCGCGGGCCATACCGCTGCCCTGAATGCGGACACCATTACTTTCGCCATCATGTTTGCTTTCTGGACCGCTTCCCAGAGTCTCATGGGCCAGAATCTGGGGGCCGGCAACCGCAGAAGGTTTCACCAGGCTTACGGCACAGCCCTTCTTTATACATTTCTTACAGGCGTGGTCTGCGGCAGCCTCCTGCTCCTGTTCGGCAGAGAGTTCCTCTCCCTGTTCACAAATGAACCTGCGGTTGTGGAAAGAGGACTTTACCGTCTGTATATTCTGGGGGCATCCTATCCGCTCTGCGTCCTCCAGGACACCAGTGTACACGCCCTGCATACCCTTGGAAAGAAACTGGTGCCCACGGTCATTTCCCTCTTCAGCGTCATTGTCTTCCGGACGATCTGGCTGCTCACCGTCTTTGCCCATTATCAGACGCTTCTCTCCCTGTACCTTCTTTATCCCTGCTCCTTTGTCATCAGCGGCATCCTGGACGGCCTCTACCTTTGGCGCTGCGACAGAAAATACTGGAATGCCCGGGCCGCTCTGAAGCCAGCATCAGGGCATGCGGACGCATCTGAAGCAGACTGAATGCGCCTCTGTGCGGACAGAGACATACAAAAACCCTGCCGGACCCGGCAGGGTTTTGTGCATCTATGCGGTTATTCCGGTTATGACTTCTGCTCTTCCCACTCCACAATCCGGTTTTCCGCAAAAGTCTTTTTTACGTCAATAATCCTCTGGTTTTCGGAACCGCGGAACCGCAGGCGGATGTTCTTCTTCTCCTCGACGAAGGGGCCGTCCACCAGGACATCCATCAGCCGGAGCATTTCCCCGGTCTCAGGAATGCAGGTTCTGTGCGTGCCGGATGTCAGCTGTTCCCAGGTATACCCGGTATACGCCCAGATGTTCTTTCCCGGGCACGTTTCCCGGACTCTGCGAAGAAACGGCAGCAGCACGCTCTGGTTCTCCGGTTCAAAGGGATCCCCGCCCAGGAGCGTCAGTCCATTGATATAGTCCGGTCTGAGCATTGCCAGCAGGGCGTCCTCGGTCTCCTTCGTAAAGGGCTGTCCGTACTCGAATGCCCAGGTTTCAGGCTGGAAGCATCCGGGGCAGTGATTGCGGCAGCCGGATACAAACAGGCTGACCCGCACCCCCAGACCATTGGCGATATCGCAGTTTTTGATTGCTCCGTAATTCATGGCTTATAAATGCAGCACTCTTTCCTTGATTTCCTGGGTGCGTCCCTGATTCCAGAACTGCGTGCCGATATAGCCGCAGGTACGGCGGGCCACATTCATCTTGCTCTGGTCACGGTTGCCGCAGCACGGGCAGGTCCAGACCAGCTTGCCGTCATCCTCCTGGATTTCGATCTCGCCGTCCCATCCGCAGACCTGGCAGTAGTCGCTCTTGGTATTAAGCTCAGCATACAGAATATTGTCGTACATGAACTTCATCACCTGCATGACAGCTTCCAGGTTATCGTTCATGTTGGGCACTTCCACATAGCTGATAGCTCCGCCCGGGGACAGGGCCTGGAACTTGCTCTCCAGGGCAATCTTGTCGAAGGCGTTGATGGGCTCGGTGACATGCACGTGATAGGAATTGGTGATGTAGCCCTTGTCGGTTACGCCCTTGATGATGCCGAAGCGCTTCTGCAGGCACTTGGCGAACTTGTACGTGGTGCTCTCCAGCGGCGTGCCGTACAGGGAGTAATCAATGTTTTCCGCGGCCTTCCACTTGGCGGTGTACTCATTGAGCTTGCGCATGATCTCAAGACCCAGCTCCTCGCCTTCCGGTTCGGTGAGCTTTTTGCCGTTCAGCGCCATGACGCATTCCCAGAGTCCGGCATATCCAAGGCTGATGGTGCTGTATCCATTGTACAGCAGCTTGTCGATGACTTCGCCCTTTTCCAGTCTTGCCAGCGCGCCGTACTGCCACAGAATCGGGGCAGCGTCCGAAGGCGTGCCCAGGAGACGCTCATGACGGCAGCGCAGTGCCCGGTGGCACAGTTCCATGCGCTCGTCAAAGATCTGCCAGAACTCGTCCATATCGCCGTGCGCGCTCAGGGCGATGTCCACCAGATTGACCGTCACGACACCCTGGTTGAAGCGGCCGTAATACTTGTGCTTGCCGGGTTCATAGTTGCGCGCATTGGCGATATTGCCGATGCCCGCATCCGTGAAGCGGTCAGGCGTCAGGAAGCTGCGGCAGCCCATGCATGTATAGACGTCTCCGCCCTTGAGCTGCTTCATGATCTTTTCGGAGATATAGTCCGGGACCATGCGCTTGGCCGTGCACTTGGCGGCCAGCTTGGTCAGTTCATAATACTCGCTGCCGGGCTCAATGTTGTCATCTTCCAGCACGTAGATCAGCTTCGGGAACGCGGGCGTCACCCAGACACCCTGTTCGTTCTTCACGCCTTCATAGCGCTGGCGCAGCACTTCCTCAATGATCAGGGCAAGATCCTTCTTCTCCTGCGCATTGCGGGCTTCATTCAGATACATGAACACGGTCAGGAAGGGAGCCTGGCCATTGGTGGTCATCAGGGTGATGACCTGGTACTGAATCGTCTGCACGCCCTTCTGGATTTCCAGGCCCAGCCGCTTTTCCACAACTTTTTCCACGGCCTCGGGATCCGGCTCTCCGCCGAGGATCTTCAGCTCCTCACGGACTTCCCTGCGGATCTTTTCCCGGGAAATCTGCACAAAGGGTGCCAGATGCGTCAGGGAAATGGACTGTCCGCCGTACTGGTTGCTGGCCACCTGGGCAATGATCTGGGTGGCAATGTTGCAGGCGGTGGAGAAGGAATGCGGCTTTTCGATCAATGTACCGGAAATGACCGTGCCGTTCTCCAGCATGTCATCCAGGTTCACCAGATCGCAGTTGTGCATGTGCTGCGCATAGTAGTCGCTGTCATGGAAATGAATGATGCCCTCCCGGTCAGCCTCCACCACATCCCGCGGCAGCAGCAGACGCTGGGTCAGGTCGCGGCTAACCTCGCCGGCCATGTAGTCGCGCTGCACGGAGTTGACAACGGGGTTCTTGTTGGCATTTTCCTGCTTGACTTCCTCATTGTTGCACTCGATCAGGGAGATGATCTTTCCGTCGGTGGTATTGGCCTTCCGGATCAGGGAACGCTGATAGCGGTAGCGCACATACAGACGCGCCACTTCATAGTAGCCCATGCTCATCAGCTGGTTTTCCACCATGTCCTGGATTTCCTCAACCGCCACCGCACGGTTCAGATCCTCACACTTGCGCCATACTTCCTCTGCGGCCTTTTCCACGGCCTCCCGGTCCAGCCGGTCCTCCGCATTGACGGCATTATTGCTGGCCTTCTGAATGGCAGCCTCAATTTTTTCCTGATGAAACACAACCTCGGAACCATTTCGCTTGATAACCTTCATGGTGTTCCTCCCATTATTTCCTTGTATGAATCACGGGCCATGCCGCTTTTTTCATCATCCGGCGCTTCCGCCGCAGGCGCAATTATAGCAGTCCTCTCCCCTGCGGTCAAGAAAAAAACGGCCCAATATTTAGAAACCGTTTTTCCTTGTTCCACGACATATTGTGTTTTTTCTGTCAAAGTACCCATCTCTCAAAACCCGCATACTGCATGGCTTTCGCCACTTTCACCATACAAAATTCCCACCGTCTGGAAAAAGGCCATTTCCGACTTCCGTCTGTATTTTTTTCCGGAACCACAAAGCGCCGGCCCATGCCGGCGCCCTGAAACCTATCGTATTCTGCCGCCCCATTCCTCACCGCGCCTGGTCATGATCAGGCTCAGAAGCTCCCTGGGGCCGGGCAGCTCCATAAACGTGAACCAGTCCGGATGCTCGTGCGCGATCTTCATGAAGATCTCTTCCGCATCGGGCAGCTCGTCATCCCGGCTCATGGCGTCCTCGCACAGCACGTCCACTTCCCGCTTCAGCGGGATCACCCGCTCCTCCGGCACGCACATCATGCTCAGGTCCGGCTTCCGGTTCACCATGCCCATCACAATCCGGTCCGTGCAGATGACGCTCCAGTCAAGCGCGCTCCCATTATAGATGGGATAATGGATGATATCGAACTCCACAAACAGATAATGGCTGTGACCGGGGAACTTTTCCCGGCTCGCCGCCAGCACCGCGGGCCTGGACAGACGGATATAATCCGCCAGTTCCTTCTTCTCCAGCCTGCGCTGCACATTCACGCCGTAACGTCTGTGAAACTCCAGACAGTTGGGATGGCTCAGCAGCACCCGCTGGATGCACGCACCGTCCGCATAGCACAGAAGCGCCATGTTCTTAAGTCCCGCCAGACGCCGGAAGCGCACCATTTCCAGTTCCGTCAGCTCCTGCCCCGGCAGTTCCACGCACGTGGTCACGCACAGCGGACGCACCCGGGAGAGCGCGTTGTCCACGCTCCGCAGGCGCTCCTGCACACGCACCGTCAGCGGGATCTTTGTGCGCACCTGCAGATCCGGCGTATACAGACCGGCCCGGCACGTGGCAGACACCTGCCGCCGGCGCAGGTCCAGTCCGAAGACCTCGCCGAAGGACTCCATGTCCCGGCTCATCTCCCAGCCGGTCCTGAGGCCCTGGAAACTGTGCTCGCTGTGAAACAGCACCTCCGACAGCGTATACAGGTTCCAGCCTTCCACATACGCATTCAGATACAGCGGGTTTTTCCCGCGCATGGCCCGGAAAAAGGCCGCCGGCGCAAAGATCAGCCCCGGATTCAGAAACGCGCACCGATGGCACGAAGCCGCATAACGCAGGGCCGTGCCGCGCTCCAGGATCAGCTCATGCTCCTCAATCCCGGTACAGGCCACCGGAAACACGGCCTCCACAGGATCGGCCGCACAGGGCGGAATCCCGGTGAGCACTGTCTGCGCACCGCACCTCTGCAGCGCACGGATCACCAGACGGTCCCAGTGCCGCATGAACCGTATGTCCGGGCTGACGCTGAGCACATAGGCCTCGCCCTGCCAGAACAGTTCCAGGTCCTCCATGGCACCGTAGCCCGGAACCACATAGCGCACCCCGGCATGCCTGCCCATTTCCTGGCAGGCTTCCTCCCCGGGCTCGCGCTGTAGAAGCAGGCCCGCCGTAATCCTTGAAGGCCGGTCCGCACCTGTCAGTGCGCTCTCAAGACAGTCGCGCACCGATTCATAGCTTTCGCCTTCCAGAAGCAGCAGAATTCTGTCCATGTTTCACCTCACCCCCGCACTTTCCCGCGGAGCAGCATGGACAGGGCATAAAAAAGGCTGGCATAGAGCACAATGGCCGCACCGGCGCTCGTGTTCCAACTGTAGGCGCTGATCAGTCCGGCAATCCCGGATACCAGGGCCAGCAGCACGCTGATCAGGGCATGGCTTCTGGCGCTTCTGGCCAGATTCCGTGCCGCGGCAGCGGGAATGATCAGCAGGGCATTGATCAGCATGACGCCCACCCAGCGGATGGCCAGCATGACCGCCACCGCCACCAGGGCCGCATAGCAGATCTCATACAGCCGTGTCTTCACCCCGCGGCTGGCCGCGAGGCTCTGGCTGACCGATGTGAGCAGCAGTCCGTTGTACAGCACCATCCAGAGCGCAATGCCGCCCAGCAGTGCCAGCAGAAGGTACAGAAGATCCATGGGCGTGACCGCCAGCACATCGCCGATGAGCAGGGATGAATAGCGCGCAAACCCGCCGCCCCTGGACAGGATCAGAAGACCCAGGGCCACGCTGGTGGAGGAAAAAACGGAAATCACCGTGTCCGCGCTGGAGGTGCCCGTATGCTTGATCACGCTGATGAGCACCGCCCAGATGATGCCGAACACGAGCATGGACACAAGGTCCGAGCCCACGCCCAGGATCATGCCCAGGCCGATGCCGGTCAGAGCCGAATGCCCCAGCGCATCAGAAAAGAATGCCATCTGCTGATTCACCGCCATGGTGCCCAGAAGCCCGAGCAGCGGCGTCAGAAGAAGAATTGCCAGGAACGCGTTCTTCATAAAGGAGAAACGCAGCGCTTCCAGCGGCAAAAGCGTATCCATAACCGCATATATGCCTTCCACGTCACTCTCTCCTTTCACTGCCGAACACCTGCTGGAACGCTTCCGAATCAAATACTGCCCGGGGACTCCCCTGGGCCAGCACCGTCCGGTCCAGCAGCACCACATGGTCCGCATATTCACGCACCAGCGGCAGGTCATGACTGACCATGAGTATGGCCATATGCCGCCCGCGCCGGATTTCATTGACCGTATCCAGGAACAATCTCTGTCCGTTCTGGTCCACCCCGGATACCGGCTCATCCAGGATCAGAAGATCCGGTTCCGGGTTCAGGGCAAGCGCCAGAAGCACGCGCTGGATCTCGCCGCCCGAGCACCGGCCCAGGGGCCGTTCCATAAGGTCCTGGGCGTGCACCGTGGCCAGAATGCTCCGGACCTCTTCCCGGGTTTTCCTTCCTACGCCAGTCCACACCGGACGCCGGCTCAGTGCCGCGCCTACAAGATCACACACAGTCAGGGGCATTTCCCGGTCAAAATTCAGATGCTGGGGCACATAGCCCGTACGCAGATGCGGCATGGGCCTGCCGTGCCCGTCCTCGTGCCGGATGCTGCCCTCATGGGGAATCTCTCCCAGAATGGAACGTATCAGGGTCGTCTTTCCGGCCCCGTTCTGTCCGATCAGCACCGTCAGCTGACCGCAGTGAATATGCATGGATACATCCTTGAGCACTTCCTGCCCGCCCCGGACAACCCGGAGAGAATCCACATCAATACGGCACAGCTTGCACCGGTTCAAAAGAGACAAAGCGCTCCCTCCCTTGCCATAACTCCACAATCGTACTATTATGATTATAACACACATACAGAGGGTCGCAAGAACCTCTGGATCGGAGGGAATGACCATGATTGCTTTGGCCTGTGACCATACGGGGCTGGAACTGAAGGAACAGATTGCCGCCATGCTCACGGAGATGGGCCTGGAATGGAAGGACTATGGAACCAACGAACCGATAAGCTGTGATTATCCGGTCTACGGCTACCGCGCAGCCAAGGCTGTGGCGGACGGTGTCTGCGAACGCGGTATTCTCATCTGCGGTACAGGCGTGGGCATCGGCATTGCCGCGTCCAAGGTGCCCGGCACACGGGTGTGCACCTGCTCGGATGTGTACACCGCCGAGCTGTCCAAGCGCCACAACAATTCCAATATCCTGACCATGGGCGCCCGCGTAGTGGGCGTGGACCTGGCGAAAATGATCGCCCGCCACTGGCTGGAAGCCGAGTTTGAGGGCGGACGTCATCAGCGCCGTATTGACCAGATCTCCGCCATTGAGCGCGGGGAATCACTGTAAACAGGAGGACTTGACATGTTCCTTGCCGATACGCACGCAGATACTCTCTATGCCATGGGTATCCATCACGCGTCCTCTGCGGACCTCATGATCACACCGGACAAAATGCGCGCCGGCGGCGTCACGCTGCAGACCTTTGCCCTGTGGACCGGCCCCAAGGGCAGGCACGGGGATGTGCGCGGCATCGTGGATGCCGAGCTGGATGCGCTTCCCGCGCTCCTGGAAGAAGGCCTCGTGCAGGTATTTGATCCCCGGGAAGCCCGTGAGGATCAGCAGAGCTTCATGCTCTCCGTGGAGGGCGGCGAGCTGTTCGAGGAAAGCGAGGAGCAGGTCCAGTACTGGTATGACCGCGGTGTCCGCATGGTGGCCATCGTATGGAACAACGAAAACGCGCTGGCCCACCCCGCCAAAACCGGAAGCACGGAGGGCCTGACCGCCCAGGGCAGACGCATCGTCCGTGAAATGCAGCGCCAGCACATGGCCGTAGACACGGCTCATCTCAATGAAGCCGGATTCTGGGATCTCTTCCGCATGGGCGCCGCAGCGCCCATGGCCAGTCACAGCTGCTGCCGTGCGCTGTGCGATCATCCGCGGAACCTGACCGATGAACAGATCCGGGAAATGATCCGGGGCGGTGGTTACATCGGCATGAACTTCTACCCTTCCTTCCTCAGTGAAACCGGAAAGGCGGATCTTTCCACCGTGGTCCGGCATATCCGGCATATCTGTGATCTGGGCGGCGAGCACATTCTGGGCTTCGGCTCAGACTTTGACGGCATTGAAACCACGCCCGAGGGCCTCACCGGCGCGCAGGATTTCCCCGCACTGCTGGACGCCCTGTCCCAGGCCGGGTTCAGCGAAAGCACGATCCGCGGGTTCGCGGGCGAAAACCTGCGCTCCTACTACAGCCGGATCTGAAGCCGCGCTTTTCCCGGAAATACATGAACAGCCGCATATTTGCACAGAGGCAGCTTCACCTGCCTCTGTTTTTTTCTGCACCTGTATGCTCTCCATCCGTTCCGGCGGGATTTTAAAGTTTCATTTCCTATTTGTTAAGGATATAAGTCAATCACCTTGATTTTTTTCTTGCGCCGTACTACAATTATGTCGATTGCACAAAGAAAGGATGTACAGCCATGGGCAGAAAGATCCTGTTGGTCGATGATGAGCCCCTGATTGTCAAGGGATTGAAATATACGCTGCAGCAGGAGGGCTATGAAATCGACAGCGCTCTGGACGGCGAAGAAGCTCTGGACATGTTTTTTGCCAATACCTACGATCTGATCCTCCTCGACGTCATGCTCCCCAAGCTGGACGGTATTTCCGTATGCCAGCGCATCCGCGAGCATTCCAGCGTTCCGATCATCATGCTCACCGCCAAGGGCACGGACATGGACCGCATCCTGGGTCTTGAATACGGTGCCGACGATTATATTCCCAAGCCCTTCAACATCCTGGAGGTCAAGGCCCGCATCAAGGCCATCCTGCGCCGTTCCGGGATTGCCGCGCAGCCCGTGGAAGACAAGAAGGTCATCAAGGTCAAGGATCTTGAAGTCAATCCGGTCAAGCGCAGCGTGCTCCTGGAGGGCCGCGAGATCAGTCTGACCGCCAAGGAATTCGATCTGCTTCTCCTGTTCCTGAACAACCGCGGCAAGGTGTTCAACCGCAAGCAGATCCTGGATACCATCTGGAAGTTCGACTATACCGGTGACGACCGCACGGTGGACGTGCATATCCGCCGGCTGCGTGAAAAGATTGAGCGCAACACAGCCCAGCCTGAATACATCTTTACCAAGTGGGGGGTTGGTTACTATTTCACGGACAAGGATTAAGTTCCTGAAACCCACCAGCATCCGCTGGCAGATCACGCTGGTGTTCCTGGTGATCATTGGAGTTTCCTTCGCCGTGATGGCTTCCCTGCTGACCGGATTTGTCAGCTCGTATCTATACAGGCAGCGCATCCGTCAGGACAGTCTTTCCGTGGAAAGACTGTCTACGACGGTTGCGCCGCTTTTTCAGTCTGCCTCCTCAGACGCCCTGACGGAAACACTTTCCACGGCAGGGGCTGAAATGGAAGGCAGACTTCTTGTTGTGGACGGGGACGGCAAGGTGCAGTTTGACTCTTTCTCCCGGCTCATGGGCGTGCGCCTGGAGCTTCCGGAAGTGCTGAGCGTGCTGCGCATGCAGGAGACCAGCAGCTGGGGCATCCATCAGCTGGACCCCTCCAGTGCCCTGAGCGACAGCGGCGACACCGTTTCCTACTGCGTGAGCCGGATCACCGGCACCCGCGGCACACTGGGCGCCCTGATGTATGTCAGCCGGATCACAGAGCTTGTGGCCTCCCTTCAGGAAGTGCAGCGGGAGCTCATGTTCCTGTTCATGGCCATTGCCGTCTCGGCCATGGCCGCCGCGCTTGTGCTCTCCAGTCTGCTCACACGGCCCATTACCGCCCTGACCCGGACCATCCAGAAGATGGGCCGCGGTGACCTGAGCGTCCGCGCCAGGGTCAGCGGAAGTGCGGAAATGCGGCACCTGGCGGAAAGCTACAACACCATGGCGGAACAGCTGGAGCACCTGGACCAGACCCGCAACCAGTTTGTGTCCAATGCCAGCCATGAGCTGAAAACGCCCATGACCACCATGAAGATTCTTCTTGAAAATGTGATCTACCAGCCGGACATGCCCGAAGACCTGCGCACCGAATTCCTTCAGGACATGAACCACGAGATTGACCGTCTCACCAGCATTGTCACCGACCTTCTGTCCCTGACGCAGATGGACAACGGCCGGATTGAGCTGAAGATGGAAAGCATGGACCTGACGGAAGTCTGCCGTGAAACCGTGCATCTTCTGACACCCAGCGCGGAAAAGCGCCGGCAGAACCTGCGCCTGCTCACGGACACGCCCGCAGGCCTTGTGGGCGACCGGGCCAAGCTCGGCCAGGTCATCTACAACCTGGTGGACAATGCCCTGAAATACTCGCCGGACGGCGGAAGCGTGCAGATTTCCCTGACCGTGCGCTCCGACCGCGTGCTCTGCCAGGTCCGGGATGAAGGCGTGGGCATTTCCCAGGAAGACCAGGCCCATATTTTCGACCGCTTCTACCGCGTGGACAAGGCGCGCAGCCGCGAAACCGGCGGCACCGGTCTGGGCCTGTCCATTGTACGTCAGCTGATTCTTCTGCATCACGGAGACATTCAGGTGCAGTCCGAGATCGGAAAGGGATCCGTATTCACCGTATCCCTGCCGAGAACCCAGCCGGAGGTGAGCGGGAAATGAAAAAAGCCATTGTGATGCTTCTGCTGCTGTTCCTGCTCCCCGCTCTCACCGCATGCCAGAACGGGTCCGTTCTCCCCGCCCAGTCCCTCTCCACCAATGTGCCGGGCACCAGCCCGGTCATGCCCGAGGCACTGGAAGCGGACATGCGCACGGACAGCCGGGTTTCCGCCCTGTTTTTCCGCTTCGGCGACGAACCCTTTCTCGCCTCTGAATACCGTGTCATTCAGCACACCGCGACCCAGTCCTATGAGACCGCGCTGATTCAGGCACTGCTCTCCGGGCCTGCCGCCAATTCCCCGCTTCTCCAGGGCCTGTTCCCGGAAAACACCCGGGTGCTGGCCACCAGCACCACGGGCCGGACACTGTTCGTCACCCTGTCCGAGGAGATCATGAACCAGTACCCGGATGAGCCCGTGGACTGGCAGGAATATGACTTCTGGCGTCTGGAATCCCCGCTCCGCAGGGAGCTGTGCATGGAGGCCCTGGTGGCAACCGTGACGGAAAACTGTGACGTGGATCAGGTTCAGGTGCTGGTGGAGCAGAAAAACCGGTCATCCGGCTCCCTGCGCCTCAAGCAGAACTTCTTCCTGGACGACGCGGAGGATGACGTGCTGGTGGAACCCATGTCCCGCACGGATGCGCACCTGCTCACGGCGGACGGGTCCATGCTCCGGATCCTGAAGAAATGGCAGCAGCACGACTGGGCCAGTCTGTACCGGACGCTGGAATCCAAGGACCCGCAGACAGGGCTGGAGATTCCCTCGTACCAGGACTTTGTCACCCGGATGGAAGCGCTTCCGGACCTGATCTCCTTTGATATTTCCTCCGCCTCCGTATCCCTTGACGGACTGACCGCCACCTACGGGCTCAGCGCCAGCGTCCGTCTGTCCGACGGCTCCATGGCCGAGCTTTCTTCCTGCATCCTGCGCCTGAACCGTGTTCAGGGACTGTGGTCCATCTCACTGTCCCAGCTCACCGGCTGGCTGGAGGTATTCACATGAAACGCCTCATCGCTCTTATCCTCGCTCTGGGCATGCTGATGCTCAGCGGCTGCACTCAGGTGGAACAGTCCTCGGTTTCCGGGCCCCCGCCGACCCTCGGGCCCGCGGAGGCACCGTATGACGCACCGCTGGACACCATGGCCATGAGCTATACTTCCTCTGTTCCCCTGTACCTGCCCTCCCTGGACGGCTCACGGCTTCTGAGCGAAAACGTGTCCGTGGACCTGATCCACGGCGAGGATCCCTGCTCCGCCATTGTCCATGCACTGCTGAGCTTCCGCGGCAATGATGCCGTGTCCGCCCTGGGCGCCGGCACCACGCTGCACACCCTGAGCCGGTATCCCGTGGAAATTTCCGGCAGTTCCTGCACCGTGAACCTGGAGGCTTCCGCCCTCAGCCTGGAGCCGCAGGACCTGTACACGGTCGCCCTGTCCCTGGCTTCCACCCTCGGCGCGGTCACACCGGTGCGCGCCGTGAATGTGCTGGTCAATGACCGGCCTGTGGGCCTGGACCTGGCCGATATTCTGCCCATGGGCAGTGTCAGTGCCCATCCCGGGGAGGACCTGGCGGTGCTCTGGGAACAGATGTCCGCGCGCAAGACGCCGCTGGGCGAGGACGCGTCGGTCATTCCCCTGACTGCCAATGTTACCCTGTATTTCCCCACCAGTGACGGCACCGGTTTTCTTCCGGAAGTACGGTCCGTGACCTTCTCCGGCCAGAGCACGCCGGTGCTCGCCCAGGGCATCATCGCCGCCCTGTCCAACGGTTCCCAGTACCTTGATCACGTCATCGCCATGCCGGACCTGACCAGCCTTATGACCCAGACACCGTCAGTGACAGAACTGACCGGCGGCGGCCGGCTTCTGAATCTCTACTTTGAACCCGAATTTCTCGACCGGCTTGAGCTCTTTGGTCTTTCTCCCGCCTGTGTGCTTGCCTCCACGGTCTACACACTGGCCACCTTCCTTCCGGGCGTGGGCGGCGTACGCGTCTTTACCGGCACGTCCATGCTCACCTCCCTGTACAGTGCTGAAACCGGTGCCATGTCCTTTGAGGACGGCATCATGCGGCGCCGCGCGTTCCAGTCCTTCCTTCGGGATGAAGCCCTCATCTATACCACCGACGGTACGCTTCTGCATCCGGAAAACCGGCTCGTGCCCGCAGGCAGTGCCGGAAGCCCGCACAGCCTTCTTCAGCTCCTGTGCACGGACGGACCGGAGTACCGGTCTGCCCTGCCCTTCGATCTGGGCGCGGACGATCTGCTGGGGCTCGGGCTGGAGGGAGACACCCTGCTCATGAACCTGTCCGAGAAAGCACGTTCCGGGTTTGCGTCCCTGGACTTTGCGCATCAGCAGCTGGCGGTCTACAGCATGGTCCTGACATTCTGCACTGCCACCGGCACCCGGCGCCTGCGCCTGTTCTTTGACGGCGATGTTCTGGACAGTCTCGGCACAGAGCTGTATTTCGGCGGCGAGTTCCTGCTCAATCATGTCCTTGTGGACAGCAACCGGGGGTGATTCCATGTATCTGGCCATGGCAGTCGGGTGCATCCTCATGTTCTTTGATCCGGTATGGCTCCGCTTCATCGGCTGTCTCCTGCTGGGCATTCCGGCGCTCATGCTGCTTTATGGGCAGATGCGGCCCCGGCTGGATGCCGGCGCCTTCATCATGGAAGGCCGTTTCCGGGATCTCCTCGGCCCCTGCGGTGTCATCCTGGACCCGGATATCTTTCTGGGGGAAACCGCGTATACCGCCACGCTGCGCCTGCCGCTTGAAACCCTGCCCATGGACGCCATGCGCTCCAGGCAGGATGCACTTCTGTTCCTCAGCGCCCTGTCCCTGACCATGGATGCATCCGCCCACGGGCCGGCCATCGACCAGGTACTGGGCGGCATGCACGCCGATGCCGCACGCATCCGGCGCATGCTGAAAGTGCAGAGCACCCTGGAACTGCGTGGCAGCCACGGGGTTGTCACCATGGACGGCGGACGCGAGATGGGCTTTTTCCTGCTGGAAGACGCACCCGGAGATGCCCGGCGTTCTTTCCTGAGCATCTGCGGCATGATCCGTGAGCAGGGCCATGAGCGGCGCATGACCAATGAGGACCGGTCCGCGATCATGCTGCTCCCGGAAGACACCCTGCTTCTGGCCTGCGCGGAAATGAACCAGGTGCCCTCTAATCTCACGTTCCTGGGCAGCATGATTCTGCACGAAATCGACACGCCGCACCCGGATGCGCTGGAAGCGCTTTCCGCGCTGGAAGCCAAAGGCATTCCGGTGACCTATCTGCAGCCGGAGGGCACCCGGTATGATCCGGTGCAGGCCATGCACATCCCCCTGGAACCGTGTGACACAACCGCAGGCAGGTTTACCGTGCACGCATGCGGCGAAGATCGGCGCTTTGACCTGGCCTTTCTCTCCTACCTCGCCCAGGCCCGCGGGCAGGTGCTCTATCTTATGTGGTGCCTGTGCTTCCTGGTGCTGAGCGCGGCCGGCATCCTGCTTATGCCCGGACTGCCCATCGGGTCCGCCGTCTTCTTGGCCGGAGCCATTGCCGCGTTCCTGTGCATCAACCGTTCACGGCCATTCGCGCCGGACATGCCGCGCCGGCCCTTCCCGTTCACTCTGCTCCTGCCCGACGTCATTCTGATCCTGGCGCTCGTCTTTCTCAAGGCGCTGGGACTGTCCTCCCAGGCAGGCTGGGCAGCCGTGTTCAGTCCCATCCTGCTTTTCTGGACGCTGCGTCTGCAGCGCGGCCTGAGCCGGCACATCTTTCCCGTTTTCCCCGTTCTGTGCGCCCTGCTGCTCCTGACCGCCCTGCTCACGGGAACCTCACCGGTCATGGTGCTCTATGCGCTGTTCGCCGGAACACTGACCGGACTTGTGCTGTATCTCCTTCTTCCTTCCCTGTCCTTTTCCGACTGGGCACCGTTTGTCACGCAGGACATGGTCCGTGACCTGTGCGCACAGGTCCGTGATTTTCTACATGAACACATCCGCGACTTCACTTCCCGCCTGCCTTTCAGACACAAAGAGGAAAAGACAGAAGACCAGGAAGAGGAGGACACCGTGGAAGAAGAAAACAATGATGAAGCCGGGCAGTGACATCTGCCCTTCAGACTGTCCAGGCATATGCCCGGACAGTCTTTTTCCGTATACGCCGGGCATATGCCTGTGCCCGTTTCCGCTTCCAGACGGAGAAATATTATTTTCCTGTTTCAGCTGCCATTCCGCTTCCCGGTGCGTATCAACAGAGGAAGAGCCGGAAATCTGCTCAAAATCAGCTGCATTGCGGAATGACCCGCGGAAAGGGGAACAACATGGATATACTGCACTGGAACAGCGATCTGACCACCCTGGACGGATGCCCCGGCATTCCTGTCCCGTTTTTTCACATGCCCGGCAAAACCCTGTCCTTTTCACGGTCATGCTCTGCATGATCGTTTTTGTCTTTTTCCCGTCCCCGCACTCTGCAGAAGCCAGAACACGCAGGAAAAACGGGCCTGAAAGAGAATGTATAATTCTATAAGACCATATTCCTGCACCCGGAGCAGAAGCACGGTTTTTCCATCATTCCTGCACGCCTGTTTCCCGGTGTGATCTCCCCTATACAATCCATTCATACTCCAGCCTGACCGAAAGCTGTGTCAATATGAAAGAAAAGAAATGGATCCTGTATTCCCTGGCCGCGGCACTGCTTGCCTGCGCTGTCATCTGGGCCGGTGCCCTGAAGCGCGTGGACCGCTGGGTGCAGGACGCGCTGTTCCAGCATCCGGCCGCGACCAATACGGATATCGTGCTGATCGGCATTGACGAAACCGCGCTTGACGTGTTCGGACCCTATCATACCTGGGACCGGAACATCATGGCCTCCGCCCTGGAAAAGCTGGCCGAAGACCCGGACAGTCTGCCCGCTGCCGTAGCCGTGGATATTCTCTATGCCGGAGCCAGCTCCGCACAGGCCGACAGCCGGCTCGCCGAAGCTGCCCGCAGACTCGGCTGCGTCGTCACCGCCACCGCGGCGGAATACGGTGAGGAAATCACCTGGGAAAACGGCCGGGCCATTGCCCGGAACGCGTCCGCTGTGGTGGATTACCTGGAGCCCTACCCGGAACTGAAGGAAGCAACCATCCAGGGGCACATCAATATCATGTATGACATGGACGGAATTCTCCGCCATTCCATGCTCTATGAGGACATTCCGGGACAGGGACGCGTCTATTCCATGGCCTACCGCACCGCCGAGCTCTACTGTGCGCGCCGCGGTCTGCCCATGCCGAATCCCCGGAGCAATGATTCCGGTTTCTTCTATATTCCCTACTATGCGCGCTCCGGCGGTTATGATGACGGCCTCTCCCTTGCCGCCCTGATTGCCGGCAAAATCCCGCCGGGCTTCTGGAAAGACAAGATCGTGCTGATCGGGCCCTATGCCGCTTCCCTGCAGGACGCCTATTTCACCGCCATTGACCGGGCGGAGCAGATGAACGGCGTGGAAATCCAGGCCAATATCATTCAGGGCATGCTGGAAGGCCGCAGTCTTCAGGAAGTCGGCGATCTTCCCCAGCTGATTGCGCTGTTCCTGCTCTGCGCAGGAGCCATGATGCTGTTTCTGCGTCTCAGGGTGCTGCACGGGGCCGGTGCCTGCGCGGGCCTGATTGTCTTTGGCGCTGTCCTGTCCTTTGTCATGTATCGGCTGGGGTATGTGACGCACCCGCTCTGGCTGCCCGCCTGCGCACTGGTGCTCTACGTCGCGGCGCTTGCCGTGCATTATCTGCACGCCGCCAGGGCACGGCATGCGCTGGAGCTCGAAAAGCAGCGCATCACCACCGAGCTTTCCCTGGCCACCAGGATTCAGGAAAGCGCACTGCTGCGCACATTCCCGGCCTTCCCGGAGAGAAGCGAGTTTGACCTGCACGCCTCCATGACGCCTGCCAAGGAAGTCGGCGGGGATCTGTATGATTTCTTCATGCCCGATGACGATCACCTGGTTCTTCTCATCGGCGATGTATCCGGCAAAGGCATTCCCGCCGCCCTGTTCATGATGGTGGCCGTGGCGCTGCTGCGGCACGTGGCCATGCGTGAACCGAGCCCGGCCGCCGTGCTGAAAGCGGTCAATGAGGAAATCTGCGCCCGGAACCCGGCTGAAATGTTTGTCACGGTCTGGCTCGGCGTGCTGGAAATCTCCACCGGCCGTCTCACCTGCGCCAATGCCGGGCATGAGTATCCGGCCTTCCGGGAATCCGGCGGATCCTTCGAGCTGTACAAGGATCGGCACGGGTTTGTGCTCGGCGGCATGGACGGTGTCCGCTACAGAGAATACGAGATTCAGATGACCCCCGGTTCCAGGATATTTGTCTACACCGACGGCGTTGCCGAAGCCACCAACGCGGAGAACGAGCTTTTCGGCACAGACCGCATGATTGAAGCCCTGCGCTCGGCACAGGACGGTTCTCCCCGGGAAATCCTCAGTGCTGTGGACACTGCCGTGTCCGCTTTCGTGGGCAGCGCTCCGCAGTTTGATGATCTGACCATGCTTTGTCTTCAGTATAACGGAAAGAAAGAATGAGGGAAGTATCATGAAGAGCATTTCAAAGTACCTTGCATTCCTGCTCGGCCTGTGCCTCGTCCTGAGCTCTGCCGTTTCCGCCTTTGCGGAGAGCTACACGGGCGATGTCCTTCGGCTCCTGCGCTTTGACGGCGATGTGGCCATTTCAGACGCGCAGGGCAATGACCGCTTCGTCATGGAGAATGTCCGTTTCTCCAGCGGCGAAACCCTGAAGACCGGCACGTCTTCGGCCGCATCCGTAAGCCTGGATACGGACCGGATTGTGTCGCTGGACGAGGAAACCACGGTCGCGTTCCAGCAGCAGGGCAGCCATATGGAAATGCACCTTGAGCAGGGCGAACTGTTTCTGGACGTGAGCAGCAAGCTCGACGAGAATGAGAGCCTGGATATCCATACCACCACCCTGACCGTGGGCATCCGCGGAACCATTGTCGCCGTGAGCGCACATCCCGATGAAAGCGGAAAACAGGTCAGCTGCCTGATGGTGCTGGAGGGCACGGCCCAGGCTTCGTTCGGGGATCAGGCGATTCCGGTGCAGGCCGGAGAAATCCTCTATGTCCCCGGCCTTGAAAAGGACGCGGCATATACGCACCGGGTCATTGAAGCCCAGGATATTTCGGAGTTCGTGAAAACGCAGTCTGCGGACCCGTCCGTCTCCGACAGAATCCCGCAGCTCCCCGGTCTGCAGGCAGATACGAAAGGCAGCGCGGATCCGTACGCGGCCGGCGGGGACTGGACTGTGGACACTGCCGTCACCTTCATCGCCCAGAGCGCCAGCAAGATCTATGACGGCACGCCGCTCACCCGCACGGATGCCGTACTCGTCACCGGCCTGCCCGACGGCTTCACCTTCAGCGCTTCCGCCGGCGGAAGCATCACCAATGCCGGAAACGCGGAAAACCCGGTCACGGAATATGCCATCTTCAACGAAAGCGGCGAAGTGGTGACCAATCATTTTACCGGCATTGAAACCGTCTCCGGCACACTTGTGGTGGACGCCTCCCCCATGACTGTCTGGACCGGCAGCAATCAGAAGATCTATGACGGATACTATCTGAGAGAGCCCTCCGCCGGACTCTCTCTGCTTCCCCCCTCCACCGAGGAAAACATCGCATGTCTTCTTCCGGAAACCGCTGAGAATGCCCTGTACGGAATCAGCGGCAGCGTCATCGTGCACGGCACGGACCCGCTGACCGGAAAGACCGGTGAGACCGCGCTTGCCGCGGGTCATAGACTCACCGTGCGCCTTGATGAAAACGGACTGAGCTTTGTCGTGGAACCCATCCCGGAATCCGGGATTCCGGAGTCCATGCTGCGCCTGTTCGCGCAGCGCAGTGACCTGCTTGAGCCTGCAGCCGCCGCGGCCGGCTGGGATCTGACTGCGGTCCGGGAGCGCATTGGCGCCCTTGAATCCGCGTCGGATACCATCCCCGACGAAGACCTCCTGCATGACCTGGCCAATGTCCAGCTGCAGATTGACTCTGCCGTCACGGACTATTCCATCCGCGCGATGACGGATGCGGAGGCGCATTTCACTCAGGTCACAGTCAATGAGCTCATTACCGTTACCGCCACCGGCTCCAGACTGAACCCAGGCAGAGTGCCGAATACCTATGAAATCACCTGGGGTTCCATCGATCCGGCAAACTACGAGCTTCAGGAAAAGCTCGGCTTCCTCTGGGTCTATGATCCCCCGGCCACGCCCGAACCGCAGCCCACCCCCAAAACGCATGAGCATACAGAAGGTTCCATCATTTCCGTGACAGTTGCGGAAGCCACCTGCGAACAGAACGGTTTGCGCGAAGAAACCGTATACTGCTCCGGCTGCAATGAAATCATCCGCTCCACCCGCGTGACCATTCCCGCCCTCGGGCATACCGGCGGTACCGCAACCTGCCAGAGCCCGGCAATATGCACGCGCTGCGGTAAAGCCTACGGCCCTCTGGGCAGCCATCAGTTCCAGACCGTGCGCGCGGCAGTAGCTGCCACCTGCACCGAACCCGGCACCAGTGCCCTGCTCCGCTGCAGTGTATGCGGAACCGAACAGGGCGGCGGCGAGTCCGCGGCCGCGCTGGGACACAGCTGGGGTGGATGGGTCCAGACCAAGGCGGCCACCTGCCTGGAAGACGGCACGGAAACACGCACATGCCAGCGCTGCAAGGCCACGGAAACCCGGAGCCTTGCAAAAACCGGGCATACGCCCAAAGACCCGGTCCGGGAGAATGTCGTTCCCGCAGAATGCCTGAAAAACGGCAGTCATGATGATGTGGTATACTGCGCTGTCTGTGGAACGCAGCTCAGCCGCACGACCGTTCCAGACCGTGCTCTGGGACACACCGGCGGCACAGCAACCTGCATAGAGCTTGCCGTCTGCACCCGCTGCGGTGAGGAATACGGCGACTATGGCGACCATCATTATGAATTAATAGAGAGCGTGAAACCCAACTGTTCGAATGCTGGATACAGCATTTCCCGGTGTACCATATGCAATGATGAACTCACAGAGGAAACAGATCCCGATCCCGATGCCCATGAATTTGACGAGTATGGGATTTGTATCTACTGCAGTATTTCCAAATCTGATCTCAAGCCCTGACAACGCAGAATACAAACTGTCTCAACACATGCAGACCTGTGGAAGCACCTGCCTGTTTAGATTCTGAAACGACACGGCAGTGAAATCCTCTTTCTGTCCGGGAACCGTGAGCATATGCGTCTTCCCGGGCAGCAGACCGAAAAACACCGTGCACGGCAGGCACAGAGATCATTCCTCCTGCCTGAAACACTCATACACATATGAAAAACCGATGGTCAGCCTGTTTCAGGCTTTCCATCGGTTTTTTATGAGTTGCTTGTCAGTGAAGTCCAAAGAGCAGCACGGTCACACCTACAATCAGCAGGATCAGAAGCAGACAGGGCAGGCCGATCATCAGCAGGCCGGAAATATACATGGCCAGGGAATCCTTCTTTTCCAGCTGTGTCTCGTCTTCGTCCATGAGTTCCTGGCGATGCTTCTGGGATTCGCGCATGCTCAGGCCTCCTTCTTGGCCGTGTTGACCTTGAACAGGAAGTTCTTGTTCTCATCAAGCTTCCGTTCCGGATAATGACAGGCGCAGAAATGGTTCGGTTCAATCTCCACCAGGGGCGGCGGTACGCGCCGGCACTTATCCGTTGCCATATAGCAGCGGGTGCAGAACTTGCAGCCGGCAGGCGGATTCACCGGGCTGGGGATATTGCCTTCCAGAATAATGCGTTCCTTGTCCGCGGAATCGGCTTCCGTGGTGGGAATGGAGGAAAGCAGAGCCACGGTATAGGGATGGCGGGGATCATCGAAAATGGTCTTCTTGTCCGCCAGTTCCACAATGCTGCCCAGATACATCACGGCAATGCGGTCCGAAATGAACTTCACCACGGACAGGTCGTGAGAAATGAACATGTAGGTCAGATGCTGCTTTTCCTTCAGTTCCTGCAGAAGGTTGATGATCTGAGACTGAATGGACACGTCAAGAGCTGACACGCATTCGTCGCAGACCACAAACGTGGGCTGCACGGCAAGCGCGCGGGCAATGCAGATACGCTGGCGCTGACCGCCGGAAAACTGATGCGGATAACGGTGGAGCATATACTCCTGAAGTCCGCATTTTTCCATGGTCTCCACGATATAGGAACGCAGCCTGGGAGAGCCATGCTTGAAGAAATGATGCGTTACCAGGCCTTCCTCAATGATCTGACCCACGGTGAAGCGGGGGTTCAGACTGGAATAGGGATCCTGGAAGATGATCTGCAGATTGCGGCGGAGGCTGCGCATTTCCTTCACGTTCAGACGGGCAAGGTCCACGCCGTTATCCAGCATGGCCTCATACTTGCAGAACTCAGGATCGTCCTTATACCGCGCCTTGACAGCGTCCAGCTTCTGCTGGAGCCCGGCGATGCGGCCATTGTGCTCATCCAGCGTCTTCTGCAGTGCGGCCACGGCTGCCTCGGCCTTTTCCTTCTTACTGATCAGGGCAGCCTTCTTGCCCTCTTCCGCTTCTGTAATGGCGTGCTCATAATGCTCCGCATTGACCTTCTGGATCTTCTGCTTTTCCAGCACCTGATTCCGCCTGCGGCTCTCCTGATAGATGTCCATGAGCAGCGCAGTGCCCTCGGAATCATTCTTTGCGAAGAACCCGCCCAGGATCTTGACGATATTGCTCAGGTTCGTCTTTTCATCGCACTGGGCAATATTGCAGTCCTGAAGCAGATAGAAGTCGGCACCGTCTTCCCCGCCGGCCTCTTTCACCTTCTTTTCCAGTTCACGTGCCTTCGCCGAGGCTTTCTCCAGGCGCTTGCGGTACTTGTTCTGGTTCTTGATGGTGTCATACACGTACTTGGGCGTCAGCTCGTCCAGCGTCACGCCATAGTACAGGGTGCATCCGGCCGTCTGGGGGTACAGCTGAAGCAGCACACGTCCCAGAGTGGATTTTCCGCAGCCGGACTCGCCCACAACGCCCAGCGTCTCCCCTTCATAGATGTCCAGGGTGATATCCTCATTCGCACGTACGTACAGCTGATTCTTCTGGAATATGGAGGACTTTGCAACCGGAAAATACTTTTTCAGGTTAGTAATGGACAGTAATTTTTTTGTGCTCGGCACTATTCCGTTCCTCCTTGTCAGGATAGAAGCACCGGATCGCCTGGTTCGGACTTACGCGGCGCAATGTCGGTTCTTCATCAATGCATTTCTGTGTACAGTACTTGCAGCGGGGACCAAACTTGCAGCCCTTGGGCAGGGCAAGAGGATGCGGAACCACGCCGGGAATGGGTTCGAGACGGTCGCTTTCAATCTCAAGCCGGGGAATGGAAAGCATCAGGCCTTCGGTATAGGGATGGCTCTGCTTGCAGTCACGGAAAATGACATCCGCAGGCGCATGCTCCACGACCTGACCACAGTACATAACCGCCACATCATCAGCCATCTCATTGATGACACCCAGGTCATGGGTGATAAAGATGATGGCCGTGCCTGTGGTCTTCTTCAGGTCATTCATGAGTTTCAGGATCTGTGCCTGAATGGTCACGTCCAGAGCGGTGGTGGGTTCATCCGCGATCAGGATCTTCGGCTTGCAGGCCAGGGCCATGGCGATCATGACACGCTGACGCATACCGCCGGAAAGCTGATGCGGATACTGCTTGATCACCACTTCCGGATTGGGGATCTGCACGTCATAGAGCATCTTCAGTGCTTCCCTGTGGGCTTCCTGCTTGTTCATGCCCTGATGGATCATGAACGGTTCGGAGAGCTGACGGTCCACGGAGAAGACCGGGTTCAGACTGGTCATGGGCTCCTGGAAAATCACGGAGATCTCATTGCCGCGGATCTTGTTCATTTCCTTCAGGGGCAGCTTGGTAAGATCCCGGCCGTTGAGCAGGATCTCACCGCTGTCAATGTATCCGTTTCCGTCCAGGAGCTGCAGAATGCTCATGGCGGAAACAGACTTGCCGGAACCGCTTTCCCCTACGATACCGATGGTCTTTCCGGCTTCCAGCGAATAGGACACGTCATTGACGGCTTTCACGATCCCCTTTTTCGTCGTAAAGAAGGTGTGAAGGTTTTTTACTTCCAGCAAAGGCATACTTTCATTCCCTCCTTACTTGTCATTGGTGGACTTCGGATCCATGACGTCACGGAGCGTATCGCCGATGGTATTGATGCACACAGTGGTCATGATGAGGATCGCGGAAGTGAACAGCCACTGCCACCAGAAGTTGATGGCAGCCACCGCGTTGCTGGCACGGGACAGCATGTTGCCCCAGCTCGGCTGCGGATAGTTGACGCCGAAGCCCAGGAAGGACAGGGAGGTCTCCGTCTGCATGGAGGCCGCGAAACTCAGCGTCATATTGACCAGAATCACGGATACGATATTGGGCAGGATATGCTTGAACGCGATCCGGCTGGGCTTGACACCCATGGCCTGAGCCGCGGTCACATATTCGCTCTCACGGGCCACCAGCACCTGAGCACGGGTGATATAGGCAAATCCGGGCCAGCCCAGAATACCCAGAATCACCATGATCATGTACAGTCTCTGGTCCGTGGTCATGGACACCTGCGCCAGCAGGGAGTTCAGGATCAGCATGAACGGGTACACAGGAATGGAGCTGAACACTTCCGCCACACGCATGAGGAAAATGTCCACAGCACCGCCCGCGAAACCGGCCATCAGGCCGATGCTCACGCCGATGATGATTTCAATGATAACAGCCACGGCACCAACGGTCATGGTAATGCGGCCGCCGGCGATCACGCGCTCGGCGATATTGGCGCCACGGTCATCCGTGCCGAAGAGATATCCCTTCAGGCCCCATTTGTTCAGAAGCTTGCCATTTCCATCCACGGCATAGCTCTGGAACGCGCCGGCATAAATCTTTTTGGCGCCTTCCACCTTCGGGGCTTCCGCCTGACGGTAGTGATCGCCGCCGAAGGAATAAACATGGCCGAGGTTCGTAAGCCCGGTGTAATGATACGTACCGGCCTCGATATCCACAAAGTATTCCCCTTCCTCCATCTGAGGCACTTCCACCACATCGGAGGGGAAATCGCCGGTCAGGGCAATGGATCCGTCATCAAGGAGCAGGGCAACGCTTGTGGCGTTAGCCCGGACCTCATTGATCTTCCGGCCGTTGAGGAAGTCGGACATCTTTTCAGATGCAGTCGTGCCGATCTGACCGCGGACCTTGGTGTACAGACCCTTGGTGCCGGTGTACACGCTTGTCTGCTTGCTGTCCAGACCCACCACATAGTTGAGGGTGAAGTCCACGTCCACCATATTGGTGCGGCCGATGAACTTGTCCAGGTTCGCATAGGTCTGCTTGTTGCCCCAGATATACAGGGTGCCGTCATCCATCAGAATGGCGGATGCCTGATATCCGCAGGTCACCTTCTTGATATGGGCCACATCCAGTTCACCGTTGGCCACCACATCCGGAACAGGCTCCAGGTTCGGGTTCTGCAGTACGGTTTCCGTGGCTTCATACTGCCCGAAGCGGTTGCTGCCCCAGCCGTAGAACTTGCCGTCCTCGCCGATGGCGATGATATGGTCCTGGCCGGCAGCCACAAAGGCAATCTTTGCGTTCCTGACTTCTTCCGGAATCTCCTTGACATTAATGCCCGTGGCACCGATGCCGCCGATACCCCAGACATAGACCTTGCCTTCCTGGGAAAGACCCACGGAGAAACTGCTGTAGCTGTCAATCATCTTGATGTTGCCCTGCAGTTCACCCGGCACACTCATGAAGCTCAGGGTCGGGGGAAGGTCCTTCTGCGTGGTTTCCGTGAAGGCATCATAATACTTGGTCATGAAATGCGGGGCGATGAACACCACGCAGAACATGAACAGCACCACAAAGACCGAAAACACGGCAAACTTCCGCTCCAGGAAGCGGTTGAACACCTGACGGCCCGGGCTGACAATCAGCTCGGAGTCATCCGGCACCCCATTCTTGAACTTGACTTCCTTGGGCTGGTCTTCTTCCTTCCTGGGGAACCACTTTTCCTCATACTTCAGTCCGAAAATCCAGCGTACCAGCCAGCGGGCCAGGGTGCGGAATACATTTTCCTTTTTCTTCATGCTCTCGCCTCCCTTACTTGCTGATGCGTACGCGCGGATCCACAATGCCGTAGCAGAGGTCGGTCACCAGATTGGAGAACAGTCCGATGAACGTATAAATAACCTCCAGGAACATGATCATGTCATAGTCCGCTGTACGTGTGGCATTGAGGAAGAGAAGACCCATGCCCTTGAAACCGAACATGGTTTCAAGGATCATGGCACCGGAGATGGTGCCAAAGAAGCCGCCCACCACAATGGAAACCATGGGGATCAGAGCATTGCGCCAGGCATGGCTGTAGATCACGACTTTTTCCGACAGACCCTTGGCGCGGGCCGTGCGGATGCAGTCCAGGTTCAGGGCATCAATCATGGACGCCCTGGTGATACGGGTAATGGAGGCCAGCGAGCCGAACGTCAGGCAGATGGTGGGCAGTGTCACGTGATGCAGCACGTCCAGCACATTGCGCAGTCCGGTGTAGTTCGTGCCCGGCGATTTCATGCCGCTGACCGGGAACCACCCGAGAATGGAGCAGAAAAACACAATGAAAATAATATAGATAATGAAGCTGGGCGTGGAAAAGCCGATCAGCGTGAAGAACTGCGTAAACCGGTCAAACCGGCTGTTCTTCTTCACGGCACACTTGATACCCAGCGGAATCGTAATTCCCAGCACGGCAATTTCTGTAATAATGCCGATCAGGAAGGAGTTGCGCATGTGCACCGGTACGACATCCACCACAGGGAGGTTATAATCGTAGGAAAAGCCGAAATCCCCCTGGAAAATGCCGGAATAATGCCCGTCATAGAAAGGATAAAGGCCCAGCCAGCGCAGATAGAGAATCAGTTTGTTGTCCGTATCCGTACCATAAAGGCGCTGATACTTGAGATACAGTTCGTCAAACTTGGTGGCCTTTTCTTCTTCAGACAAACGCTTCATTGTCTGAATCTCGGTTCTTGCATCCGTATATGCCCGGTTCGCCGGCATCATCTGATACAGCACGAACAGGATAAACGTCAGCAAAAAGAACACAAGGAGCATGTAAACCAATCTTTTTGCGATGTACCTTGCCATGGAAAAACTCCTTCAGGCGCCTCTCCGGCGCATTTATTTATATAAAAGCGTATACAGGCAGTGCCCATACCACTGAAATTTCGAAATTTGCAAAGAATACCATAACGAACAAATACATCCGGCGGCGTAAAGCCGCCGGATGCGTGTTTACCGGTGAACTATGACTCCAGAATTACTTGAGCCACAGAATGTCGGCGAAGTCCTTGATATAGTATGCAGAATAATCTTCATACATAGCAGGATCAATCGTCATGTTGAACGCATAGTCATAAGCAGCACTGTTGAAGCCAGTGGCGAAGTTGAATGCGCAGTACATGGGGGTGCCGGCATAGAAGCCGTACACAGCAGCCTGATAGAGTTCGTCGAGCATGGGAGCGAAGTCGCCGATGGTGTTGTAGACCACCATGCCGGCCTTCTTCACGTTGTCATTCTCACGGAAACCGGTCTGGAGCAGATCGGTGAACTCGTTGTCAGCAGTGCCGTACCAGTTGATGACCAGGGGCATCAGGTACACGCCGTTGACTTCTTCAGTCTTGTAGGCGCCGTCCACAGACTTGTAGTTCTTGTCGTTCTCGTTGATCGCATCAGCAGGGATGGCCTTGTAGCGGACGCCCTCACCGGAGTAAGGAGTTCCGTCAGCATTCCAGACCCAGCCGCCCTCTTCGAGGACTTCGATGGCAGCGTCCGCGGAAGTAGCATAGCTGTCCAGCAGCATGCCCTGATCCACAGCAGCCTTGTACATCCAGGAACCGGTGTAGTACGGTCCATCCACCACGCCGCCGTAGCCGCCGGTGAAGTCCTTGGCGAACTGAGCACGATCCATGCACAGAGCGATGGCCTGACGCACAGCCACAAACTGGGCAGGTCCAAAGTCAGCACGGAAACCGAGCTTGCCGTAGCCGGCACGGCTGTAGTGAGTGTACACATACTTGCCGTCAGATTCGTCAGCCAGCTTCAGAGCGTTGTCGGTGTCAGCACCGCCGGTGATGCCGGCAATGACGTCCAGGCCGCCAGCCTTGAAGTCTTCGATCTGGGTAGCAGAAACCACGCGCTTGTAGATGATGGTGCCGATCTTGGGGGTGGCGCCTTCGTAGTTGCCCTTGAAGTACTCGTTCTTCACCAGGGTAGCGGTGGAGTCGGTATTGTCAAAGGACTTCACGACATAGGGGCCGGACCAGGGATAAGCAGCATAGTTCTCTTCGCTGATGTCGGTGCACAGCTTGCGGATGGCTTCAGCCTGAACATACTTGCCTTCTTCGTTCTTTGCATAGAACTCATCGGACAGGTAGCAGCCATTGCCGTCATCCTTGATTTCCACGCCTTCGCCCAGGAAAGCAGCGGCGGGCTGAGCATCAAAGGCACCATAGGTGATCTTGTAGAAATAGTTGGCATAGTCAGCCACGATGGTCACAGAGAAGGTGTAATCATCGATCAGGTGCAGACCGGCGAATTCCTTGGTGCCTTCGGCACTGTCGGGACCGGTGTACAGCTGATAGGCGCCCTTCCAGCCAACGATGGTCTGGCCATTGGACTCACGGGCAGCAGCCTCAGTATACACAGGGCTCAGGCTGGCCATGGTGGAAGCCAGGTAATCCTTGGCGGTGATGGCACTGCCATCGGAGAACTTCAGATCGTCCTTGATCTTGATGGTGTAGGTCAGGGTGCCGTCTTCGTTGATGACTTCGTCATGGGATTCCACAACGGTGTCATTCCAGACATAGCCGCCTTCCTTGGTGGTGGACACAGTCTCCAGACCGGTGGTCAGGAAGCCGATGTCGTTATCGGAAGCGCCAGGAGAGCTCTTGCCGAAGGAAGGAATACGGAACTGACCGGACAGTTCGGTGCTGTTGCCGAGAATGATGGAGTCATCAGCCTTCTCGGAAGACCAGTCGATCAGAGCGCGCTGGGGGCCCCAGAAGGGGTTGGTGGGATGTTCCTGAACACCCTTGATCTGAGCGTTGTACAGATCGTAGTACTCGTTGCTGTAC
>CAMNDE010000019.1:0-48084 GCA_946534895.1 uncultured Clostridia bacterium
CCAATGGCGGAAAAAAGGAGGGCATTGTGATCCGGCCCACTGAGCCTGTATTCTGCCCGCTGATCAGCGCGGCGCTTTCGATGAAGGTTGTCAGTAACAGGTATCTGCTCAAAAATGATGAGTGATGACGGGAAAAGGAATACGAAGGGCAAATCGGCTGAACACATGGCAGATCAACGTGTTTAGCCGATTTGTCATTTTCAAAAGAATTATGAACGACGGTTGATTATACGTCATGTATCGGATACACTGAGTATATGCAGCAGATGGCGAAGGTGACATGATGGAAGTACGGGTCAGGGAATGGGGAAACCGCCAGGGAAATGAGGTCTTGCAGATGATCGGCGGAACAGGGAGTAATTTTTCGCGTCAGTGGAATCAACTGGCCTGTGATTATTGTGAGCAGCAATCATTTCAATCAGATCGGTGAAGCGGCTGTTTGTCCGACCCTGAACCATATCACACAGAATGCGGTTCATCTGCCGATCTGCGTTTCCACCTCTGTCGGAGAGATTCAGGGGCATACTGCCTGAAAACATTTTGCCATGTGGATCTGAACGTGAGGAGAGAATCAAAGCGGATTTCACTGCAGCTGACGGATTATCCGTATATCGCTGATACTTTGATCGCACTGCCTGATACCAGATAAAAAAGTGGAGCACCATGGATATGATGACAATAACACGTGAGGCCGCCAGACAGTTTATTCTCAGCCGGCAGGGACTGCTGGGCATACACCGCTTTACAGGAAAAGACGGGGCTTTCCGGTATATCTGCCAGGCCGGATGCATTCAGTATGATCCGGTGGATGTATGCGGAAAGAATGCCGAACTGACCCTGCAGTCCCGGGTGAAGGGGTTCACCAGGGATATGCTTGCGCAGCTGCTTTACCAGGACCGTCTGCTGGTGGACTATGCGGACAAGGAGCTTTCCATCTTTCCCGCAAGGGACTGGCCATATTTCTCCGGATACCGTGAGCGCAGCATGGCACTCGGGCATACTTTTGAGGGCCTGGCCGAACTGGAGAAGGAGGCTCTGGCCTATATCACGGAGCATGGTCCGGTTTCCAGCGACACGCTTCCCGTGGAAGGCGAGATATTCTGGCATTCCTCCATGCACTGGAGCGGAAACTGGCAGAAGAAATCGAAAGCGGCGCGTTCGGTACTGGAGCAGCTGTACACGGACGGCACGCTGGTGATTCATCACAAGAGTGGATCCCGGAAATTCTATGATCTGGCGGAGCGCCACCTGGACGCTGCTCTGCTGAGTGCGCCAAATCCCTGCTCGGACGAGGAAAGCCTGCTGTGCTGGCGTGTGCTGCGGCGCATAGGCGCGGTAGGCCTGCTCTGGAACAAGCATTCCCCGGCGTTTCTCGGGATAGAGCTGAATGCGGAAAGCCGCAGGCATGTCTTTGATCGCCTGGAGCAGGAAGGCCTGATTGAACGGGTCATGGTGGAATCGATATCGGCTCCCTTTTACTTCCGCGCGGAGGACAGGCCATTGCTCGATGCCGTGCTTGCAGGGGAGGCTGACATGCGGCCGCGGATGGAATTTCTTGCACCGCTGGATCCCATGTTCTGGGACAAGGCCCTGGTGGAGGCACTGTGGGATTTTCGGTACAGCTGGGAAATCTATACGCCCGCGGTAAAGCGCCGGTACGGGTACTATACCCTGCCGGTGCTCTGGGGCGAGCGTTTTGCGGGCCGCATTGAGGCCGCGGCGGACAGAAAGGCCGGTGTTCTGACGGCCATGCATTTCTGGCCGGAGCTCGGTATCCGGCAGACGAAAAAGCTGACATCGGCACTGACAGGCGCCGTGAAGCGCCTGGCGGCATTCAATGGCTGTGAAAGGACCGAGTATACGGCATCATGGAATGTGTGATGTACGGCGTCACAGGACAGAAGTGTTCCCGCTGAAGACAGCAGGCGGAAGCATCGGAAGGAGAGATCAGGATGCAGGTGACAAAGGAGTTTCTGGATGCATTCGAAAAGGATTTTATGAAGGCCATGGGCCCGCTTCAGGAAAAGTACGGTGTTTCCGTTTCACTCGGCAGGATCACCTATGAAGAGGAACGCTTTTCCGCCAGACTGACCGTTAACATGGCGAGCGATCCGGAAGATGTGGCGCGGGCGAATTTCGATGCGGAAGCCTGGAAATTTGAAGACATCGGGATTCAGCCGGGCATGTACAGGCGCATTTATCGCGGGGCTGACGGCAGGGAATATGCCATTCTTGAGCTTACGCCCCGGGCACGCAAGTATCCGATCCGGAGCGTCTGTGTGCAGGACGGGAAGTTTTACCGGTCGGGAAGGAAATTCATCCGGGAATGGACGGACGCCTGGTATTCCAATATTCTGGAGGGCAGGGAGTAACCGGTGCGGATTATGGGTGAATAACGTGAAAGGAATCTCCGGCGCGCCTGGGGAATACGGATCAAGAGGAATATTCATGACGCGAAAGGGGCAGACCATGTTCAGAGGCCGGGTGAAGGCCCGGCTTTTGAACATGCTTTCTGTCTGCGTGTCTGTTTCATGGAGGAAAATTCTGGTATAATGTGAACCACAGGAGAAAAAACTGAAAGGACGACAGAACATGTTTAAGGAACTGACCAAGTCGGAAAAAGCCTGGGTTCTGTATGATGTGGGAAACAGCGCGTTTACAATGCTTGCCTGCTCGCTGATTCCCATCTGGTTCAAGGCTCTGGCCATCGGCGACGCGCCGGGCCAGATCACGGGTGACGAAGCCACGGCCTATTATTCCCTGTCCATCGCTGTGGTGACTGTGATCGTGGCGCTGATCGGTCCTGTGCTCGGTGCGCTGGCTGACAGGCAGGGAATGAAAAAGATTTATTTCACCACGGCGGTGGCGCTTGGCGTGACCGGCTGCATTGCCAATGGGTTTGCGGCCGGCTGGGTGGCTTTCCTGGTGATCTATGTTCTCGCGAAAATCTGCTATTCTTCGTCGCTTACCTTCTATGATTCAATGCTCAACGACGTAACCACGGAGGAGCGGATGGACAAGGTATCCTCCTATGGATATGCCTGGGGCTATATCGGGTCATGCATTCCCTTTATTCTGGCGCTGGGTGCCTATGTGATCAGCGGAGGCCTCAGTGAGGATATCATGTATATTTCCCCGAAGCTGGGGAAGATCATCGGATTTACCGTGACGGCGGTATGGTGGTTTGTGGTGACCATTCCCCTGATCCGGAATTATCATCAGGTCAACTATACCGAGAAGTCCAAAGGATCGGTCAAGCGTGTGTTCGGCAAGATATTTGGCACGCTGCGGAATATCGCCCTGAAGGACCGCAAGGTGCTGTTCTTCCTGATTGCTTTCTTCCTCTACATTGACGGTGTGGGCACCATCATCGACAACTGCATCAATATCGGCACGGATCTGGGCCTTCCCACGGTGGGCCAGGTGGTTTTCCTGCTGGCAACCCAGGTGGTGGCCTGGATCGGATCGCTGGTATTTGCCCGGCTTTCCCACAAGTATTCCACCGCACAGCTGATCCTGGTATGCATTGTCGGATACTTTGCGGTATGCCTGTATGCGCTGAGCCTGAAGACGCTTCTGCACTTCGGTATCCTTGCCTTCGGTGTCGGCTGCTTCCAGGGCTCCATCCAGTCGCTGTCCCGCAGCTATTACTCCAAAATCATTCCGGCGGAAAACTCCGGCGAATACTTCGGCATCTATGACATTTTCGCCAAGGGCGCCAGCTTCCTCGGCTCGGCGGTTATTGCCGTGGTCAAGTTTGCGGGCGGAACCATCAATATTGCCGTGGCATCCCTGGCCATCTTCTTTGCTCTGGGATTCATTTTCCTGCGCATCGCGGATAAGATGCCGTCTTCCCGCAAGGCGTGAGCATCTGCAGGTGTGAAAAGGGTCTGAAACATGAGAACGCCCAAATCTTTTGAAGCAGGGCGGATGAAAGACAGGAAAGCATATATCAGTCAAAAAGCCGTGAATCCGAAGAACGGATTCGCGGCTTTTTTGGAAGCAGCGGCTTATTTCTGATCCTGCGCTGCCCGGGCCGTTCTTGAACGCGAAAGTGACCGCCTGGATGCCTTGTCTTCCACGTCGTCGAGTGTACAGGCAGTTTAGTGGATTTCACATGTGTCCCTCCCGGAGGTATAGTGCAGTTCCTGCCCCTGAATCCTGGCGCTGTGGGAGGATTTGTCCTGCTCCTCCGTGGCTTCCGATCTTCCCTGGAGCGGGGTGAAGGCGGGGGAAAAGGTGATAACAAATGTCAGGACAAAGCACAGAAATGATCAACGCATTATTGGATACCCTCTCTTTCAAGCGATTTCCAGGGCTCGGCTTCCTGCCAGTCGGCGCTGCCGGAAGGCGCGACGGGGAGCATGGCATTCAGGCTGGTGTTGTCAATGCGGAAACTGTACTGGTAATTGAGTTCTTCGCTTTTCTTTTCCAGGTCCAGGTTGAAGCTTTCATCCAGGAACCCATGGAGCGGGTCCCAGACTGTGAGAATCAGGTACAGATGATGGCCCGGCGCCACCGTATAGGCTGTGGGCATCATGTAGAAGGTATAGTCATAGTATTTTCCGGCTTCCAGATCCGTGGATTCGGTATATTCCGATGAATCATAGCCTTTCCCGGGATTGCACAGATCGGTCCATCCGACGGTGACAAACTTGGCAGTGGTCTGATCCTGCACAAACTTCTGGAGTTTGCCTCTGCCAAGACCGCCGCCGAGATCGGTATAGGCCACCGTCTTCACCGGGACCAGGCCGTTGAGCCGGTCTTTGCCCATATAGGCATAGAAAGCTTCCTGCGTCTGCCCACTCTCTGCACCGGCTGCGTTCAGCATGCACAGCGCCATGATGAGGCACAGCAGCAGGCCTGTTACGGTTTTCCGCCTGGTCATATCTTTTCTTCCTTTCCTTTGAGTATGCAGCTGTCTTCCGTAGCCCATATTGTAGCCAAAAGGATTGCTCTGCACAAGGCATTTTCGGCTGACTGACGGCCGGGTAAGTGAGTCCTGACGTCTGGAGCATGAAACATTTCTGGTTGATCGGAAATTGTATCACAAATGTGTGCAAATCCACGGCCTGCATGGTAGAATACGTTTCCAATGCGGAAATGCCGCGGATGGGCCAGGCCTGTGTGCAGCACGGAAGAGGCGGCATGGGCTGCGGGAAACCGACCGGTGATGGGAGATGCAATATGTTTATCAAAGGGTTTACGTACGGATTCAATGGACGCAGAGGCATGTACCGGACAGAGAAGGCGGTGCTTTCCATGGAAAGGCTTGCGGCCCTGGGCGGCGACTGGGCAGCCCTGGCGTTTACCGTGCTTCAGGACACATTCAGTTCCACTGTGATTCGGCCGGACTACCGCTATACAGTCACGGACAGGGATATCACCTTTGCCGTGGATACGCTGCACGGGCTTGGGCTGAAGGTGTGCCTGAAGCCGATGGTGAACTGTGCGGATGGCATCTGGCGGGCCTATATCAGTTTTCCGGAACCGGAAACGGGTCGTAAGAATTACTGGGAGGAATGGTTCTCTTCCTATACGGCGTTTCTGTGCCATTATGCGGAGATCGCGGAGGAAACGGGCTGCGAGATGTTCTGCGTGGGCTGTGAGATGCTGGGCACGGAAGCGCGGGAAAAGGAGTGGCGCAGTGCCATTGCCGAGGTGCGCCGGATCTATCATGGCCCTATTGTATACAATACCAACCATGGCCGGGAAGACGGGGTCGCCTGGTGGGATGCGGTGGACTATATCGGCACCTCAGCCTATTACAAAGTGGCGCAGGTGCCGGGAGATACGCTGGAACACATGATGGAGGCATGGGAAGCGCGCAAGGCGTCACTGAAGGCACTGTCTGAGCGGAACGGCGGAAAGCAGATCATGTTCATGGAGATCGGCTGCCGCAGCGCTAGGGGCTGTGCCATGATGCCCTATGACTTCTCTCACCGGGAGTTCCCCTATGACGAGGATGAACAGGCCAACTTCTATGAATCCTGTCTCAGATCCATGTGGAATGAGCCATGGTTCGGCGGCTTTTTCTGGTGGGACTGGTACACATACCTTCCGGAAGCGCAGCAGGAAATGGGCTTTTCCATTGCCGGTAAGAAAGCGGAAAAGATCGTCAGGGAATGGTACGCAAAAAACCGAAGCTGAAACAAGGATCCCCCTGAAGCAGATGTGTGTGCTTCAGGGGGATTCTGCTGTCCGGGGAGATGCCCGGACAGGTTATCTGAGGCGTTTGAACAGCCGTGCGCTCCAGAACTCCATGCCCAGCTCTTCCAGATAGAAATGAAGAATGGCTTTCCAGTTTTTGGTGGCGGTGCTGAGCAGCACCAGGTCCGCCTCATCCCGGAGGGCATCGCACGCATGGCGAAACAGACCGGCGCCGATGCCCTGTCCCCGGCGGGAGGGGATGACGTACAGTTCCTCCACTTCAAAGCAGACAGCGCCTTCCGGCATGATGGACTGTCTTTTTTCATTTCGGAAGATGTGCCCGAACAGATACCCGACCCGTTCCTTTCCGTCTTCCGCCAGAAAGATGCGGTTGCCGGCGATGTCCTCCAGGGTGTTGGGACGGTATCCGTGACAGCTGTTTTCGCGTGCCCAGTCCCGGGAAAACTGTATAAGGCAGGCGAGTATCTCATCGGTCAGAGGTGTTTCCCGGATCTGTACAGACATGCATGATTCCTCCCGGTGGAAAAATCTGTGAAAGCGGATTTCAAAGAGCCGTCCGGGGAAAGTCGGACGGAATTACTGCCCCTGCTTCAGGGCTTCCTTCAGACAGAGGGTAAAGCGCGCGTCCTCAAGGGCTTCTTCCAGGGGGTACGGGGAAGGCCCGCCGGCGATGTAGGCGCCCATGTCCAGAAGAATGCTTGCGATGGCGTACTCATCATCCAGGGTACCGGGGCACAGCTCCGTCTGGCAGGACCGCCGGATGTCCCGCAGGGACTGGGTATCCAGACAGCGGTAGGCTTCCGGCAGGTCCCGGGTGAGCATCTTTCTCTGAGGCCTGTGAGCTTCATCCATGTACAGGATGGTGCCGTCGGACCATTCGCCCAGCGTTCCGCGCACCGACAGATGCCGGAAGCGGATATAGGTGCGGTACTGGATGGACGAAAAATCATAGATGGCGGTTTTCCCGGAGGCATAGGTGATCAGGGCGGTGTCACGCTGCACTTCCTTCATGCTGCCGTCCAGGATGGCACCATAGCGGGAGTCGCTTTCCATGACCTGATTATGACGGGAAACGGCGTGAATCTGATAGGGATCGCCGTCTGTCAGCAGCATGCGGCGGATGAGACTGGCGGCATGGTAATCATGGACCATGGACAGGTAGGCGGAGGAAGGCATGCCGATCAGACCGTCGCGGACTGCCTGAAAGCCGGTAGCCAGGAGCGGATGCCGGTGATACTGCTCACAGGTGGCAATCTTTCCGCCCTTTGCAGCGCACTCTTCCAGCAGCGCCAGCTTTTCCCAGGAGCTCCCCACCGGGGTCTCTGTGAGCACGGGATAGCCTTTACCCGCCCAGCGCAGGGCTTCATCCGCGATATGCTCGTAATCCACGGCAATGACGATGAAATCCGGCTCAAAGGCAATGCAGTCCTCTTCCTTCATGGTGGCATTCATGCCCGTGTTCTTCTTCATGCGGGCAATTTTCTCCTCGGAGCGGCAGAGGAAAAGGCAGCGGAACAATTCGGGGTACGTGGCGGCCACACGGCCGAAATACTCGGCCCGGTATCCGGACCCGACAATGACAAATGACAGCATGGGAACCCCCTTGAAATCTGGTTGAATAGAGTGCACATGGGTATATACATTCCCGGCAGCGCCGTGCCTGTGACACTGATCAGGAAGCGGAGGAGTGAAGCAGCGCACCGTCTGAGGTGGATGAAACGGGGAAGCTGTGCTATAGTGAAGCCAGAAATGGTGAAGAAGAAAGCGAAGGTGACAGATATGCGCAAGCCGAAGTATGGCTGGAATGTCCTGGGAATTATGGGCCTTGTTTTTCTGCCGATAGGTCTTGTTTATATGCTGCTCGGCGCGGGCCTGTGGTATTTCGGCGTCGGGGACAAACCGGAAGTGCCGGTCATCTTTCTGGGTGTGTTCGGCGGAACAGGATGCTTATTTGCCGTGCTGGGCCTGATCTTCCTGAGCGGAGATGTGAGGAGAAGACGCATTCAGAAGCGGCTGTTTGAAAGCGGATACTTTGTAAAGGCGACCGTCACGGATGTACGCCGGGTGCGCCAGGTACGGGTGAATAACAGAAATCCGGTGGTGCTGGAATGCCGGTATGCGGAGCCGGGTACAGGGAACGTGCATACATGGCGCAGCCGCTATTTGTATACCGATGAGGATATCCAGCAGTTCCTGGGCAGGGAAGTGCCGGTATATGTGGACCGCTGGGATATCAAAGAGGGATTTGTGGACGTGGATGCCATTTCGCCGGAAATCAAAGGTTCCGGGGAGCGGCGCTGAAAGGCGTCTTTGCATGCTGATTCCGAAAACCGGGCCTGGCTTCCGAAAAAGACGGGTCTGGTTTTTGCGTCGGACGGCTTTTACGGTGCATCCGGCACAAAGGCCGGGTTCTGCTGGTTCATCTGCAATTTCTTTCGTTCCTTTGCGGTACGTGCCAATCGCTGTCATTGTAGCATGCGAGGGAATGTTTGGAAAGAAAAACGCAGGAATAGTTCACGAGGAATATCATCCAAAATCGATGTTTGCGCCACATGAAAAATCGGTTAAACACGTTGATATGCAATGTGTTTAGCCGATTTGCTGTTCACCTTGTCGAGAGTTCCGCTGACATGGGGAGTACTGTGCTTTCATAGGTGCATATAGACATAAGATCGTGTTTATTTGTCATCAGTCACCAATGGCACCGGCAACTGCTCCGGAAACGCCGCCAATTACACCGCCAACCACCACGCCGACCGGGCCGGTTACCAGGCCGATCAGAGCACCGGTCATCCCACCTCCGAAGAATCCTCCAACGATGTCTAAAAAAACGCCACCGTTAACCATTTCCAGTTCTTCCAGCTTCAGTTCCTTTACCGTGTTCTCCATCTTTGTTTCCTCTCTTTCTATTCTCAGCCCTGCTTTGCAGGTTTTTTCCTTTATCTGTCAGGTTTTATCGCCTGACACTTATTGATATGTGGCTTTTTACCGGATGGCAGTAAAAAATCTGAACCAGGTAATAATGAAAATGCTGTCTCAAAGCGTTTGCAGGAACGCAAACGTTTGAGACAGCATTTTTGAGAAAAGAGCGGCTGTGTTTCCTGTGATTCAGTTATCCTGTACGATACCGATTCTGCGCTCGACCAGCCGATCCCAGGAGCTCTTTTTCAGGCGGATGCGCAGCACAACGGCGCGGAACAGCCATTCCCCGGCCATCCCCAGCCAGATGCCGGGCACACCGAGTCCAAACACTATGGAGAGGACATATCCGAGGGCACATCTGCCCAGTGCCAGGGAGCCTACGGACACTGCTGCGGTGAAGGTGGCATCTCCGGCCACTCTGAGCACCATGGCGGGCAGGTAGGCATCACACCACAGAAGCGGCATGCTCAGCGCACCGATACCAAGCGAGATATAGATAATGCTGCTGGCTTCGGCTGTGGCATGGTAGAGTTTCAGAAGCAGCGGGGTCAGCGGGAAGAGAATCAGGGAAGTCAGAAGCAGGATCCATCGCCCGATGCTGATCAGGCGGAGCGCATAATCCCGAGCCAGCTGGTATTTTCCGGCACCGTAGCACTGACCGCAGACAGTCCCGGAAAGATTGTTCAGGGAACTGCTGGTGGTGCTGTAAAGGTTGAGCAGGGAACTTGCCACAGCGTGGGCTGCCAGGTCTGTGGTGGTCAGACGAGCGAGATAGATCTGGACGAGCAGCATGCCGCCCTGGATCAGCATGGATTCCACGGTCAGCGGCATGCCCAGGGACACGATTTCACGCGTGGTGGAGCGGCGGAAGTGGAAAAAGTCCCGGATCCGCACGGCGTACTGGTTATGGAAGCCCATGAGCCAGACAAGAGCGAGCACCATTCCGATGAACCGGGCCACAATGTAGGAATAACCGGAGCCGGCCACGCCCATCTGCAGCCCGTTGATGAACAGAAGGCTCAGTGCCAGATGGGCCACATTGATGACAATGGTCAGCATCAGGCTGGACTTGGTGTCCCCCAGGCTGCGGAAGATGTTGAAAATGGCATTGAAAATGGAAAAGGGAATGAAGGACACGGCCATGAGGCGCATGTACTCCACGGCATACTTCACCAGCAGCGGTTCCACGTTGGGATAGAGCAGACGCACCAGCGGCTCCGCCAGATAGATCAGCAGAGCACTCAGCACAATGGCGATGAGTCCGCACAGTCCGGTGACTTCACCGATGACCCTGCGGATATCTTCCATATCCCCCCGGCCCTTGGCACGGGCAACCACGATGCCGCCTCCGCTTGCCAGGGACATGAACATCAGCGAGACCATGCCGTTGATGGTGCCGACCATGGATACTGCCGCAATGGCCGCCTCGCCCACCGAGGACACCAGGGCAGTGGAGAGCATGCCGATGGAGAAGATAAAGAAAGAGTCCAGTGCCAGTGTCCAGAACATGGATTTCAGTTCCGGATAGGCAAACTGTTCCGTGGTCAGGAGTCCGTCAAGCTTGCGATGCAGCCAGTTCAACATTCAAGCCTCCCTAAGGTCCGGGCCGTATCCTGGATACGGAAAGGGGAAAAACACAGCCGGAAGACAGTGTCCGGGTCCGGCATGTGCGGCGGGGTGACCTCCGGCTGTACCCGCCCTGTGCGGGGCTGCCCGGAAGCCGAAAGCAGGATAGCAGGAATCCGTATCTCCGTCAATCGGCGGACGGGAGAAAATTTCCGGGCAGACGGGAATTCTGCCTCCGGGATCAAAAAAAAGAACCGCCTCTGAAAGCTCAGCAGGCGGTTCCGTTGAGTCCTTCATCCTTCCGGAGCCGGAAGGAATCAGGCAAACTTTTTCACGAGAATCATTTCCACATTATTGCCCTTGATGCTCACCTTGACGTCATCGGCCACATGTGCCACCACGGACTTTTCCAGTTCATCCCATGCCTGCATGGCATCGGCTTCCTTCCGTTCCACCAGGGGTGCGAGAAGTTCCGAATAGCGGGAGAGCGACCATTCCATGCTCAGCGCATTGTCGCCGGCGGAATAGGTCGACATCTCAGGCAGGATCATGGGGCCCATCAGGGTGTTGACATCCCGGTCAGCGCCGCGGTCGAAGAAATCACGGAGCCAGCCCATGAGACCATGGGCAGCTTCGTTCCTGCCGGAGGTGGAAGCGGAGAGCAGCTTGTCTCTCTTGGAGAAGGTCATTCCGGTTTCCACGAGAAGATGCAGCTGATAGACGCCATCATCGTCCTCAATCCAGAATCTGCCTTCCGTCTCGCCGGTGATGGAACGCATCATGCCCATCATTTCCTCAATCAGAAGACGGAGCTGAAGCGCGTTCTTGACAGACAGGTTCTTATAAGCTGCGACAAGCTCTGCCTGATTCAGGGCTTTTTCCATCTGGTCTCCATTGCTGGAGACCACAATCACGTCTGTTTTCATGGCAGAAACCTCATTCAATGTTCAGGATGTCGGAGAAACCGGTGACATCGAAGACTTCCTTGACGATGTCATTGGCATGGGTTACCTTCATGCCGCCCTTGGGAACCATGCTCTTGTGGGCGGACAGAAGCACGCGCAGTCCGGCGGAAGAAATGTACTCCAGCTTGCTGAAATCCAGAACGAGGGCTTCAGCCTGGGGCAGGTACTTCCCGAGCTCGGCTTCCAGATCGGGAGCGGTCATGGTATCCAGACGGCCCTCAAGAGCGATGGTAAGATTCGAGCCGTTCAGGTTAGTGTTCATGGTCATGGTGAGTATCCTCCTTTATGGGCATTTGAGAACATGGGAATCTGTTCGGAGCGCCGGGCAGGGAGCACCGGGCTGGACGGCATGTCTTCCGGGAAAAACGGTACATATGCCCGCTCATGGAATCAGATGCTGAGTCGGTCATTCTTCCGGGGAGAGGGAATAACATCATCCAGGAAAGACGGAATCATGCCGGCGGACAAAAAGCGCACAGACATGTCTCAATGCAGTATAATAATCTAGAACGCATGCTTTTTTCAAGTGTTTCCGGGCTGAAAAAAAGAAAAAAATCGGGAGCGGAGCCCGGGCGCAGCTATACCCGGGGCAAGGGGCAGGTACGTGCAAGGTTTACAAACCATGGGCAGGTGGTATAATCCCCGCTGCGGACAGGCAGAACCTGCAGCGCGAATAAGGAGTCTGTGAGACATGATGCACCATCGTTCGGTTTCCCTGACAGAAGGTTCCCTGCCTGTGAATATTCTGCGTTTCAGCATTCCCCTGATGCTGTCCAATGTGCTGCAGGTACTTTTCAATATGTCCGATATCGCCGTGGTCGGACGCTTTTCCGGCCCGGAAGCGCTGGGCGCGGTGGGATCGACGACCATTCTGGTTACGCTGTTCACCGGCTTTCTGATCGGCATGGGCAGCGGTGTGAATGTGATGGTGGCGCATTTCCTGGGCGCCCAGCGGCCGAAGGATGTCTCGGAGACGGTGCATACTTCTGCCCTGCTTCTCCTGATCAGCGGCCTGCTGATTTTTGCGGTGGGCTTTGCCTTTACGCCTCTGTTCCTGAGCCTGATGCATACCAAGCCCGTGCTGATGGACGGGGCAGTGCGGTATCTGCGCATCTATCTTGTCGGCATGCCGGCCCTGGCTGTGTTCAATTTTGGCAGCGCCGTGCTGTCGGCCTCGGGGGATACGCGGCATCCGCTGATGTTCCTGTCTCTCGCCGGGGCGGTGAACGTGGCGCTGAACCTGCTGTTCGTGATTGTCTTCGGCATGGCGGAGGCCGGGGTGGCACTGGCTTCGGCGCTTTCCCAGTATCTGTCTGCGGGACTGATTGTCCTGTCCCTCATGCGCCGCCATGAATCCTTCGGCCTGCATTTTGCTCTCCTGCGCCTGAATCCGGAAAAATGCAGAAAGATTCTGCGGATTTCCGTTCCCTCCGGGCTGCAGAACGCGATCTTTGCCTTTGCGAATCTCTTTATCCAGACCGGCGTCAACAGCTTTGACGCCGTGATGGTGGAGGGCAATGCCGCTGCAGCCAATGCGGATGCCCTGATCTATGACCTCATGGCCGCGGTGTATACGGCCTGTTCCAGCTTCATGAGCCAGAACAACGGGGCAGGGAAGCGTGACCGGGTGCTGAAGAGCTATCTGATTTCCCTGGCCTATTCCTTCGGCATCGCGGCTGTGCTCAGCGGTCTGCTGGTCATCTTCGGCAGAGAGTTTCTGTCCCTGTTCACAAGGGAACCGGAAGTGGCCGAGGCCGGGCTTGTCCGGCTGCGGATCATGGGCTGCTCCTATGCCTTTTCCGCGTTCATGGACTGCACCATTGCGGCATCCAGAGGCCTGGGAAAGAGCTTTGTGCCCACGGTGATCGTGATCCTGGGCTCCTGCGTATTCCGTGTGATCTGGGTGTTTACGGTTTTTGCGTGGTTTGGTACAATTGAGTCGCTGTATCTTCTGTATATCTTCAGCTGGACGCTGACCGCTGTGGCGGAAATCGTGTACTTTGTCCGGGTTTTCCGGCAGGGGAAAGGAGTCAATGTATGAAAAAGTTTGTTCCAAGGGAAAAGATGAGCAAGAAGGAACGGAAAAAGCTGGACAGTGAAAAACGGTCCGAATGGACGTTTTCGCCGGTGACCAGACGTGTGGAAAGCAAAAAAGTGTATAACCGCAAAAGAATCTCCCGTGTGCATGACGAGCGTGGCACGGGAGTTTTTTTTCGTGCCCTGCAGGGGGGAAGCGGCGGAAGCAGGGCAGGGGACAGGGGATGCACAGGGAATAAAGCGGCATAATGGTGAAGAAAAACACGAAAATGGGATTGATCTTTTGACAAAATACAGCCATAATAGGGGACAGTTGATTTCGGCTTCCGAAGTGGAGGCGGAATCGGCTCCCGGCACCTGTGTGCTGTGGAAAAGGACTGCATGAAAAGCCGCCTTCGCTCCCGGGGGAAGCGTGCCGCGTGCGGCGGACTGACCTGACGGAGAGACAGGCTGCTTTGTTTTACAGTACGGAATCGGAGTTCGAGGAGGAAACGGGGACATGAAAATTCTTTACAATGACGGACATGTGGCAGAGTGCCCGCAGGACATGGAGCTGGAAGTGCTCCGCCATTCTGCGGCACATATCATGGCTCAGGCCGTGAAGCGTCTGTATCCTGACGCGCATTTTGCCTATGGACCGGCAACGGAGAAGGGTTTCCATTACGATATCGATCTGGGCGACCGGACCATCAGCGAAGAGGACCTGGAACCCATTGAGCAGGAAATGCGGAAGATCACCAAGGAGAACCTGCCTTTCAAGGTCTATGCCCTGCCCAGGGATGAGGCCGTGAAGCTGATGCAGGACCGCGGCGAGATCTACAAGACCGAGCATATCGGCGATCTGCCCGAGGATGCGGTCATCACCTTCTATCAGCAGGGTGACTACATTGACATGTGCGTGGGCCCGCACCTGACCTATACCAAGGCGCTGAAGGCCTTCAAGCTGACCACGGTTTCCGGCGCATACTGGAAGAATGATCAGAACAACAAGATGCTGACCCGTCTCAATGGCGTGGCTTTCCGCACCCAGGAAGAACTGGACGCCTACATGGAAGCCGTGCGCGAGGCCAAGGCAAGGGATCACCGCAGAATCGGCCGCGACATGCGCCTGTTCATGACCGATGACCTGGTGGGCAAGGGACTGCCCATGTTCCTCCCCAAGGGCTATACCATCTGGCAGCAGCTGGAAGAGTATATCAAGGACAAGGAACGCATGCTGGGCTACCAGCACGTGCTGACCCCCTGCGTGGGCACCGTGGGCCTGTATGAGACCAGCGGACACTGGGAGCATTACCGTGAGAACATGTTCCCGGTCATGGACGTGGAAGGCGAAAAGTTCGTGCTGCGTCCCATGAACTGCCCGCATCACATGATGATCTATGCCAACCAGCAGCACTCCTACCGCGACCTGCCCATCCGCATCGGCGAGATTGCGCACGATTTCCGCTTTGAGCCCAGCGGCACCCTGAAGGGCATTGAGCGCGGCCGGCATTTCTGCCAGAACGATGCGCACCTGTTTGTGACGCCTGAGCAGATCAAGGATGAGGTCGGCAGCGTGGTGGACCTGATCTTCGATGTGTACAAGGACTTTGGCATCACCAATTACCGCTGCGTGCTCTCCCTGCGCGATCCGGCGGACAAGAAGAAGTACCATCAGGATGACGCCATGTGGGAGAAGGCCGAGTCCGCCCTGCGTGAAGTGCTCACTGAGCTGGGCATTGAGTTCACCGAGGAAATCGGCGAGGCCGCATTCTACGGCCCGAAGCTGGACGTGAATGTACAGCCTGCCGTGGGCGCGGAGTATACGCTGTCCACCTGCCAGCTGGACTTCTGCCTGCCTGCCAAGTTCCAGCTGACCTATACCGACCGCGACGGAAGCGAGAAGACGCCTGTGGTGCTGCACCGCGCCATTCTGGGCAGCCTTGACCGCTTCATGGCCTATCTGATCGAGGAAACCAAGGGTATCTTCCCGCTCTGGCTGGCGCCGGTGCAGGTGAAGGTGCTGCCCATCTCCGACAAGAGCATGGCCTATGCGGAGGAAGTGTACAAGCAGCTGAAGAACGCGCGCATCCGCGTGGAGCTGGATGACCGCAACGAGAAGATCGGATACAAGATCCGCAGCGCACGCCAGGAGGACAAGGTCCCCTACATGATCATTGTGGGTGAGAAGGAAGCCGCTGAGGGCGTGATCGCCGTGCGTGACCGTGCCACGGACCAGACCGTCAGCTGCACGGTGGCGGAATTCACCGAAAGACTGAAGACCGAGATTGATCAGCGCGTCCGCTGACAGCGGCTTCAGACCATAGCGCAGAATTTGGGAGCAGTGCCGTCGGCACTGCTCCTTTCCCTTTGCGCGGCAGTTTGGACCTGTGAGGTCCACAAAATGAACGAGAAATGGGCTATGCTTCCTGCAGGGAAACGGAGGGAGGCAGACGCATGGAAGAGAAAAACAGCCGCAGCGAGCTGATCTGGATGCTCAAGCACGGCCGGGCCGGGGAAGCGTTGGAGAGAATGCATCTGGACCGGCATGAGGCGTATCCCGGCGGATTTGTGCAGTTCATGGACCGCATGCTGGAAGAGCATCACCTGACCCGGAAGGAAGTGGCGGTGCGCGCGGGCATGTCCCAGGACTATACCTACAAGCTCCTGCGGGGCGACAAGCACACGGACAGCCGGGACTATATCCTCGCCATCTGCGTGGCGGCGGGCCTGACGCTGGCGCAGACCCAGCATGCGCTGAGCATATACGGCATGCCGCTTCTGAGCGAGGCGGACCTGCGCAGCCATATCATCATGCTGGCCATCGCGGCCCATGACAGCGTGGATGCGCTCAATGACATGCTGGAGCACGCGGGCTTTCCGCTTCTGAAGACCAGCCCGGACATGCCCACGGCGCCCATCACCAGTTCGCAGCCGGTTGCGGAAACGGAGCACAGGGAAGCCTGGACACCGGAAACGTTTGAGGAACTGGAAACCTGGGTGGACGGGCAGCCCAACGGCGGTGACGCGCCGTTTGACTACGATTTCCAGGGCTGGATGCGCGTGGAGGATGCCAGGGGCCGGACGTATGTGGTGGAAGCGCTGTATTCCGAGGTGCTGGAACGCTTCCGCGTATATACCGGCGAGCAGTGGACGCACCTTGCGGAGCGCATCCGCAGACGCCTGGAACGGGACGCGGAGTTCGCTTCCTGCCTGGCGCCTTTCCCGGAGGAGGCCGCAGAGCAGCAGGTATGGCTGCATGCCCCGGAAATCCATGAAGCCTTCCTGCAGTACCTGCCGGGTACGGACAGGGAACTGTTCCTGGAATCCTATGAGACGCTGGAGGCCGCCGCGGCATCCCGGTTCTTCCCGGCCTTTCTGAGCCTGGACCGGGAGACGGACCGGAAGGTCGCGGAAGTGATGAAGCAGGTGGATGACACCCGGTTCTTCGGCTGGCGGATCGGCGTGCACCGGAGCGGGAACATGGACCATATCCACATGGAAGCCTTCAATACATCGGCGCCGGAGAATCAGGAATACTTTCAGATGGTGCTGAACCATGACGGCACCTACGTCTTTACGGGCACCCACGAAAGCTGCTATATGCGCATGGAGCTGGGGGAAGAGCTGTACGCCCTGTATTTCGGCCGGCATCCCGCGCCGGAGCCTTTTGTGCATGCCGACATGCATGACCGGGACAGGCTCGGATTCCGGGATGACATGATGCTCAGTCATATGCTGAGCTATATGTATGACTACAATGCCAGCCTGGGCGGCATGTACACGCTGGACGCGAAAACGGTGCGCGACGAAAAGATCCACGACCTGTTCCAGACCGCGCGCCTTCAGCAGCAGAACGGCCAGAATGCTGAGGCGGAGAAAAGCCTTGTGCGTGCCATGCACCTGATGGAAGAGGACGGGGAAGTCGCGGATGCGGAACTGAACATGTACATGCGTGCCATGGAGCGCCTGTGCTGGGTGAGCGGTGACGGCGGCGCGTGGTATGCCAGAATCTACGGCATGAGAGAGCGTGTTCTGGCCTTTGCGGAGCGTGAAGGGGATGAAAATGCGGGGGAGGCGCTGACAGACCTGGCGCTGGCCACCCTGTACATGGCGCGCAGAGAGGGAGAACACCTGCAGCACCCCTGGGAAAACCGGTACCTGGAGGAAGGCATGCAGCTCATTGAAGAGCATCACGCGGCAGCGGACAACTGGCAGGCACTGTTTGAATTCCACTCAAGCTCCGCCTTTGCCCTGGACTCCGTGGACGTGGAGCGGGCGGTCAGGTACTACCGGAAGGCTCTGACCATTGCGCGGAATCATCACCTGGACCAGGAAAAGCCCACTGCCTATGCGGTGGCGGTGACGCACTACAATCTGGGCTGGGTGCTGTGGAATGTCTGCGGGAATACCGAAGCCGTCATCTGCTACGGACATGCCCTGGACCTTCTGGAAACGTATCTGTTCAACGGGATCGTGCCCCGGGACAGATGCCTGGAAATGCTGAAAAAGACCGGAGAGAAACTTGAAGAGATCTACCGTGACACCGGAAAGGAACGGGAAGCGGCCGAACTGAAGACGCGCCTTGCCCAGAATGGAGTGGACCTGTGACCCCGCGGGAAATTGGACCTGCGGGGTCCACTTTTTTGCCGGGAGACGGGGTAAGATATTCCTGCCGGTGAAAAGACGCCGGCAGCATGGAAGGAGGAAACGGCAATGAAGATTCTGGACCTGAGATGGGATATGGAAGACGGCGGCATGGCCTGCGGGCCCATGCCCGGAACCTGCCTGGTAGAGGGCGTGTTTGAGGACGCAGACGGAAAGAGGCGGTATATTCTCTCTTCGCTGTTTATGGACTTTGAGTCACTGTATGTGTCGGAAACGTCGCTGTATGACCGGTTCATGGATGCGCCGGAGGAGCTGGACGCGGACAGGCTGAAAGGCATGTGCCTGGAACAGTATGAGTATCAGATCGATGAGGAATTTGACGGACAGGAATTTGCCGCGTCCCCGTTCCTTGCCGATATCCGCTTTGTACGCTATGCCATGGAGATGTTTGTGTCCGATACCATGGAAGAGCCGGATGAGATGCTCCGCACATACCGGGGAAAGCATTCGGAAGAGCTGGACTTTCCGATGGTTACCTACGGCTGCCTGGACGATGAGGATGAAGAAGACGAAGAGGACGAGGATGAGGAGGACGGGGAATAAGCGGGAAGACTGCGCGGCATATGACTGGAAAAGTGCACAGAAGAAAACAGCGTCCATATCTCCGGCATGCGGGGATATGGACGCTGTTCATTCAGAAGCTGTGAAGCCGGAATGATTATTCGTTGGCGCAGACTCTGGTGGAAACCTGCTCGTAAGGATACGGGTCCATTACCTGCTCAACACTTTCCAGATAGCCGGGACCGCCCAGGGCATAAAGCTTTTTGAGCAGGTCATGCTTGGCCTGGGTATTCATGGAATGCTGCAGCACGGCACAGACCAGAACATCCAGTTCTTTTCTGGAAATATGGGTATAGTGATGAACAGAGGCAGTCATTTGAATCCCCCTTCCTGGAAATCTATGAAACCATATAATGGATGGAAACGAATTTGTTACAGTTATATTACCAAAATTTAACAAAACGGTCAAGCATGTTCGTGGAGAAAACAGGAAACGTACAATAGTGGCCATTCAGGGCAGTCCTTGTCATGAAAGGGCGGCTGTGATACGATACAGGCAATTGCTGAAGGGATTGAGAAAAAACAGAGCGGGTGCCGGGATGCGGCGGCCGCATGCACCGGAAATCAGGAACTGACAGGATAAAATCTGCGGAAACAGGAAAGGAGACAGCAGCATGAACACTGTACTGCCGGATCTTAAACTCAGGCCCATGCCGGAGTGGACGGAAGTGCGCCGGGAATGGATGGCGCTTGCGGAATCATGCCTGTACGGGCATGCGCCGGAAAAGGCGGAATGTGCCTGTGAAGTGGTGAATAAGGAAGAACTGTGGCAGGGCAGGGGAACCCGGGAGACGCTGCGGATCTGTTACGGACCGGACAGAAAATGGTCTTTTGACGCGGTGCTGCTGTCGCCCTCCGCACCGGGAACATATCCGGCCATTACCTGGAACCAGTTTTCGTCCAAAGACTGGGAGAGCTGTCCCTGCGAGGACGCGGTGGTGAACCGCGGCCTGATCATTGCGGGCTTTGAGCGGGAGCAGATCGTGGAGGACCGCAATGGCGGCCGGAACATGGCGGCGGAAGCATACCCGGGATATGACTGGGGTGCGGTCCGGGCGTGGGGCTGGGCCCATTCGCTTCTTGCCGACGCGCTGCTGACACGGGAGAATGTGGATCCGGACCGGCTTGTGTGCACCGGCTTTTCCCGGGGCGGCAAGGCGGCGCTGGCGGCCGGAATCTTTGATGAGCGCTTCAGTATCTGTGCGCCGGTATGCTCCGGGGCGGGCGGCTGTGGATGCTTCCGGTATCTGGCCACCCGGGACGGCATCTGTCAGGATGTGACGAAAGTGGAGTCCCTGGGCCGCATCGGGTCCGTGTTCCCGTACTGGTGGACCGGGAATTTCTCCCGCTGGTGGCCGAAGCCGGACCCGACGCAGATGGGACTTGAAGAGGAGTTCCCGCTGGACTCCCATACGCTGAAGGCATTGATCGCGCCGCGCAGCCTGGTTTCCATTGAGGGCCTGGACGATGCCTGGTCCAATCCGGGCGGCACGGAGCTGACATGGAAGGCCGCGCAGCCGGCCTTTGACCTGCTGGGCGGACACAATCTCGCGCTTTTCCGGCCGGGCGGTCACGGGTTCGGACCGGAGGACTGGAAAGTGCTCATGGACGCGTGCGAAAAGATCTGGGGCAGCAAAAACTGAATGACGGGCATGCGCGCCTCCCCGGGATTTCGGGGAGGTGCGTGCATGACGGGAAAACGGAGGATCCATCATGAATGAAATGGAACTGGTCCGGCACCGCAGGAGCGTGCGGACATTTGACGGACGGGCGCTGAGTCAGGAAGACGCGGACAGGCTCATGGCGTGTGCGCAGAGCGCCGAAAATCCCTATGGGCTGCCCATTGAGTTCCGGCTTCTGAGCCTGTCCCGGGACGGTCTGAGCACGCCGGTGATCGTCGGCGCGGACACGTTCATTGCCGGCAGAATGCGCAGGGTGGAGCACGCGGAGGAGGCGTTCGGATACGCCTTTGAGACGGTGGTGCTGGAAGCGGAGCGCATGGGCCTTGGCACGACCTGGATTGCGGGCACCATGGACCGGGCGGCCTTCGAGAGGGCCATGGACATCAGCGAGGGATATGTCATGCCCTGCGTGAGTCCGGTGGGCTATCCCGCAAGGAAAATGTCCGTGCGGGAGACCATGATGCGCAAGGGCATCCGGGCAGACAGCCGGGAGGCGTTTTCTGCCATATGCTTTGACCGCTCGTTTGAGAGTCCGCTCACGCCGGAAAAGGCCGGAGCGCTGCGCGACGCCCTGGAGATGGTGAGATGGGCGCCTTCCGCGGTCAACAGGCAGCCCTGGCGCGTCATTGTGGACGGAAAACGGGTGCACTTCTATGAGAAGAAAAGCCGGGGCTTTACCGACGCGCAGGGCTGGGATATTCAGAAGGTGGACATGGGCATTGCCATGTGCCATTTTGTGCGCGGCGTGAACATGACTGGCGGAAAGGCCGCTTTCATGCTGGTGGACCCGGGTCTGCATACGCCGGAGGACACGGTGTATATCGCAAGCTTTGAAACAGAGTCGGGAGTGTGACAGGGCATGGAAACCGTGAAAACAGGCAGAAGGCCGGGAAAGATTCTGTGGCGCGTACTTCTGGGCGTGCTGGCACTGATCTGTGCCGCCGTGCTTGAGCTCGGAAAGCATACGATTCTGGGCTGGGTGCTGGCCGCGGTGGTATTTGCCGGGTTCTGCGCAGTGCGCGCACATGTGCTGAAAACGGCCGGGAAAGGCGTACATTTTCTTGCCTGGTGTGCCTTGCTTCTTGTGCTCGCCTGTGTCCTGTGGGTTTCCTGGCCCCCGGAAAAGGCGGTGCCGGCTGTGGACTTGTCCGGCGGGGAGACAGGGATTGTGCATGTGAGCCAGGGTGATCTCACCGGCGTGTATACGGCGGACCGGAAAGTGGAGGTCTATGCCGGAATCCCGTACGCGGAGCCGCCGGTGGGAGACCTGAGATGGAAGGAACCCGTACCGGCCGGAAGCTGGGAGGGCGTGCTGAAGGCGGATCAATTCGCGCCCATGTCCATGCAGACGCAGAATCTGCCCATCTACGACTCCCTGGCTTCGATTGTCGGGTATCACGACTATGAGATTTCCCTGGATGACAACTGGCGGGCCATGACCAGTGAGGACTCTCTGTACCTGAATATCTGGAAGCCGGCCGGGGACGTGAGTAAACTGCCGGTGCTCGTGTATGTGCACGGGGGCTCGCTGCAGACCGGACACCCCTGGTTCGCCGACTACAGCGGTGAAGGCCTTGCCCGGGAAAATGTGGTGGTGGTCAATATGGGATACCGGCTGGGCGTTTTCGGGTTTTTCGCCGATGAAGCCCTGGCGGCGGAATCGCCCAACGGGACCACAGGCAATTACGGGCTCCTGGATCAGATCCTGGCTCTGAAATGGGTGCAGGAGAATATCGCGGCCTTCGGCGGGGACCCGGGGAACGTGACCCTGGCCGGGGAGTCCGCGGGCTCTGCCTGCGTGACGGCGCTGTGCACGTCTCCGCTGGCCAAGGGACTGTTCCGCCGGGCGGTGGGGGAGAGCTCCACCGTGACCGCGCCGCGGCCTGCGCATTCCTTCCGGAGCATGGAAGCTGCGCTCAGGGCGGGGAAGGAGACAAAGGCACGTCTGAATGCCGACAGCCTGGAGGAACTGCGCGCGCTTCCCGCGGAAAAGATCGTGGACGAGCTTTCCGCGCACCATCATATGACGGTGGACGGGTATGTGCTGACGGAGACACCCTGGGAAACCTATGAACATGGAAGCGGGAACGCGGAAGCCATCATGCACGGGTTCAACCGTGAGGAAGCCGCGCCGTTTACACTTTTTTCCAGTGCGTCCCTGAAAAACTATGAGCAGAAGATCCATGCGGCCTTTCCCGCGCCCTATGCGGACCGCGTGCTGGAACTGTACCCGGCATCTACGGACGCAGAGGCGAAGGCAAACTGGAACGATATTGACAGCGTGATCCTGTTTGTCTACGGGCATATATGCTGGGAGCGGCAGGCACAGGCAGACGGGCTGCCGTCGTACATGTATCACTTTGTCAAGGATAACGGCCGGCTCGGCGCATGGCACAGCGGGGAGGAAATCTATCTGTACGGCAATATTCCGGATGATTCCCGGCTGTTTGACGCGGGGGACCGGGAGCTGAGCCGGATCATGAAGCAGTACTATGTGAACTTCATCCGCACCGGGGATCCCAACGGCGAAGGTCTTCCGGAGTGGCCCTCCGGCACGGGGCTGACGCAGGTCATGGAGTTCGGCGACGAAGTCCGGCTCCAGGAAACGCCCTGGAGGGAACTGGTGGACATCCTGGATGCCATGTATGCCGGAAGCGGAAAAACCTGATCATCGAACCGGCACTTACAGAAAACAGGAGAGCTCCTGCCCGACGGAAAAAGGCAGGAGCTTTCTGTGTTTTCCCGCAGGCGCGGAAACATGACGTGCGGAATCTTGACATGCCGTGCAGGAACGCCGATAATGAATCTACCGGACTGGAAAGCTTCTGATCTTTCCGGATGACAGCTGAACAGAGATTGAAGGAGGATGGACATGAACTATCCGAAAATCGGCATACGGCCGACCATTGACGGACGCTGGGGCGGCGTGCGCGAGAGCCTGGAAGAGCAGACCATGGGCCTGGCCAGAAGCGCCAAGGCGATCATGGAGACCCTGCGCTATCCCGACGGCGAGAAGGTCCAGGTGGTCATTTCTCCCTGCACCATCGGCGGCGGAGCCGAGGCGGCGCGCTGTGAAGAGTATTTCTCCACCCAGAATGTGGTGGCCACACTGACCGTGACGCCCTGCTGGTGCTACGGCATGGAAACCTTTGACATGAATCCGCATACCATCAAGGCTGTCTGGGGCTTCAACGGCACCGAGCGCCCCGGAGCCGTATACCTCGCGGCCGTACTGGCGGCGTATGCGCAGAAGGGCCTGCCTGCTTTCTCCATCTATGGCCATGATGTGCAGGACATGACGGATACGGAGGTCCCCGAGGACGTGCGCGAAAAGATCCTGCTCTTTGCCAGGGGCGCTGTGGCAGTGGGCTGGATGCGGAACAAGTCCTATGTGAACATCGGCGGCGTGGCCATGGGTATCATGGGCGCCTACTGCGATACGAACATGATGCAGAAGTACTTCGGCATCCGCGCCGAATGGGTGGACATGACGGAGATCCTGCGCCGCATGACGCTGGGCATCTATGATCCGGCGGAGTACGAGAAGGCGCTTGCGTGGATCCATGCCAACTGCCGTGAGGGCTTTGACAAGAACGCGGGCAAGGATTTCATTGAGATCGTGCGCAGGAGCAAGGTGGTTCCGCCGGACAAGGACTGGGAGTTCATCGCAAAGATGTCCCTGATTGTCCGGGATATCCTGTACGGGAATCCGAAGCTGGATGAAATGGGCTGGCATGAGGAAGCACTGGGCAAGAATGCCGTGGTCGGCGGTTTCCAGGGCCAGCGGCAGTGGACGGACTGGCTGCCCAACGGTGACTTCACCGAGGCGATCATGGCGTCCACGTTTGACTGGAACGGACCGAAGATGCCCACGCCTTTCGCCACGGAGAACGATACGCTCAACGGCATTTCCATGATGCTCGCCACGCTCGTCTCCCAGACAGCCCCCTGCTTCCATGATGTGCGCACCTACTGGAGCCCGGACGCCGTGAAGCGCGTGACCGGGTATGAAGTGACAGGCGAAGCCGGCGGCGGCTTCATTCATCTGATCAATTCCGGTGCCACGGCCCTGGACGGAACCGCGGCCTGTGTGGACGAGAACGGAAATCACTGCCACAAGCATTTCTGGGACATGACGGAAAGCGATATCCGCGCGTGCCTGGAGGCGACGGACTGGTGCCGGGCGGACTATCAGTATTTCCGCGGCGGCGGATTCTCCTCCCATTTCCGGACCCAGGCGGAAGTGCCGGTGACCATGCTGCGAATCAGTATTGTGGAAGGTCTCGGACCGGTGATGCAGATCGCGGAAGGCACCACGGTGGTGCTGCCGGACGAAGTGCACAATGCCCTGGACCAGCGCACGGATCCCACCTGGCCCACTACCTGGTTCGCGCCGAGACTGACCGGTGAGGGCGCTTTCCGGGACGTGTATTCCGTGATGGCCAACTGGAGCGCCAATCATGGTGTGACCGTGTACGGACATGTAGGCGCGGAGCTGATCACCCTGGCGTCCATGCTGCGCATTCCTGTGACCATGCACAATGTGCCTGAGACGAAGGTGTTCCGGCCCCACTGCTGGGCAGCCTTCGGCACGCAGGACCGGCAGGCGGCGGACTATGCGGCCTGTAAGCACTACGGCCCGATCTACGGCTGAACAGACTGAAAACGCAAAGAATCCCTGCAGAGTCATGCAAACGGCTTTGCAGGGATTCTTTGCGTTCAGGGACAGGTGCCCGCCGCAAGAAAGGCGCGGATGTCGGTGAGCTTTTCAAGGGCAAGCCGGCGCCCGATCTGGTATACCCGGTCCAGTTCATCGGGTTGGTGCTCGGTGCGGGCAATGTTCAGGGGCGCGGGCGGGCACAGCACCATGACCCGGCCTTCCTTTTCACGCTGGCGGATTCCGGCGATATGCCGGTTGTACGCATCGGGCCGCTCGATCATGGCCCGGGCGGCCTCGGGATAGCGGCGGAGCATCAGCCGGATCAGGGCAGGGCTTACGGAGGATTTCTTTCGGTATTCCGGGGGCTGGGTAAGAATGACAAGACAGCGGTCATAGCCCAGGGATTCCATGTAAAAGTAGGGGGTGGGCTCTGTCATGCCGCCGTCGAGCAGCAAATGTGCGCCGATCTGTACCGGCCGGGAGACAAAGGGCATGGACGCGGATGCGCGCATCCAGAGCATGTCCTCGGCGCCGCCGTCCATACAGGCGTGATACACCGGCTTTCCCGTATGCATGTCCGTGGCGCCTACATAGAAGGGCATAGGATTCTCGCGGAATGCTTTCCGGTCGAATACGTCCAGATGCTCCGGAAGCTCACGGTAACAGAAGTCCGCGCCGTACAGATCGCCGGTGGTGATCAGGGAGCGCAGGCTGCAGTACCGGGGATCGGAACCGTAGGTCTTGTTGTAGCGGAGCGGGCGTCCGATCTGGCCGGACTTGAAATTACAGCCGAATACCGCGCCGGCGGAAATGCCGCCGGCACCGTCGAAGGTGATCTTCTGTTCCATGAGCACGTCAATGATGCCGCAGGTGAACATGCCGCGCATGGCGCCGCCTTCCATGACGAGTCCTGTTTTCATTATTCAAAGCCCCATTTTCGTGAGAATACCGTCGGATGTGACGCCGGGATGCGTGACATAGAGCCGGGCGATCTGTTCAATCAGCGCGGGGTCGGCGTGCACATGGCGCGCAATCCACTCGGGACTGCGGCCTTTCTGTGTATCGCGCATGACCGTCTCCACTAGGGCGCGCATGTCGGTCTGCACCGGCGCGCCGGCTTCCTCCAGCAGGGAAATGCGCTCAACATGTATGCTGCCGCCGTCCGTTTCCACCACGGCCATGGTGACGGGAAGCCGGAAGCGTCTCGGCCCGCAGCTGCCGGGATTGAGAAGGGTGCGTGCCCCGTTCTGTTCCAGGCGGTAGCGATGCGTATGCCCGCAGATCACCAGGTCATAGCCTGTGAGATCTGCCGGCAGGTCCGACGGCCTGTGGGTCATGAACACGCGGAGGCCGGCAAATGTGCCTTCATACTTCGTACTCAGATCTTCAAAGCCTTCCGTGTCCACATTGCCGCGCACGGCAATGACGGGCATGTGCCTGCCCAGACGTTCAAGAATCTCCGGTCTGCCCACATCCCCGGCGTGAAAGATGCCCTCGCATCCGTCCAGCGCCTTTTCGGCTTCGGGACGCAGCAGACCATGGGTATCGGAAAGAACGGCAAAGCGGTGCATAGAAGGACTCCTTTCACGGGATGTATGGCAGATGGCTTCATGCAGCATGGTACACCGAAGAGGGGGAAAAGAAAAGCGGAAAAATGCAGATTTATGCCATGCAAATGCGGCGGAAACCATGGATGCCGCGGGTAAATTATGATAAGATTTTCCCAGAACTCACGCATGGAGGGAAGAGAATATGAAGAAACTGGGATTTGGACTGATGCGGCTGCCTGTGCGCAGCGGCGGAAAAGCCTCGGATGTGGACGTGGAACAGGTCAAGGCCATGGTGGACGAATTCATGGCACACGGGTTTACGTATTTTGACACGGCCATCATGTACAACGGCTTTGCCAGCCAGAGCGTGGCCAGGGAAGCACTGGTCGCCCGGTATCCGCGTTCCTCCTTCACGCTGGCCACCAAGCTGCACTACGGCTTCTTTGAGTCCCGGGAGGACATGGACCGGGTGTTCCGGGAACAGCTGGAACAGACCGGCGCAGGCTACTTTGACTATTACCTGCTGCACGGCATTGAAGCCGGAAGCTATCCGAAGTATGAGAAGTTCGGATGCTTTGACTGGCTGCTGGAAAAGAAGGCGGCCGGCCTTGTCAGGCATGTGGGGTTCTCCTTTCATGACACGCCGGAGCTTCTGGATGAGATTCTGTGCAGGCATCCGGAGATGGAGTTTGTCCAGCTGCAGATCAATTACCTGGACTGGGAGAGCGAATGGATCCAGTCCCGCCGGGTGTATGAGATGGCCGTGCGCCACGGCAAGCCCGTCATTGTGATGGAGCCCGTCAAGGGCGGCACCCTGGCCAATGTGCCGGCAGAGGCGGAAGCAGCCATGAAGGCCTGCGCGCCGGACATGTCGCCCGCTTCCTGGGCCATCCGGTTTGCGGCGGGGCTTGAGCATGTGATGGTGGTGCTCTCCGGCATGAGCACGCTGGAGCAGGTGCAGGACAATGTGCGCTTCATGGACCCGTTTGTGCCCCTGAATGCGGAGGAAGTGGAAGTAACCCGCAGGGCGGCGGAGCTGATCAACAGCCGGATTGCGGTTCCCTGTACGGGATGCTCCTACTGCACGGAAGGCTGTCCCATGCAGATCCCGATCCCCAGGTATTTCTCGCTGTATAACGAGGACATGCGCGAGAACCTGGAACAGAAGGGCTGGACGATCAATTTCTCCAATTACGCGAATCTGGCAGCGCATGCGGGAAAGGCCGCGGACTGCATTGCCTGCGGGCAGTGTGAGCAGGTCTGTCCCCAGCACCTGCCGATCATAGAGAAAATGAAGGAAGTCTCGGCACACTTTGATCACTGAGGTAAAAAACAATCTGGAAAGGCGGAAACGTACATGCTCGAACAACTGACCATTCTTCCCAGCAACCCGGCCCTGAAGGGCCAGGCCGAACTCAAACAGCATATCCGGTATTCGGAAAGCGGACAGGAACTGACCCTGATCCTGCCCTGGGCGGCCGCGCAGGAATGCCCTGACCGCTATCCCGTGCTCCTGTTTGTCCAGGGCAGCGCCTGGACCACGCCGAACCTGGACTATGAGATTCCCATGCTGTCCAAGTATGCCGAGGAGGGCATTGCCGTGGCCACCGTGTGCCACAGGAGCGTGCAGGACGGATTCCCGTTCCCCACCTTCCTCCGGGACGTGAAGTGCGCCATCCGCTTTCTGCGCAGGAATGCGGAAACCTATCATCTGGACGCGGACCGCATGGCGGCATTCGGCACCTCGTCCGGCGGGCACACGGTGCTCATGCTCGGCCTGACCGCGGATGAGGAGGAGTACCGCACGGAGGAGTACAGCGAACAGAGCGACCGCGTGCAGAGCGTGTGCGCGATTTTCCCGCCCACCAATCTGAATAAACTGTTTGCCGGCTATGAGGGCAATGACGGAGCCACCGGGCTGATGACCGCGGCCTTCGGACCGGACAAGGCTGCCTGGGGCGATATCATGCGGCATTACAGTCCTGTGAACCTGGTAAGCCCGCGTCCGCTCCCGCCTTTCATGCTGGTGCACGGAACCGCGGACCCGGTGGTGCCCGTGGCGCAGATGGAGGAAATGTATACGGTGCTCAGGGAAAACGGCCAGGATGTGACCGCGTATTATGTGGACGGCGCGGAGCATGAGGGCAATTTCTGGAGCCCTGAGGTCCGCAGCGTGATCCATGAGTATATCGTGCGTCAGCTTCTGAAGGCGTGAAAGGCTGAACATGCCGGATGAAATCGGCCCATGGCATGTGCGATAAAGAGACTGAGAGAAGGTTCCCATAAAGTGATACAGCCGTCGGCAGGATCGTGCAGACCGTACCGGCGGCTGTTTTCTCAGACAAATCCGGATGACAGGCCCTTCGACATGGGCCGCCTGAAAAAGTCGGGCATCAGATCTGCCTTTCCCATAGAATATCTTCGGAAGGAGGTGAGCACATGACGTGGATATCGGGCATGCAGCGCGTTCTGGATTACATTGAGGAAAACCTGGATGGTGAGATCAGTCTGGAATCCCTGGCGGAGCTGACGGGATCAGGAACCTATCATATGCAGCGCGCGTTCTCGCTTCTGACGGGAATGACACTGACGGAATACATCCGTCAGCGGAGACTGACGCTTGCGGCGGGCGATCTGCTGCGCGGCATGAAAGTTCTGGATGCGGCCATAAAGTACGGATACGATTCCCAGGACGGGTTTTCCCGCGCGTTTGTCAGGTTCCATGGCATTCTGCCGGGTGAAGTGCGTGATCATGCGGCACGCCTGAATGCGTGCTCGCCTCTGCACGTAAGTCTGACACTGAAAGGTGGAATCATGATGGAGTACAGGATGGAACGAAAACCGGCCCAGCGTCTTCTGGGCATCCGGCGGCACTTTGACGGCGCACCATTCGGCACAGGCCGGGGCAGTCAGGAGGAAGAGCTTTTCTGCTCCACCCGGGCGGTTCAGTGGCTGCTGCGCGGCATGGCCTTTGACAGCAGTGATACGGATATTGTGGCGATCACGGATGTCAATGAAGACGGGTATACGTTCTGGTACTGTGCCAGACCGGACGCGTGGACATTTGAGCATCTCAACGATCCTTCCGTGACGGGCATCGATTTTATGGACCGTTTTGATCTGCAGACGCTGGATGTGCCGGAAGGCAGCTATGCCGTTTTCCAGACACCCCATACGAAGCATCCCGTGGACGACTACGTGAAACTGCGGGAAAACATTGCCGGTGAATGGCTGCCCGGTTCCGGCTATACGCTGCGGAACGCACCGGAGCTGGCCATCTATCACTGGTATACCATGCCTGACCATCAGGAAAAACGCTATATCGAAATCTGGATTCCGGTGGAAGCATGATTCATGACCGGCAGGCTTCTTTCATGAAGTCCTGCCGGTTCTTGTATTCCCATGTTCTCTGTCGAGCGGACAATAAAGAAAACGGCGTGCTGCATGTCACGCCGTTTCCAGTGAATAGATTGTGTTTCTGTCGAATGCCCATGAGACTGTGCTGCAGGGAAATGTCAGCAGCTGCCGGAGATGGAGGAAAGCCCCAGGATGTTCCCCTTCATATCGGTTCTCAGGCAATGACCGCGCGCAAAGCGCTTCAGTTCATAGCCGTCCAGACGTGCCACCGCTTCTGTCTCAAGCCCTTCCAGCTCATAGACATGACCGAGATGCTCCCGGGTATAACGGAAGCAGGGGCCGGGCTGAGCGCGGAACACGGCCTGGCCCATTTCCAGGTCCACGCCCCACATGTGCGCGAAGTATTCCAGCGTAGCGAGTATGGTGGGGCCGTAGGCGTCCTGCACGGGTTCGTCCGGACGGGTGATCACCTGGTGCGTGAGCTGGCTGACCAGGGAAGGCGCGCCGGTAAAGGGATCATACTGCTGAACGAAGTGCATGCCGTGATCGCCCACCGCGGAGAAGAGCGCGCGGCCGAGCCGGGGAACGAGCGCGTCAAAGCCGTAGCGCTCCAGGGCCAGAATGGCGCGCTGGTAGGTGAGGCCTTCGCACTGGCCGGACCAGTTGTTCTCCGGGGCATTGCGGAAGTCCGGATCGGACACGCTGACGGAGGGCAGCGGCATGGGTGTCCAGAACTCGCGGGGGTTCAGGAGATGTTCGCTTACAAAGCGTTTGGCCATGTCCGGGGAGAAGGAGCCCCAGTACATGCAGCGCAGATTGTTGTGCACGAGCTGGGGAAGCACGTGTCCGTCCGGTGCGCGGTCATAGCACGCGCCTCTGTCTTCGTGCCAGAGCCGCTGCTTCATGGCCTCCCGGACCGCATCAGCCTTCTGTGCCCAGGCATTTTGCTCACCGCGGATGCGGCAGATCTGAGCGAGTGTGTCCCGGCAGGCATAGGACCAGGACATGACGTCCATGCTGGCCATGGGTACGGTGTCAAAGCCGCGGGGCGGATCGTTTTCCGTCCAGTAGACCGGCGCGTTCCCGAAGCGCACTGCGTTGTCCTCGCCGGTGTCATAGACGCAGAAACTCTCCAGACAGCCGTCGCCGTCGGAATCCCGGTACGTCCAGAGATAACGGTCCAGCTTTTCCAGGCCCGAGGCAAGCGCGTCCAGATAATCCCGGTCTTCGCCCATGAGGTAATACAGGTTCAGGGCGTGCCAGGGAAAGCAGAAGCCCTGGAACTTGTTGAACTGCGGCTCGATGGGCCCGGCCTCAGGGCAGTAGATGGATCCGGGCATGCGCCCGTCCGCGCGCTGATAGTCCAGGAAGAAGAGGATATTGTTCCGGGCACATTCCATGTCAAACCCGGCGTACATTTCCCCGCCCATGGGCTGGGTTTCCAGCCAGATCTTTTCGTACCCGCCGCCCTCCACGAGCACGCGCCGCCCCTGGAAATCCTTCAGGTTCAGGCGGCTTTTTTCGACGGCGGCGTCAAAGACTTTCTGAAGGGACGGGTCATCGATGGTAAAGCGGATCACGGGCATCCTCCTTCCGAGAAGCTGTCGAGGATGCGGCGGCCGAAGTCATCGGTGCCCAGCAGCAGCACCATGTCCTGCGCATCCGGGTCTGGCATGTCAGCCTGCAGGCACGGCGCGGCGGGGTCGGTCAGCAGCAGACGTCCGGTGGCGGGGGACAGGAAGGCGGCAAAGGTCGGCTCAAAGGAAAGCCGGCTGCGGTCCGGCACGAAAGCGGAACCGGTGAATGCATAGGCGCAGAGTCCGTCGAGCAGCATAAGACCCAGAATCCGCCGGTCCTCAGTCATTTCCGAAAAAAGTTCAGGGCACGGCATTCCGTTCTGAAAGCCCGCGGCTTCCATGAGCCGGCGCAGGATGCCCATGCCTGAGGCACCCTCGGCCAGAAGCGCGCCGGACCAGTGTCCGTTCACGCCGAAATTCCCGTGGCCGTATCCGGTCCAGAGCTGCATCACGCTGTTGTGTCCATAGACATGCCCGGCACTTCCGCTGAGCACGGACCAGTACGCATACCGGCGCACTTCCCGGGCGGTCCAGCGGGGCTTTGAGGGATCGTGCAGACCGTGGGGAATATCCTCATAGGAGGGTTCGCCGTCCAGAACCGGCTTGTCGTCCAGTCTGAGCGCCTGCTCCACATACCGGAAATTGTCCTCCGCAAACCATTCGTCTTCGGCCACCTCATTGTCATCCCAGGCGTTGAGCCGGCGCTGCGTCCGGTCCCGGTGTCCCGACTGGAAGAGATGGAAATCCAAAAGCGGGGAATGTGCATACCAGGTGACGGAGCCGGTGCGTCCAAAGGGATGGAAGGTGCGCAGAAAGCGCGGGGTTTCCTGCATGAAAACCTGGGCCATGGCGTCAAAGGAAGGCCTGGCCTGGCTGGCGCGGATATCGCCGCCCAGCACCCAGATGATGCGGTCCAGGTCCCCGAAAATGCGGGCCAGGAACCGGGCATAGCCGGCGGCCGTGTCCGGATCGGCCAGCGCACCGCGGTAGAAGTCGCCCCAGGCAGGCACCAGCGCCATGGTCATGCCCATGGTCTCCGCTTCCCGGCACAGGCCGTGCACGGTGTCCCAGTATCCGCCGGGCATATTGTCAGGATGGCTGAAGTCGTCATTGCACAGCGCTTTTTCCCCGGTTTTCAGGGCATAGCCGGGCTCATGCACCAGGGTGGCGAACACCACATTGAATCCCTGCGAGAGGCGGGTGCGCAGATACCGCCGGATCTCGTCCGTATGAAGACGCGAGAAGAGTAGCCAGGCGGTATCGCCCAGGAAGAAGAAGGGATGCCCGTCAAGCAGGAATCCCCGGCCTTGTACTGTCAGCATGGATAATCCCCCTGATCAAGTTCTGCAAAGGGCAGGAGCGGCGGGTCGCCTTCCAGTTCCCTGTACATGGACAGGGCCAGCATGTTCCAGTTGAGGAAGTCCGCGTTGACGATGGGCTCGCCGGTCTCCGGATGATAGTACTCATGCAGTGTTCCGGTCTTTTCGATATCTCGGGCCAGCAGGTTCAGGCTCTTTTCGGCGATCTGCCGTGCGTCGTCATCAAAGCCGTAGTTGAGCAGTCCGCGGAATGCCACATAATTGCTGACCATCCACACCGGACCGAGCCAGTTGGAGGGATTGCTGGTGGCTTCCAGGTTATACATGCGCTCATTCCGGTCAAGGGTGCGCACGCCGCAGCTGCCCAGGAAGATGTTCGGGTCCATAAGCACGCTGCGCAGCTGTGCGGCCTGGGGCGTGGCGGCCATGCCGTAGAGCATGGGAATGAACCCGGTCCAGGTCCGGATCCGGATGGGCAGGGTGTGCCAGAACACGCCCAGTCCCTTGTGGAACCAGTCATAGCCGCGGGTGCGCACATCCGTATCCACGGAATAATAGAAACGGTCCCTGGGATCCCAGCATTCCCGGGCCATGGCGGCGCTCAGCGCATGCGCCTGATCCTGCCAGGGTTTGGCGTCGCCGGAGCACATGCCCACCAGGCGGCCCATGGCCAGGAGCTCGCCGTACATGAATCCGTTCAGGAACATGCTGGCAGTGGAGTAGGGCGGACGTCCGAAGACGGCGGGATCATTGTCCATGCCGATCATGACGTCATCGGCAAAGCGGTAGAGTCCGGAAGCCTCATGATAGTAGGTCTCCCGGGCATAGTTCAGATACTTTTCCAGGCTCATCAGGTGCGGCCGGATCCAGCTGACGTCGTCGGTAGCCAGGGAGATGAGTAACGCCTGCTGGCACAGGAAGGGCTTGTGCATGTTGGCAGGCTTGCCGGCGCGGTGGCGCCGGAGCAGGTAGTCCCCGAACTCGGGCTCCCGGGAAAGGTACATGGGAATATAGCCGTCGGGGGCCTGCACGGAGAGGAAGTTCAGCACATTGCCCCGGGCGTGCTCCATGAACACCGGGTCCGGGCCGGCCGTGGTGAGAATGCCGTACACCGTCCAGAAGCTGTCCCAGTCCCAGAGGTTCGCGTGATAGATGGAACCCGGGTCCAGGAAGGGATAGGCGAACAGTCCGCCGGCCGGGCGGCAGACATCGGCGAGATGCCCTCGGATATAGTTTTCCAGAAGCAGAGCAGCCTTTTCCATTATGAATCCTCCCGTATACAGTGTGTGAAGAGAATTTCAGGACGGGTTTCCCCTTCTTCCGGCGTGACATGCCAGGAGCGCAGGGAAAGATTGATGACATCCCGGGCCCACAGCGCATAGGCCGGCGCCGGCGCGGGATCGATCATGTGCGCGTCAGGATAGAGCGTTTCCAGCACCGCCTGTTCCGGTTCCGCCGGGAGCGCGCCTTCATGGGCTTTCTGCGCAAGATCGGCGTTCTCCAGCACGAGATCACGGATGCAGTCCGTGCTGCGGCCGAAGACATAGGAGCCTCTGGGTCCGTTGCCGGAACCGGTGACGCCGGAAATGATGATCCGTTCCATGCGGCCGGGGCCGGGCGCGGGCAGGCCGCGGCGCACGCGTCCGCGGTCCATGAGGCACATGAATACAGGGGAAAGCGCGCGGTCAATGGTCAGGTCTTCCAGAAGCATGCAGCCCAGGAACGCGCCGTCCACCATTTCCAGGGAAATGCCGGAATCGCTCCAGGGATGCTTCAGGCCGCCGGGGTCTTCCCGGACGCCGCCAAGTGAGCAGCGGCGTACCAGAATGTCGCGGAAATCCGCCTGCGTGTCCGTGCCGATCTTCAGCGCGTTGCAGGAGGAGAGAAGCTCGCAGTCCTCCACGAGCACCCGGCTGGTTTCACGCTCGGAAGCGCCCTTGAAGCAGAGCGCGTCATCTCCGGAATGTACGGAACAGTCGTGCACGTATACATCCGTGCATCCGTCCAGATCAATGCCGTCATTGTTGTAATTGACCTGGCTGCGCACGGTGACATGGTCCAGAAGCACGCGATGACAGTGGAAATAGTTCTGCATCCAGCAGGGGCTGTTCCGGAGTGTGATATTCCGGACCTGCACGTCGGAGCAGTCCACAAACCGGATCAGGAAGGGCCGGCCCGGGGTGCCGTCGCAGGTCTCGTCCCCGGGGAAGTTTGCGCGCGTGCCCTGGCCGTCAATGGTGCCGGGGCCGCACAGGCCGATATGATCCGCGCCTTCGGCAAAGATGAGGCACTGGTTCATGCCCATGTGTTCATCCTGAATGGTATAGCGCTGCGCAATGTGCTCGGGATAGTCGGCAAGATCGGTGCTGGCCAGAAGATGCGCGTCCTGCTCCAGCTTGAGTGTCACGCCGGAGCGCAGGGTGAGGGATCCGGTGAGATAGGTGCCGGGCAGAAAGCGGACCGTTCCGCCGCCGGAGAGTGAAAGCGTGTCAATGCACTCCTGGATGCGCGCTGTCATGAGTCCGCCCTGAGTGTCCGGAGAGAGCGTACAGGTCTTTTCGGGCAGGGGACGGGGCTGAAGATCGCTTTTCAGTTCCTCTGCCATGGCGTGCAGACGCGCACGCATCGGGTTTTCCCAGAAGCCCTCCCGGTCCGGCTTCAGCCCGTCCGGGGTCTCGCGGATCACGCAGAACCAGGGATGCTCCTGAAGATGGACATTGGGCGTGTGCAGGGTGAGCAGCAGCGTGTCCTCCAGGGAACGGAAGAGCATGCCGTGGCCGCCGTTTTCCCTGAACAGCGGTTCCAGCTGCTCCCAGGGTCCGCTCAGCTTTCCGGTGACCGACCGGGCAAGGCCCTGGGTGTACCCGGACTCGGAGAAGGAGGAGAAGAGCATGAGGAGCTGACCGTCCCGCGTCCGGTGCAGGAAGGGGCCGTCGGTGACATACCCGTCCATGCCGCTGGAGTGATGCATCTGCTTGGCCCATGGCGCGTCGGAGGCGTGAAAGAGAAGCACGGGATCCCCGGCGGGGCGCGAAAGGTCAGATTTCAGAGGCATGGCCAGGATTTCACCGTCGCCCACCTGCACCCATTCATGGCAGAACACGAGGTACGGCGTTCCGTCCTCCACATAGAAGGTGCCGTCCAGGCACTCCCAGTCCGGCGGCGTCACCGGGCCGTCGGAGAGGAGACGGAAGGGGCCCATGGGCGAATCGGCGCAGAGAATGGCCGTGCCGCGGCGGATGCTGTCCGACTTGAAGGAAGCGAACATGTAGTAGCGTCCCTGCCACACATGCACTTCGGGCGCCCAGAAGTTCCGGTCGGCAAAGAAGCCGTCTTCCCGCTGGAAGCACACCGTGGGTCCTTCCCAGTGTTCCAGGTCGGTGCCGGTATATACATCAAACCCGTCCGCCGGTCCCCAGCAGGTGGGTCCGCGGGTGCCGTAGAGATAGTAGCGTCCATGGTCCACGAGCACAAAAGGATCGCGGATATTGATATCTTTCCTGTTCATGCTGCCTCCGTCAGTGGATGAGATCGTCCAGTCCCCGGTCCCGGAGAACCTGGGATACATGTTCCACCTGGCCGCTCTTCATGGAGCGCTCCATGGCCTCCATGACCGCCAGGGTGCGGATGCCTTCCCGGAGGTCCGGCTTCGCGGTCTCGCCGCTGTCCAGGCAGCGCGCGAAATCCTCCAGGTAATTCTGGTATTCGCCGGCGTGATGCGTTTCCCCTTCAAACCGGTAATAGTAAGGCCGCAGATCTTCATAATTTTCCGTTTCCGTGTGCTTGAACTTGCCGGGCTCGGAAAAATGATAGCCGTAGTCCAGCGGGCAGTCCGCCTTGGACGCTCCCATGGTCCCGCGCAGGGTGCAGGAAATGAAATGCTCCACCGGCCGCGCGAGGGCGGGAATGGCATAGCATCCGTTCACAGACCCGCACAGGCCGCCGGGGGTTTTGAGAAGGAACTTCAGCGCATCCGGAGCGTTAATGCCCTTGTCCAGGCTGTTCCGGCTCACTGTGCCCACGCCGTACACATCCTCCACGTCGGGCAGGTACCACAGCGCCAGGTCCAGGGCATGGATCAGGAAATTGTACATCCAGGAGAATCCTTCCTTGTGGCTCCAGGCGCGCTCAAGGAACCAGCGCGAATCGCTGATGTAATGCGTTTCCACCGTCACAAGCTCGCCGTTGCGTCCGGCCAGGAAATCCCGGCGCTGGTGCATGGCGGGCTCAAAGTACCTGGACGACTGGCCCACCATCACCTGACGGCCGCTTTCCTCCTGCAGGCGGATCAGATCCCGGGCATCGTCCAGGGAGACCATCAGGGGCTTGGTGCACAGCACATGCTTGCCGTGCTCCAGCGCCATGCGGATGTGCTGCGCGTGCAGCTGGTCCGGGGTATAGATGCCGATGACATCGATCTCCGGATCACGGAGCATGTCCTCATAGTTCAGGGTATATGTGTCAAGCCCGAACTCCTTCAGGCGCGTGCGGCACAGGTCCTCATTCAGATCACAGATATTGCCCACACGCCAGGCGGGGCTGCCCTGAAGGGCGGAAATAACGCTGCGGCCTTCACCGAGGCCCAGCACTCCCATTACATGCATGATATCGTTCCTTTCTCGAAAATGATGGTTTTGCCGGGAACCATGTCCAGCGTGAAGCTCTCATTACCTGCAAGGACGCGGATCCTGCCTGGTATGCGCGGAATCAGACGGAAATGCTTCACCGTGCCTTCTTTCCATTCCATGGAAAGCAGTGCCCCGCACCGGGTATGCACCGGGCCGAGACTGCCCCGGTCCCATGCATGCGGCAGGGCGGGCAGCAGACGGATCCAGTCCGGTCCGGACTGGACGAGCATTTCCATGACAGCCATGGAAAACCCGGTGTTCCCGTCCATTTCCCATACGTCCTGCGGTGCCTGCGCGCCACGGGTCGGGGGATGCATGATCAGCCCGGAAGCGGTGGAAAGCTTTTCCAGCATGTGCCGGAGATGTCCAAGACAGGCGTCTCCGTGGTGCAGGCGCGCTTCATACAGGGCAAGCATGGACCGTGACCAGCCCGTGTCCTCCCAGGTTTCTCTGGGCAGGGTACGCTTTTCCAGGGTCTTCTCCGCGGCCCGGGCAAGCTCCGGCGTGTCCTCCGGTGTGATCTGGAACAGTGGGAAGAGCCCGAGCAGATGGCTGATATGCCGGTGCTGTACATCCGCGGGCGGGGCATCCGTGCCGAACTCCGCGATGGTGCCGTCCATGAGAATCCGCGGACGCTCAAGGCGCTCCAGCAGCTCTCCGGCCTCCCGGCACAGCCCGGTTTCCCCGGCGCGCTCTGTCAGGTCCAGCCAGGTTTCCAGAATGCCCCGGGCCATGGTGAGCTCAAAGGCCGGGTTCAGGGAAGCATAGTGCTTTTTTCCGTCCACGAGGTACGCGTTTTCCGGCGAAACGGACGGATACCCGGCGCCGTCTGCGTACCAGCCCAGCACAAACTCCACGTGCAGGCGCAGAAGGGGAAGGATCTGCTCCCGTAATATGTGCATGTCCTGTTCATAATACCACAGGTCGGTCAGGGTCAGCATGAGCCACCAGCCGCAGGCGGGGCAGGGTGCCAGGGAGGGATGCCAGTAAGGCGCGGCAAAGCCCCAGGCATTGGAGGTCATTTCCGCGACGGTGCCGGGAAGCGCGTAGGTATGCCTGGCCTGCTCCCGGCCCGGGCCGAGGAACAGGCGGGATGCCCAGCGCAGAAGCCCCGGGGACAGCCCGAGACCGGCGGGTCCGCGGACCCATTCATTCATCTGCGTGTTCACATCCAGATGCATGTCGCAGGTCCAGCCGATGCGCGAGGCCACGCCGTCATTCCAGACGCCCTGCAGGGAGGCGGGAAGCAGGCTGTCCGGCGCGGAACTGGCCGCGGCCAGGTATATGCCGAGCTCAAACACGGAAACCATGTCCGGGCAGTTCGGAAGCGTGAGACGCGGCAGTGCGGGCACATGCCCGCCGGTGCAATCCGGCAGGGGCAGCGTGATGGGCAGGTCCATGCCATGGAGCCGGGCGGGCAGATCCGAGTTCATGCCCAGAAGGAGGTGCAGCACATGCAGATGCTCAAGCATGATGCCCTGGTCCATGAAATGCACGCGAGCATCCGTGTACAGAAGGATCCGGCCCAGGACACCGGAACCCGTATGCCCGTCGGAATGCTTCTCCTCCTGTGCCCTGCACAGAAAGCGGCACTCATGCTCTGTCCAGTTCTGCTCCAGCAGGCACGGCCCCTCCAGATGCAGGCACAGCGTGGTGCCATCCCTGTCTGTGAGATCCAGGCAGAGCGTATGCCCGGCAAAGGAGAAAAGCCGCTCCTGACGGCTGTTTCCGTGCAGGAAGTGCACGCTGACCTCGCCGCGGGACGGGTCCATGCACCGCCTGTAATCTGAGACGGGTCCGGCATCCGGAAACTGCATCACAAGGTCTGCAGCCGGCAGGCTGGTGCCGTACTGCCCTTTTTCCCCGATCACGGAAAGAAGCGCCTGCTCCATGCCCTCAAGGTCGCCCTCAAGGGCTCTGGACCGCGCGAGACGCACAGATGCCGGCCGGCGGCTTTCCTTGGCGGTGGGCACGCAGCCTGACCAGAAATCCTGATGGGTCAGGGTCAGGCGCTCGCAGCCCACCTGTCCGGGAATGGAAACGCCTATACGACCGCTGCCCAGCAGCATGCTTTCCGCAAATCCGGTGCCGGGCGATGCACATGAAATCATAGAACCTCCTTGCAAGATCAAGGCCAGAGACCGCGGGAGCAGTCTCTGGCCAGAAGAACAATCAGCCCTTCACGCTTCCGGCGGTGACGCCGTCCATGAGATAACGGTTGAAGAAGAGGAAGAGCAGGAAGACCGGGATCAGGGAGAGAGAGGACATGGCGAACATGGGACCGAAGTTGGTGCCCTGCGCGTCGGCAAAGTTCTTGATGCCCAGGGAAACGGTGTACAGGGCCGGCTTGGTCAGATAGAGCAGGGGGCCCATGTAGTCATCCCAGATCCAGTAGAAGGAGATTACGATGGTGGTGATGATGGAAGGTCCGAGCAGCGGGAGAATGATCCGGCTGAAGATGGAATACTTGCTGCATCCGTCGATCATGGCCGCTTCGTCCAGTTCCTTGGGCAGTCCGCGGATGAACTGCATCATCATGTAGATGAAGAAGGGCCAGCCCAGGTACTTGGGCAGCACCAGCGGAATGAAGGTGCCCACCAGGCCCATGTTGTTCCAGATGATGTACTGGGGGATCATCAGCACCTGTCCGGGCAGGAGCATGGTCATGATCATGCAGGTGAACCAGATCTTGCGCCCCTTGAAGGGAACGCGGGCCAGGGAATAGCTGACCATGGCCGAGGACAGGACCGTGCCCAGAGTGCCGAGACAGGATACGATGAGGGAATTCTTGAAGTAGGTGGCGAAGGTGTAGACGCCTGCGCCGTTCCAGCCGTTGGGATAGTTTTCAAACACCCAGGTAGAGGGCCAGAAGGGGGCGTTGCTTCCGAGAATCTCGCTCTTGAGCTTGAAGGAGGAGATGATCATCCAGAGCACCGGATAGATCATGAGCAGTCCGAACGCCACAACGAAGATGTGATAGATGACGGTTCTTGCGATTCTTCTTTCTCTCATGCGCGCACCTCCTCAGCTCTCGTAGAACGTCCAGTTGGAGGACGTCTTGAAGATGATGCCGGTGATCAGGGCCATGATCAGAAGCATGACCCAGCTTTCCGCACAGGCATATCCCATGTGAGAGTAGCTGAAGCCCTCGGTGAAGATGTTCAGAGCGATATAGTTGGTGGCATAGTTGGGACCGCCCTGGGTAATGATCTGCGCCTGGGTGAAGGTCATGAAACCGGAAATGAGCTGCATGATCAGGTTAAAGAGAATGATGGGGCTCAGACAGGGCAGGGTGATGGAGAAGAAGCGCTTCATCACGCCGGCACCGTCAATCTCGGCTGCTTCATAGTAGTCCTTGGGGATCTGCTTCAGGCCGGAGGCAAAGATCAGCATGGAGGAACCGAACTGCCAGGCATTGCAGAGCACCAGGGGAAGGAAGGCCCATGAGGGATTGCCGAAGAAATTGAATCCCGTCACGCCCATGCTCTTGATCAGGGAGACAATGGGGCCGCGGCTTCCGAAAAGCTGTTTCCAGACCAGGGCCACAGCCACGCTGCCGCCGATGAGGGAAGGGATGTAGTATACAGCGCGGTAGAAACCCTGAAGCCTGGTGGGTTTGGTCAGCAGCATGGCGACCAGAAGCGCGAAAATGAGCTTCAGCGGAACGCCGATGATGACGTACTGAATGGTGACCAGCAGGGAATTGCCGAACTGCGCATCCTTGAGAAGATTGAGATAGTTGGTCAGTCCGATCCATTCCGGGGAACTGCCGATCTTGTAGTTACAGAAGGAATAATACAGGGAAAGACCCATGGGGTAGAGCGTCAGACCGAGAAAACCGATGATGAAGGGGGCCGCAAATAGATAACCCACGGTATTGTCTGAGTTCAGGAAACCCCGTAAGCCCCTGGAACGCTGGGTGGCCTGCATGCCGTCCGCTCCTTTCGAAAAAAGGCGTCCTGAAAAGGGTTCAGGACGCCGAGATAGCCTCTTCAGAAATTACTTCTCATACTTGGCCCAGATTTCCTGAGCTTCTGCCCAGAACTTGTCGGCGGCTTCCTGATAGCTGGAGAAGTTGCCGGCAGCCAGGCCCTGGAAGTAGGTCTTCTTCAGGGTGTCGGAGATTTCCTCGTTGGCGGTGGGCTCAGCGGGGCTGGAGTTGGCGGCATCCGGGAAGGAACCGATCAGGTCGATGAGGGTGTAGACCTTGCTGGTCACTTCGTTGGTCTTCTCGGTGTCAGCCTTCAGAGCGGCCAGCACGTCGGAGTTGATGGAAACGCCGCGCTCGCAGTTGAGGATCTTGTTGCACTCGATGCTGTTGACGAAGAAGTTGATGAAGTTGGCAGCAATTTCCTTCTTCTCGCTGCCGGAATAGATGGACATTTCCTGAGAGGAACGGACCACCATGCCGGACTGGCCGTCAGCATGCACACGCGGGATGGTGCACAGGTTCAGGGTGATGCCGTTTTCGCTGGCCACATTGGACAGGGCCTGGAACTGGTTGGAGGAGAGCATGACCATGGCGGCGTCGCCGTAGGCGATCCAGTCAGCTTCGATGTTGGCACCGATTTCGTTCTGGATGCCGTAGTCAGCGATGGCGCCTTCCTTCTGCAGTTCGGTCAGCAGCTCGAAGATGAAGGCCAGAGGAGCGGTGTCTCCGCCGAAAGCGAAGTCAGAGCCGTCCATGGCGTAGAAGTTGTAGCCTTCCTTCCACTGGGTGAAGGTGGAGTAAGCCAGGGAGTTGTACTCGAGAGTGGTCACAGCAGGATTGCCGGTCTTCTCGTGGATGGTCCGGGCAGCGGCTGCGAAGTCGTCCCAGGTCCAGGTATCGGTGGGATAGGGAACGCCGCACTCATCAAAGATGGCGGGGTTGTAGGCAAAGCAGCGGGCGTTGGTGCCGTTGGACATGCCGGTGACGTCGCCATTGGCCTGATTGACGGTGGTGGCAATCATGGTGTCGGAAATGGCGGTGGTGTCGATGGTGCCGTCAGCGATGAAGTCGTTCAGGGGATAGATGGTGTCATAGTAGGTTGCCCAGTTGTTGCCCATCTGGAACACGTCGGGAAGGGCATTGGCAGCCTGCTTGGCCTGGAACTGGGTCCAGTAGCTGGAGCCGTCATAGTACTCATACTCGATCTTGATGCCGGTGAGTTCCTCATAGAGCTTGATGATGTCGGTCGTGATCTTGGCACGGGTATCAGAGCCCCACCACATGAAGGACAGAGTCTGGCCGCTGTAGTCCGGATACTGATAGCCTTCGGCATTGACGTTGTTCCAGCCGACTTCCTTTTCAGCCATGGCAGGAGCCATAAAGCACATCAGCATGGCAACGGAAAGGAGAATACCCAAAAAACGCTTCATATATAGTACCTCCATATTATGATTTGTTTAACCGTCATGAAAAGAACGGTCAAAAACTGCACAGATTATATATTCGAATGATGCGGGTGTCAAGATGACATCCGATACCCGATGATCATGTGTTGTGGCGCTTTTCTCAGACTGTGTCCTGAGGCGGGAAAGAAAAAAGACCGCGCGGGGCGGTCAGGTGGGTACGCTCATGTCTTCCAGTTCAGGCTGCTCCGGTCCCCGGTCCACCAGGTCCTGAAGCGTAATGGATCCCAGATAGTCCGAGATGACCTTTTCCAGTCCCTGCCAGACGGGAAGCGTCATGCAGTAGTTGCAGCGGGGACAGGGATTGGGTTCCTGATCCATGCAGGCCACGGGGGTCAGGTTTCCCTCCATCAGGGTGATGATCTGCAGAATGGTGATATCGGATGCGGGAATCATCAGGCGGTATCCGCCAGTGTGTCCGCGGACCGCGCTGAGAAGACAGCTCTGGCCGAGCTGCATGGCAATCTGGTCGGCATATTTCTTGGAAATCTGCTGGCGCCGCGCAATATCGCGCATGGCGACATAGCCGTCTCCCTGATGCATGGCGATATCCAGCAGGATCCGTACAGCGTACCTTCCCTTGGTCGAGATTTTCATGGTGCTCACTCCCTGAGACTATTGTACAGTAAAACAGTAGATTAATCAAGCGCCGGTGGACGCATGCCGGTACAGAAAAAACCGGCCGGTGTCTTCGGGGAAAGAGCACCGGCCGGGTAAGGAAGGATTATTCAGAAGGTTTATTCAAGATGCGGGGCCGCGGACTGGGTCCGGATGACCAGGCCTTCCGCGGGATCCACATCCACCAGCATGGTATCGCCGGGATGCACCGCGGCGGAAATGATGTTCCTGGCCACAAGCGTCTCGATATGGGACTGGATGTAGCGCTTCAGGGGACGGGCGCCGTAGACGGGATCGAAGCCCTGCTCGATCACATAGGTCAGAGCGTTCTCCGTCAGGGAGACGGACAGCTTGCGGTCCGCAAGACGCGCGTTGAGGCCCTTGAGCATGAGGTCCACGATCTTGCCGATCTGTTCGCGGGTGAGCGGCTTGTAGTAGACAATCTCATCAATACGGTTCAGGAACTCGGGGCGGAAATGCGTCTTCAGAAGACGGTCCACCTGGGCCCGGGCTTCCTTGGTGATATCCCCGTCGGCAATGCCGTCCAGGATATATTCACTGCCCAGATTGCTCGTCATGATGAGGATGGTGTTCTTGAAGTCCACGGTGCGGCCCTGACTGTCGGTGATCCGGCCGTCATCCAGCACCTGCAGGAGCACGTTGAACACGTCGGGATGCGCCTTTTCCACCTCATCAAAGAGCACGACGGAATAGGGATGACGGCGCACGGCTTCGGTCAGCTGGCCGCCTTCATCATAGCCCACATATCCTGGAGGTGCCCCGATGAGACGGGACACGGAGAATTTCTCCATGTACTCGGACATATCGATCCGGACCATGTTCTTTTCATCATCGAACAGGGCCTGGGCCAGGGCCTTGGCCAGCTCGGTCTTGCCCACGCCGGTAGGTCCGAGGAACAGGAAGGAACCAAGCGGACGGTTGGGGTCCTGGATGCCGGCACGGGAACGGAGAATGGCCTCGGAAACCTTGCGCACGGCTTCGTCCTGGCCGATGACCCGCTCATGCAGCGTGTCTTCCAGGTGCAGAAGCTTTTCGCGCTCGCCCTCCATGAGCTTGCTGACCGGAATGCCGGTCCAGCGGCCCACGATACGGGCAATTTCCTCTTCCGTGACACGGTCGTGCAGCAGGCTGTCCTCGCCGCGGGATTTCTCCGCCGCAGCTTCCTCCTCGGTCAGTTCCTTGCGGAGTCTGGGGAGTTCGCCGTACTTGAGCTCGGCTGCCCGGTTCAGGTCATAGGCGCGTTCGGCCTTTTCAATCTCCGCATTGGTCTGCTCGATCTGCTCGCGCAGGTGGTTGACCTTGGAGATGGCTTCCTTCTCGGCTTCCCAGCGGGCCTTCATGGCATTGAAGGTGTCACGGCGCTCAGCCAGTTCCTTCTGCACTTCATGCAGGTGCTCCTGGGTGAGCTCGTCGTCGTCCTTCTTCAGGGCGGCTTCCTCGATTTCCAGCTGCATGATCCGGCGGCGCACGTCATCCAGCTCTGTGGGCAGGGAATCGATCTCCGTGCGGATCATGGCGCAGGCTTCATCCACAAGGTCAATGGCCTTGTCGGGGAGGAAACGGTCCGTGATGTACCGGTTGGACAGTGTGGCGGCGGCGATCAGGGCGTTGTCCTGAATCTTGACGCCGTGGAAGACCTCGTAACGGTCCTTGAGACCGCGCAGGATGGCCACCGTGTCCTCCACCGTGGGCTCACCCACAAGCACGGGCTGGAACCGGCGCTCAAGGGCGGCATCCTTTTCAATGTATTCGCGGTATTCGTTCAGGGTTGTGGCACCGATGCAGTGCAGTTCGCCGCGGGCCAGCATGGGCTTGAGCAGGTTGCCGGCGTCCATGGCGCCTTCCGCCTTGCCGGCACCGACAATGGTGTGCAGCTCATCGATGAAGAGGATGATCCGGCCTTCGCTCTTCTTGATCTCCGCCAGCACGGCCTTCAGACGCTCCTCGAACTCGCCGCGGAACTTGGCGCCTGCGATAAGGGAGCCCATGTCCAGGGAGAAGATGGTGCGGTCCTTCAGGCTGTCAGGCACGTCGCCGCGCACAATACGCTGGGCCAGGCCTTCCGCAATGGCCGTCTTGCCGACACCGGGCTCGCCGATAAGCACAGGATTGTTCTTGGTTTTCCGGGAGAGAATACGGATGACGTTCCGGATTTCGCTGTCACGGCCGATGACGGGGTCCAGCTTCTGGTGCCGGGCCATGTCCACCAGGTCGGAACCGTATTTCTTCAGGGCGTCATAGGTTTCCTCCGGATTGTCGGAGGTGACGCGGGTGGCGCCGCGCACATCGCTCAGGACCTTGAGGAATGTGGAATCCTTGTAGCCGAGATTATTGAGGATGTTTTTCATCCGGTCATTGGGCTTGTCACAGATGCCCATCCACAGATGCTCCACGGATGTGTACTCATCCTTCATCTGCTTGGCTCTGTTTTCCGCCTCCAGCATGGCCTTGTCCAGTTCCTGGGAAATATAGATCTTGTCCGCTTCACGGCCGGGACCGGAGACCCTGGGAATCCTGCCCAGCGCGTCAGTGAGCGCAGCGTCCAGGCTGTCCGTGGAATAGCCGCACTTGGTCAGCAGCTGACGGATCAGTCCGTTCGGGTCTTCCAGAAGCGCTTTTGCCAGATGCTCTTCGTCCACCTGCATGTGCTGATATTCTGTCGCAATCTGCCGGGCGCGGGTGATGGCCTCCACAGATTTCTGCGTAAAATGATTCATGCCTGCCATAGGAATCAGCTCCTTTGGGATTGGGGTTGGAAGGTCAACTGACTTTCTTTGACCTTCATGTGTATTCTACTCCGGTAAAAAAGAATGTCAAGTGGGAAAGTCAAAAAAAGTAAAATGTTTTTTCGGTCGCCGGCATTCGGCCTGATGACGGCATGAAAAAAGGGAGACCGGTCTGCGGTCTCCCGGGAAAAGATAAGGATTACTTGACTGCTTCGCCGTCCACATACAGGGTGTAGCCCTGGGTGTCGATCTGGCTCAGATCGCCTTCCAGCGAATCCAGATAGCTGTCGCCGGTCAGTGTCCAGGTGCTGCCGGCATCGAGCCGGAGGGAGGCGGAACCAGAGGAGCCGGGATTCACGGCACCGGTGAGGGAGGAACCGGAAGCGAGCGAGATGGATACGGAGGAGTCCGCGTCCACGGTAATGTTCCCGCTAACGGTCTGCGCATTCAGGTTCAGGACGGCGTGTCCGCCGTTGCTTCCGGCCTTGCCCCAGCTGTCCGCGGAGGCGGAGAGGAAGGTGTCTCCGGAAGAGGTGAACTCCACGCCGGAAAGATTGATTTCCGTATTGACATTGGTGACATGGAACATGTCGCCGGTCAGGCTGGTCATGGTGCCGCCTTCCATGCTGAACACGGAGCTGCCCTCCTGGGCGTCGCCGGACATGGACTGATAGATGAGCACGTTGGTCTGGACCTTGGACTGGCCGTTCAGCTTCTCGTTATTGCCGCTGATGGTGACATTCCTGAGGGTCACGCTGTTGCCGCCTTCAATGACCACGGCTTCCGAGGAGGAAGCGGAAAGGTCAGCGTTTTCCACTGTGATGTCCGCGGTGGAATAGATGGCGGGGGAGCCGACGCCGGACGCTTCATAGGATCCGCCATATACGGACACGGTTCCGCCGCCCCGGTCCGAGCGGATGGCCGCGGAAGAGTTCCCGGAGGTGGATACGGTGACATTGGTGGCGTTCATGGCAGCGCCGCCTGTGGTCATGAGGCCGCCGGAATTGTTGCCGGACGTGACAATGGTGGTGTCGGACACATTGACCGTGGTGCCGGTGCCGTAGCTGAACAGACCGTTGGCGTGGCCGCCGTTGGTGATGATCTCGGCGCCGGTGACATCCAGGCTGGCACCATCCGCGGCCAGCACAGCAGCGTTGATGCCGTAGAAATCAGCGGAATCGCCTTCCGCGGAACCGGTTTTGGACACATGCACGCCGGTGAGACTCACTTCACTGCCGCTGACAAGCACGGCATTTTCATTGTCCTGATCGGAGAGGTAGGAAGCGTTTTCCGCATCCTCCGTTACCGTATTGGCGCTTTCATAGGAAGTGGGAGCGTCGCCTCCGGGCATGCCGCCCGGCATTCCAGGCTGTCCCTGGGGTGGTGCCTGACGGTTTCCGTTGTTCTGTCCGTCGGGACGTGCGGGCGGGTTCTGACCATTCTGACCGCCCTGACCATTCTGTGCGTTCTGTCCGTCGGGAAGGGCCGGGGGATTCTGGGTGTTCTGACCATTCTGGGTGTTCTGTCCGTCAGGAAGAGCCGGAGGTGTCTGGCCGTTCATGCCCTCAGGAAGTTCCGGCGGAGTCTGTCCGTCGGGAAGGGCCGGAGGCGTCTGGCCGTTCATGCCCTCAGGAAGTTCAGGCGGGGTCTGACCGTCGGGAAGCGCCGGCGGAGTCTGCGTGT
>CAMNDE010000020.1:0-47622 GCA_946534895.1 uncultured Clostridia bacterium
ATTCCAGGGGATCATCTGTGATCTTCAGGAGTTCAGAATGCTTTCCAAATTTCTTCACATTACGCGTAGTTGTCTTCTTCCCGTTTCGGATTCCCTGCTGGGCATAATAGGTCGGATCACTGAGTCTTCTATCGTAGTAAAGCTTCATGTACATCACCCCTGACCATTATATCACAAAATGCAACACATACAACACATAAAAGCAGATAATTTGACAAAATAATATAAGCCACGTATGGCTTTTCTCTGATATGGGCTGTCACCAAGTGTTAAAGACCCGGAAATACGAATTTCCAGGGATTCTTTCCGAAGAACTATTTCACATATTGCTTTTTGTCAAAGAAAGTCGTATACTTCTATAGCCGTTTACGCGATGAAGACTGGGTCCCGTGCGATTTTCCACTGTGAACCTTGTCAGGGCCGGAAGGCAGCAGCAATAAGCAGCTGGCCGATGTGCTGCGGGGGTGCCCCGTCTGAGCGTGACGGTATTTTTATGGGTATTTCTTCGAATAGAGAACTGACAGAATGTACAAGAACTGTGTATAAAGCGAAAAAAACATTTTTTTCATCAGTTGCATTTGTGCATTTGACCATGCTATAATTTGTTAAAGTATCTGTAAGTTTGATTGTTTTTGGATTGCGTTTACGTACTCTTAAATATAATCATAACTTAAATATAAAAGGATGCAAAAATATAACTGGTCCATGGAAATATCCAGATGAGAAGAAAGGAGGCTTTCCGTGAAGCAGCAGACTCCGAATACTACCAGTAAGCTGAGAATCATTTCACTCGGCGGAGTGGATGAAATCGGCAAGAACATGTATGTGCTGGAATACGAGGACGACATCATTGTAGTAGACTGCGGCAGCATTTTCCCTAAAGAAGACATGCTGGGTGTTGACCTGGTCATTCCGGATGTAAGTTACCTTGTTGCAAAGAAAAGGAACGTCCGTGGTTATCTTCTGACCCATGGACATGAGGACCATATCGGAGCAATTCCCTATGTGCTGCGACAGGTTCCGGCACCGCTTTTTGGAACCAGGCTCACACTGGCACTGGTAGACCTGAAACTGAAGGAACATCGCCTCGGAAACGTGGATATGCAGGTTGTGGAACCGCGCGGTGTTGTGCAGCTTGGGAAATTTACGGTTCAGTTCATTCACGTGAGCCACTCGATTGCAGGAGCATGTGCTCTGGCCGTTACATGTCCCGTGGGAACAGTCATCTGTTCAGGCGACTTCAAGGTGGACTACACCCCCATTGACGGGGAAGTCATCGATATTCATACGCTGGCCGCTTACGGTGAGCAGGGTGTGCTGGCCATGCTGTGTGAATCAACGAACGTGGAGCGCCCAGGTTTTACCATGAGCGAGATGAAGATCGCCGAGACCTTTGACAATGTCATGCAGGATGCCAAAGGGCGCGTGATTGTCGCTATGTTTGCCAGCAATATTCACAGAATGCAGATGGTTATCGATGTGGCACTGCGATATGGAAGACGCGTGTGCTTTATCGGACGCAGCATGGTGAATGTCAGCCGGGTAGCCATGGATATCGGTGAACTGCATATCCCGGATGGTTACCTGATTGATGTGGACAGCATTGATCAGTATCTGGACTCAGAGATTCTGGTTATGACCACAGGCAGCCAGGGAGAGCCGATGGCAGGCCTGACACGCATGGCATTTGCTGAGCACAGAAAGCTTCAGATACGGCCGAGCGACCTGATTATCATCAGTGCCACGCCCATTCCCGGCAATGAGAAATTTATCTCCCGTGTGATCAATCAGCTGTATCGCTGCGGCGCCCAGGTCATCTATTCAGCCATGGCAGAAGTGCATGTCAGCGGACATGCCTGTCAGGAAGAACTGAAACTGATGCACGCGCTTGTCCGGCCCAAGTATTTTATTCCCATACACGGAGAATACCGTATGCTGTGGCAGCATGCGGAACTCGCTGAGCGCATGGGAATGGACCGAAGAAACATTGTGATTCCTGAGCTCGGACAGGTCATCGAAATGTCGGAAGACACATTGTCTCTCGGCGAGCAGGTGCCCACAGGCGGCATCATGGTGGATGGCCTTGGTGTCGGAGACGTCGGCAATGTAGTACTCAGAGACCGGAAACATCTTTCGGAGGACGGCCTCATTATCGTTGTCATGGCGATCAACCGGGATGAGGAACGTCTTGTGAGCGGACCGGATATTATCAGCAGAGGCTTTATCTACGTACGTGAGAATGAGGATGTTATTGAGAGCACCAGGGCGCTTGTCCGTGAGATTCTGGATCAGAGCAGCCTGGCAGGTGAAAACTGGCCGGATCTGAAGAACACGATCAAAGATGAGCTGCATCGGTTCATATTTGAAAAAATCAAGCGAAATCCGATGATTCTGCCGATTATTCTGGACATCTGAGTAAAATCTGCTATCCTAAAGGGAAGGGGGAACTACCCTCTTCCCATATTATTTTTAGGATGAATTCGGAAAGATTGAAACGTTATATAAGTATCCAGGAGGCAAACATATGCAGTACGATCAGGCACATGCACTGGCAAGGGCGATCCGGGAAAGCGAAGAATACCAGACCTATCATCGGCTCAAGGATGAGGTTATGAGCGATGAAACCGTGGCAGCGCTGATCAAGGAATATAAAAAGCTGCAGGTAACCATACAGATGGCGGTCATGCAGGGAAGAAATGCTGATGCGGATGATATGCAGCGCTTTTCGGGCATCAATTCACTGCTGTTCTCCAAACCGGAGGTATCGGAATATCTCATGGCGGAAATGCGGCTGCAGATGGCGGTTGGAGATATCTTCAAGATTATTACCGAGGCAGTGGACCTGGACCTGTCAATTCCTGGATTAAACTGAATCGGGAGGGCTTTCTTTTGAAAAAAGAAGTGCGCCGGAATGTTACCTATAAAAGTCTGTATAAGGAGCGGGAATACGGCTTTTTCGTCTATTCCGGGATATGGCAGGCTGCAAGAGCTGTCCTGATCGGACTGACTGTCGTGGTTGTGCTGATCGGCCTGGGATACGGCATATGGCGCAGCGTGTACGACGAGTTTCTGGCTCCGGTGAATTCGGATGAGGTTTCAGAAATTGAATTTCAGGTGGAGAGCGGGCAGAGTCTGACAAGGGTTGCATCAAACCTGGAATCTTCCGGCCTGATCCGTTCCAAGACCATGTTCAAGTATTACTGCGATTTTGCCGGGTTTGGTCAGAAAATACAGGCAGGCGATTACCGGCTGCGTACCGATATGACATTTGCTGAGATTGCCGACCAGCTTACGCGCGGGGATGGAAATCCGCTTGTCCGGAATATCACAATGATCCCAGGCTGGAGCGTGGAAGAGTTCGCAGACCGCCTTGTCAAGGACGGGGTACTCAAGGATGCAAAGACATTCCTGGAGCTTTGCCGCACTGGGGAAGCATTCCGGGACTACTATTATATTGCCGATCTTCTCGACAGCGGACGGGCTGCCGGCAGGAAGTATGTGCTGGAGGGTTATCTGGCTGCCAACACCTATGAAATCTATACAAGTGCATCTGAAGAGGAAATGATCCGCAGGCTGCTGTCACAGACCGAACGCGTTTTTCCCGCGGACGATCAGGACCAGGCAGAGGAAAAAGGCTTTACGATGGATCAGATTCTGACACTGGCCAGTCTCATAGAAAAGGAAGCAGGGAAAGCAGACTTTGCCAAGGTGTCCGCTGTATTCCAGAATCGCCTGAAATCGGGTATGCGTCTGCAGAGTGATGTGACGATCCATTACATTACAGGCGTTCGCCGGATGCATCTTACGGAGTCAGAACTGAATCTGAGCAGCCCGTACAATACCTATGCCAATCAGGGGCTTCCGCTTGGTCCGATCTGTTCGCCGTCCAGGGAAGCCATAGAAGCCGCGTTGAATCCGGATCCTGTCTTTGTGAGTGAAAACTATCTGTATTTCTGTGCCAAAGATCCGGAAAGCGGGGAACTGTATTTCTCCAAGACCTTGCAGGAACATGAACAGGCAGTGGCCGTGTATGCACCGCTGTGGGATGCGTATGATCAGGCAAGGGGCTTGCAGTAGAGGTGGAAATAGCATTGATTCCGGAACTTCTCTGTCCAGCAGGGGCAATGGAACAGCTGAAAACAGCTTTGCACTTTGGAGCGGACGCCGTCTACGGTGCCATGCAGCAGTATGGACTGCGGGCGTTTGCCGGCAATTTTACGCCGGAAATGCTTGAGGAGGGTGTAAGGCTCTGCCATGCCCAGGGGAAGCGCTTTTATCTGACCATGAATATTTTTCCGTTTGATGATCAGATGGATGGCTTTCTTGAAGGAGCACGTCTTGCATCGGATATTGGTGTGGATGCGCTGATTGTCAGTGATCCGGGAGCGATCTGTGAACTGCACAGAGCACTGCCTGGAATGGAACTGCACGTGTCAACCCAGGCGAGTACGGTAAACAGCAGCAGCGTGCGTCTGTACTATGAGCTGGGATGCCGCCGAGTGATTCTTGCCAGGGAAATGAACATAGAGAGGATCCGGGCGCTGCGCCGGAATATACCGGCAGATATGGAGCTGGAAACCTTTGTTCATGGAGCTGCATGCATGGCGTGGTCGGGCAGGTGCCTGCTTTCACAGATGCTTACAGGGCGCAGCGCCAATCAGGGTGCCTGTGCTCAGCCCTGCCGGTGGCAGTACCATGTTGTGGAGGAAAAGCGCCCCGGCGAATATCTCCCGGTGTCAGAGGATGAGCATGGCACGTATATTTTTTCAGCCCGGGACCTGAACCTGAGCGGTGCCATTCCGGACCTGTGCGAAGCCGGAATCAGCAGTCTGAAAATTGAAGGAAGAATGAAGACCGCATACTATACGGCTGTGGTGACGGGAGCCTATCGAAGGGCGCTTGATTTGTACGCCAAAGCCCCGGAAGCTTTCATGCAGGCGCTTCCGGAGATTCAGCAGGAGCTGCGATGCGCAAGCCACCGGGAAAGCGATACAGGATTCCTGTATGGGTCACCGGATCCGGCGGGCGGTGCGGAAGGCTTCCATCAGGAACGCGAGTATCTGGGCAGGGTCGTCCGCGACAGCGGGAGCGGTTCACCGGTGTGTCTGGAACTGAAAAACCGTTTTTATGTGGGCGATCAGGTGGAGCTGATGACTGCTGACGGCATACACAGAGCGGAAGTCAGGAGCATGCAGATTGCCTCAACAGGGGAGCATCTGACCACCTACGGGGTGGCAGGAACCGAAATACTTGTCGGACTGGATCTTCCGGCCCGGGAAGGCGATATGCTGAGGGGAAAAGTGCGGAACCACAGGCAGTAAGCCTATGCCAGGCAGCATGAAATGCCACTAGATGAATGTGAAAAGGTGTGTATGAGGATGGGAAATCATATTTCGGATGCTCTGATTCAGCGTCTGCCAGGGTATTATCGTCATTTACGCGAACTGGAAGCATCCGGGATTGAACAGGTTTCTTCTCAGGAACTGGGTGAACGCATGGCCCAGACATCGTCTCTGGTGCGTCAGGATATCAACAGTATCGGAGGCGCGGGGCGGCAGGGATACGGATATCAGGTCAGTGAACTGAAGAATCATATACGGAAAATTCTGGGTCTTGCAGAGCCGCACACCATGATTCTCATCGGCGCCGGCAATATGGGCAGTGCTGTGGCAAGATATGCGAGCTTTGCCAATGAAGGATTTGAGACCGTTGCCATGTTTGACAACAGTCCCAGCCGGATCGGAACCATGGTGGGCAGCATGCGGGTTCAGGATATTTCCGAGCTTGCGGATTTTGTGAAGCACCGGCATGTGGATATAGCCGTCCTCGCGATTCCGGCACCGGCGGCACAGGCGGCCCTGGATGAAGTGATTCAGCTGGGCATACGCGGCATATGGAATTTTGCCCCGGTGGATCTGAAATATGATGCGGAACAGGTGGATGTTGTGAACGTGCACCTGAGTGATACGCTTCAGGTATTATCCTATCGGATGTGCCATCGGGCGGAAGAGAAGCAGGAGGAGAACTGAGCCGTTGAGCGATGAGTATGAACGCCATCCCAGAAAAGGACGGCAGGTACGGACACAGACCGAGTCTGTTTTCGGGGAGCACTTCCGCCAACCGCTTGGGCGTACGGAGGAACTGAAAAAACAGACCTCGAGCATGCTGCAGCAGCCTGATGCGGCGGAAGCAACTGACAGACATAACAGGACTGAGAAAGAGCAGGGAAATCATCACACAGGCCGTGTGGCAAACGTGCTCTGGGGTCTGGTGGCAGTGGTCTGTCTGATTCTGATCATCACGCTGGTCCTGGTCATGGCGCCGCAGGTCCTGGGCGTACGGTACAAAACCCTGCCGAATTTGGCCTTTGCATCCGGCGGCATGATTCAGCTGGATGAGGGAAAACTGGCAGAATACCGTACCGTGCAGAAAGACGATGATGATGACCGCATCTATCCCGGTGTCTATATTGACGGAGTGGATGTGGGCGGCCTGACCATGGAGGAAGCCAGGGCTCAGCTGAACCAGGTGGAGGCAGCCGGCGGCGGCGGGTTTACCATTCATGTGGTGGTGGATGACAAAACGTGGACACTGGATTCAAGCCAGGTGCCGCTTCAGCGGAACCTGGACGATGTGCTGATGCAGGCATACGCACTGGGAAGACAGAATACCAGGGATAACAGAACCAGCTTCCGGACACCGATTCAGGAAAGGTCCGAGGCGCGTGCGGCACTGCTTGCAGAACCGGTAAACCTGGAAACCGTGCTCAGCTATGATATGGAATCAGTGCGCGGGCTGACGGATGCGATCAGTGCTGAAGTAAACAAGCCGGCTGTAAGCAGCAGCGTGGAATCCTTTGATGTGGCCAGCAGGACATTTGGTTTTACCGAAGACCAGTCCGGGGTTTACCTGGACGGTGACGAACTGTTCAACCGGGTAAAGCAGAATCTGGAGAACGGGGATTATTACAGTCTTGTGCGCATGGAGACGGAAGAGCTCATTGCTCCCATGACCAAGGCGGAGCTCATGAACGCGTTCCACAAGATTTCCGGATATTCAACCAAGACAACAAGCAACCGGAATCGGAATACGAACATCAGTCTTTCTGCGGATGCCATCAATGGCGTGATGGTGGAACCCGGGGCATTGTTTTCCTTCAACCAGACAACCGGTCAGAGGACGGCCGAAAAGGGGTATAAAGAGGCCACTGCCATTTCAGGCGGCCAGACTGTGCCGGAAATCGGCGGCGGTGTCTGCCAGACGAGCTCCACGCTGTTCAATGCCGTGGCCAGGGCAAATCTGGAGATAGTATCCCGGTCTCCGCATGCGTGGCCTTCCAGCTATGTGGAGAAGGGCCTGGATGCCACTGTGAACTGGCCGGGCCTGGATTTTCAGTTCCGGAACAATACGGAATGGCCTGTGTACATTGTAGCCTGGTATGACAGGAACAAGGTTACGGTCGAACTTTACGGCATGAGCCTCGGCGACGGCATTACCATAGATCTTGAGAGCAAGGTGGTGCGCACCCTGGAAGCCCCCTCCGGAGTGAAGCGGGTAAGGAATGAAAGCCTGAAGCCGGGCACGGAAAAGATTGTGGTGAAAAGTAGAAAAGGCTATGAAGTGGAGACGTACCAGGTGTGGTATCAGAACGGTGAGGAAATCCGGCGCAACCTGCTCTGCACATCCACCTACAAGGCTTATCAGCAGACCGTGGAGTATAACTGAATGATATGAAAAAACACTGATGCGGCAGCCGCATCAGTGTTTTTTGGTATACAGATCTTATTGTACGTCCAGACCGTTGGGAATGCTTCTCCAGTGATTGAACGGGAAGAGCACCTGGACAACATGGCCGCGGATCATATCCCGGGTGAGGGAACCGACAGCTCTGGAATCGTTGGAATTATTCCGGTGATCGCCCATGACGAAATACTCGCCCTCAGGGACAGTGTACCGGGGGAAGGAATATCCCATGCCGGAGCGGTAGGCATCATTGATATAGGGTTCCTCATACCGTTCCCCATTGACATACAGATAGCCTGCCACAATTTCCACCGTATCTCCGGGAAGCCCGACGACGCGCTTGACGAAATTCGTGTTGCCGCGGCCTGGATAACGGCAGATGACCACATCAAAGCGTTTCGGATTACCGAAGAATGTGAACTTGTTGCCGAAGAGCCACGCTGAAGAATACTCCATCTTATTGATGAACATGATCTCATGGTCCGCCAGCGTGTCATCCATGGAGTGGCCGTCCACCATAACAGGCTCGAATATGAATGTGCGGATGCACAGGGCAATCAGAGCAGCGGCTCCGAGTGTCAGAATCCATTCCATGATTTCGCGCCCCAGACTCTTTTTCTCTTTCTTCTTTCCCTGCTTGGCGCTTTCTTCAGGGAGCACATTTTTTTCTGCTTCGCTCATGTTTCTCAGGCCTCTTTTCCAGATGAAATGCTGCTCAGCAGCGCATCCACTTTTTCAGGCGTACTGTAGTTGAGGGGAGAAAAACGTCCTTCCCGTGCCGTTGCAAGCTTTTCCTTTGCGGCATCGGGCTTTCCTTCCGCGATGTCATACTGGGCCAGGAAGTACAGCGTATCGATCTGAGTGGGCTTGATTTCAATGGCCTTTTTGAAGTACTTCCGGGCGTTCTCACGGTCCCCGACAACACGGTACAGGAACTGGGCATAGTTGTCCAGACAGATGGGATCTTCATCATCATAGTCGACGGCTTCCTCGAGAAAAGCCTTTGCCTTCTCAATTCCCTCATTCCATACTTCTTCAGAGGGTCTGGGCGGCGTATCCGGGACGGAAGGCTTTTCGTCGTCATCCTCATTGGCGTCCTCGGCAGGCTCGAGCGCGGCGGCACGTGCGGTTTCCCATGCTTTCATGGCTTCCTCATCCAGCACCTTGAAATCGGGCTTCTGTGAAGCATCATACTTTTCCACATAAAGAATGCCGAGTGTTTGATACACAAGACCGCTCGGCTGGCGGAGATGCTGTTTTTCCAGAAGCCGGATGCCCTTGTCAATCTGTCCCATCTTGAAGACGCAGGAGGCGTAATAGACAAACACCTGAGCCTTCTGTTCCGCATTGATGCCGGGAACCTTTTCTGTACGGCGAAGGACTTCACATGCCTTTTCAAACTCACCGGCACGGAAGAGCAGGACCGTGTATGAGAGCAGATATCGGGGATTATCCAGTCCACCCTGGTATGCCTCTTCATACAGACGGCGTGCCTGTTCCAGATCACCTTTCCCGTGAAGCGTATGCGCTTTCTGCGCTTTCATGTTTACGAGCAAACCCAAATCTATCACGAACCTTTCAGGATCAGCTTTCTTTTCAAGCGATCATAACGGTATTGTAGCGCGTTTCTGATTTCTTGTACAGACTTGTCCGAGGGAAGGGAAGGCTCTGCCAGCAGGCTCATGGCCTGCCTTGTATACTCCAGGGCTTTGTCAGGATCCCCGGCACGGTGCTCATAATACTTGGCGAGATGGATATAGGGCTCTACACCGCCTTCGCGGTTCCGGATCATGCTCTGCCAGATACGGATCGCTTCATCCATGTTCCCATAGCGCCGGTAGGAAAGGGCGAGGCGGTTCTGTGCGCCGGGGTGCAGCTTCCCGTCCGGAACCATGGAGTATACTGAACGCGCTCTGTCAGCATGCTGTTCGCGGTCCAGGGCAATGCCCATGGAATACAGATCTTCCGCGTGCTCGACGTCCATCGGACGGTCGTACCGGGCACAGAGCAGCCCAAGCAGGACGCACATGCTTGCCACGTCCTGGGCATTGTGCTCAAGGACCTTGTCCAGCAGGGAAAAGTCCCCTGTCTTGAGGTAGGTGAAGTACCGCTGAGGCGCTTCACTTCCCGGGAGATCGTCCAGTCGCGGTGTGCCGAGTATCTCTTCCTCGAGACGGGACAGCGTGCAGGACTGCAGGCGAAGCTTCCAGATGCGCCGTGAAAGGTGCAGAAGGTCCAGATGCGGGAGATCCAGGCAGGAGGGATTCATTCGGTTCATGAGGAACCTGGAGCGCAGCAGGGGAACATCAAAGGACTTTCCGTTGAAGGTACAGATGATGTCTGACTGGTCCAGCTCCTTTTCCAGCTCCTGCAGCACATAGATTTCCTCAGGATAATCGCGCATGACATACTGTTTCAGAACAAACCCCTGAGGCTCCATGTGCCCGCAGCCGATCTCAAAAGCCACTGTGCCCGTGCCGCCGCCCAGACCAGTGGTTTCCGTGTCCAGATACAGGATCGAGGGTGGGTCGGTGCCGGGCATGTCCTGGGACTGGAGCAGCCTCAGGAGTTCGGGGCGGATCATATCCTGGTCCGGAAATTCTTCAGGCGGCCGGATTTCCTGACGGATATAACAGTCATGGAAGGTTTTTTCCGGTGCCTTGGCAGCTGATTCCGTCTTGTGATCAATTGCCCGCAGCTTGTCCAGAAGGTTCATACGGGTTTTCCTTTCATGATTCCATACATTTGAGCAGTTCAGTGAGGATACGCACAGCCGTTTTCTTGCCGTCCTCGCCGACTTCCAGAACCGGTCCCACGCAGCAGGGACATCCGTCCGTGCAGCGGCAGGACGAAACGACATCCAGGCAGCGTTCCAGAAGCAGTTTCTGCATATGATAGGCTTTCTGGGCGAGCCCGATGCCGCCCGGGGCAGAATCATAGATCAGCAGGGTGGGGCCGTCCGTGATCGGACTTTTGACCTGATAGACCACGACGATGTCCGTAGGCGCGCACATGAGGTCCAGCGGTGCAACAATGCGCAGGAGATTGCTGACGCCCATCAGGCCGTTTTTCAGGGTGTCGGACGGGAACTGACTGCACAGGGATTCGGGCAGCTTCCACCACATGGCAGCCGTATGCATGTCGGTTTCCGGAAGGCGCACATGGCCGAAGCCGAGGTTTTCATGCGTGTCAAACCGGATTTTCTTGAACATGGTGACAAGCGTTGTCACCTTGACTTCGCCGAAGGCCAGCTCCAGACCGCCGCAGTTTTCCTGATCCTCGATATCCAGAAGACTCAGGGAGATATTCAGGTCGGCATCGGTATAATACCCGACATCCACGTGGCGGATAAACGCCTTGCAGGCATCAAAGTCAAGCTTTTCCACCTGATACTGGACGCCCTCATGCATATAGATGGCGTTTTCATGCAGCAGCATGGGCACGGTATACCGGTCCATTTCCCCGATGACACGGTTGTGAGCGGGATCCGTGATATCGATGATGACAAAATTCTCGCTGGCCGCACTCCGCAGGCTGATTTCGCTGGCAGGAAAATCCTCCGCCATCCAGTGATAGCGGCCGTTTACATGGCGCAGAATATGGGATTCGGTCAGGTAATCCAGCAGACTGTCAGGGGATGGCGCGTTTCCGAAAGTGTCACCGTCTTCAAAGGGAAGCTCATAGGCCGCGCATTTGAAGTGACTCAGCATGATATAGAGATTGTTGGGATTCAGAAGCGCGTTTTCCGGCGACTGGTGCAGGAAAAAGTCCGGATGCGCCACCATATACTGATCAATGGGGGCGGAGCTCGCCACATAGAAAACGATACTCGTGGACCGGCGCCGGCCGGCACGGCCTGCCTGCTGCCAGGCACTGGCAATGGTGCCCGGGTATCCGCACAGCACGCAGGCGTCCAGTGCGCCGATATCAATCCCGAGTTCCAGTGCGTTGGTGGAAATGACAGCGTCAATCTTTCCGGCCCGCAGCCCGCGCTCAATCTCCCGGCGCTGGGTGGCCAGATACCCGCCGCGGTATCCGCGGACCCGGCCCGCATTACCGAGGGGATCCCGGACCATATCCTTCAGATAGCGTGTCAGTACTTCCACGGTCAGTCGGGAACGCGCAAACGTGATGGCCTGAATGCCGTTTTTCAGCAGCATGCCGGAGATGTTCCGGACCTGGGGAATTACGCCGGCACGGATGCCCAGCTGTTCATTGATCACTGGCGGATTGTAGAAGACAAAATGCCGGGTGCCCAGCGGCGCGCCGTTGTCGTCCACCATGACCACATCCCGGCCGGTGAGCGTGGTGGCGAGTTCCCTGGGATTGGCAATGGTGGCGGAGCAGAGAATAAACTGGGGATGGGACCCGTAAAAGCTGCACAGACGCAGCAGGCGGCGCAGCACATTGGCCAGGTTCGAGCCGAAAACGCCGCGGTATGTATGGATTTCATCAATGACAATGTATTTCAGGTTTTCAAACAGTTTGACCCAGGTGGTGTGATGGGGCAGGATGCCGGAATGCAGCATATCCGGATTGGTGACGACAATATGCCCGGCCTGACGCACCGCTTTTCTGGCACTGCCCGGTGTATCGCCGTCATAGGTAAAGGTTTTGATGTCCACGCCCATGAGCTGGATCAGCTCGTAGAGTTCGCTGACCTGATCGGCACTGAGGGCCTTGGTGGGAAAGAGATAGAGTGCACGCGCGTCCTCGTTTTCCAGAATGGCGGACAGGACCGGAAGGTTGTAGCACATGGTTTTTCCGGACGCTGTCGGTGTGACCACCACCACATCATGACCGGCAAGGATTTCCCGGATAGCATGGGCCTGATGCGTGTAGAGCTGGTGAATGCCGCGTGTTTTGAGCGCTGCAATCAGTTTCGGGTCCATCTGTTCCGGAAAGGGGGCATAATGCGCCTCTCTTGGCGGTATGACTTCCCAGCGGACCACATTGCTCATAAATTCCGGATCAGCTCTCAGCTGATCCGCCAACTGATCAACATTCATTACAGACAGAGCAGAACCGCGGTACGGAATGTACGCTTCCGCTCCCTGCCTCCTTTCTCTGCATGGTCATTCCAGTCCCTGCAAACAGCCGGAAGGCAGCGCAGTGCAAGTGCATGCCGGGCGGATCATGAGGGAACCATGGAAAAATGGGCGGCATCCATGAATTCCAAAGCAGGGTGTGGATTTGCAGTCCATCGTCCAGGGCATATGGATGGACCGAATATGGGATTAGTATAGCACGATTCCGGGATGCGCGGAATAGACCTGCCGGGATGACGCGGTATACGAAAAAAAGGCAGCGCCGGAGCGCTGCCCTGAAGTCAGGGATATCAGATCTGTTCCTTGCCGCCCATGTAGGGACGCAGCACTTCCGGAATCCGGACATGCCCGTCGGGAAGCAGGTTGTTCTCCAGGAACGCAATCAGCATGCGGGGCGGTGCAACGCAGGTGTTGTTCAGCGTGTGGGCCAGGTACTTCTTTCCGTCCTTGCCGCGGACACGGATCTGCAGTCTGCGGGCCTGGGCATCGCCGAGGTTCGAGCAGGAGCCGACTTCAAAGTACTTCTTCTGTCTGGGAGACCATGCTTCCACGTCCAGCGAACGGACCTTCAGGTCGGCAAGGTCACCGGAGCAGCATTCCAGGGTGCGCACCGGGATATCCATGGTGCGGAAGAAGTCCACGGTGTTCTGCCAGAGACGGTCAAACCACATGGGCGAGTCTTCAGGCTTGCACACCACGATCATTTCCTGCTTTTCAAACTGATGAATGCGGTAGACGCCGCGCTCCTCAATGCCGTGGGCGCCGACTTCCTTGCGGAAGCACGGGCTGTAGCTGGTCAGGGTCTTGGGGAGGCTTTCCTCATCCAGGATGGTATCAATGAAGCGGCCGATCATGGAGTGCTCAGAAGTGCCGATGAGATACAGATCCTCACCCTCGATCTTGTACATCATGTTTTCCATTTCGGAGAAGGACATGACGCCGTTGACCACGTTGGAATGGATCATGAAGGGGGGGATCACATAGGTGAAACCGCGGTCAATCATGAAGTCACGGGCATAGGAGAGAATGGCACTGTGCAGGCGGGCCACATCACCCAGGAGATAGTAGAATCCGGTGCCGCTGGTGGAGCGAGCGGCGTCCAGATCAATGCCGTTGAGCTTCTCCATGATATCAATATGGTAGGGGATCTCGTAATCCGGCACAACGGGCTCGCCGAAACGCTCAATCTCCACATTCTCGGAATCATCCTTGCCGATCGGCACGCTGGGATCGATGATGTTGGGAATGACCAGCATCCGGTTGCGGATTTCCTTTTCGAGATCCTCCTCAGACTTTTCCAGTGCTTCCAGCTCGTCGCCCAGAGCCGCCACCTGCTGCTTGGTCTGCTCGGCTTCTTCCTTCAGGCCCTTGCCGATAAGGCCGCCGATCTGCTTGGACAGTGTCTTGCGCTGATTGCGGAGCGTATCAGCCTTCTGACGGGCCTGACGATACTCCTGGTCCAGTGCAATGACCTCGTCCACCAGCACCAGTTTCTGGTCCTGGAATTTCTTGCGGATGTTTTCGCGTACCAGATCAGGGTTGGTACGCAGAAGATTGATGTCCAGCATGTCCGAAATCCTCCTCCTAAACTATGGCAGTGCCGGGGCAAAGAAAAAGCCGTCCCAATGCCGGGACGAGCTGTGCTCGCGGTACCACCCAGATTGCCTGCTCAGCAGGCCGCTTGATTTCGCTGTAAGGGGCTGCCCCGCAGACTCATCGCCGCTACCCTCGGGAAGTGGAAAAGATCTGTGCATCCGCTGTCTTGCACCTCCCGACAGCTCTCTTCGGGATGCTTCAGGTCCGGTTCTTCCGTTCATCAGGTTTCCTGTCTATTATACATATCGGTCCAAGGATTTCAAGGGTTGAGCCATGTTTTTGAGTTTTTGGCGCGTCCGGCTGAAAAACGGAAATCCTGCGTGCCCTGTCCATGGTTTTGCCGTAGGTGAGTCTCGAGGTATGCGTGAGCCGATACGCTGCCTCCGCCGTGAGCTGTCCCTGACTGACGGCATGGTCAGCAGCAAGCAGAAAGCGCACGTCCCAGGGCAGGGAAACCATCTCCGCCCAGATGCTGGCCCGGATGACGAGGTTTTCCTTTCCGGGCGTCCAGGTGGACATGGTCATGTTTTTCATGGTCTGAAGCCTGTCCGGCGCAATCTCCCCGAGGGCGGCGGCACGCCGGAGAAAGGCATAGGGACTGATCATGTAGCGGTCTTCCAGAAGCGCCATTTTTCTGGGAAACTTTTCCTGGATGGAAGCCCAGCTGTCGGCAAAGAGCCGGGTGGGCATCAGCAGACATTCCGTCACGTCCTCACAGAAGCGGTCCGCTTCATCTGTCAGCTCCTCACGGCTCAGGGGATCATTGAAAAGCCGGGTGCGTCCGCACAGAAGCTGAATGAGACTGAACAGCAGGGCATACAGCTGCCCCCGGTACATATCGTTTGCGTTGACGTAGATGAAAGGATGCGGCTCGGAAGCGTAACTGTAGGACCTGCATTCGGAAACGGGAAGAAGGTACGGGTATTCGGCACAGAAGCCGTCATGGATATGCACCTGAATGCCTCTGGCAGACAGGGCCTTTCTGGTCCGCGCAAGGGCATAGACCGGATCCTTCCACTGCGTGACAAAGTCCAGCGGCAGAGAGAAAAACTCACGGACGGCGTCAGCGGCTGCCTCAGCACTCTTTCCTCGGATCGCCGGGCAGTCGGAAAGGGAGAAGGCTGGCTCCGGCATGTGTTCTCGGCAGAAGTCAAGCGCCTGCAGATTGTACTGATGCATGTCCGCCAGGTTTCTGGAAGCGGTTTCGGTTTCCGGCGTGTCACAGGTGCGCATCCGGATCAGTTCGCAGTCCAGTTCCGGCGGCGCGGAAAGGTAGAAGTCGGACTCACGGATGCCCGTCAGATGAGCAACCTCATTGATTTCGTTGAAGGTGGGGAGGGCGGTTCCCCGGTGCCAGGCATCAAGGAGTTCAATGGCCTTCGGATGCGCGTGCATATCGCGTGCTCTCTGCAGTGCCCATTCGAGCACAGAGGGCTCCAGATGAAGGAAGGAAGGCGTCATTGAATCAACTCCTCAATGCTGGTTCAGGAAAAACAAGCGCGCAGTCCGGGGACTGCGCGCTGGAGCTTACTTTTTCTTGCCGAATATGCCGGAAATGGAACCCATGATGCCGCGGGTGATCTGGCGGGTGACCTCACGGGTGGCGGTGGCAATCGCCGTGTTGGTAACGCGGCCCACAACGGAATCATTCTTCTTTGCACGGGCTGCGCGCTCTTCACGAAGCTCATCGGCACGCTCACGGCGTTTCCTGGCTTCCTCTTCCTTGGCAAGCCGTTCTGCTTCCTTGCGTGCTTTCTCAGCTTCCTTTTCCAGCCTGGCCTGTTCTTTGGGATCCATGACCGGAGCCTGCGCAGGGCCGACCGGCATATAGGTACCGGTGGCGGGGTCAAGCTTCACGTTCATGACCTGCTGCTTGTACTGGCCTGTGACGGGATCATACACCAGCACGGTCTGCTGCGTGACGGCTGCTGCGGCGGGTTCTTCCTTGACTTCCAGCACGGGGGCCTGGGCGGGCTTGGGAGCGGGAATATTGATTTCAGCCGGCTTGAGCGGTGTCATGCTGGGCAGTTCCTTCTGCACATAGGTTCCCGTGGCAGGATCAAAGACCATGAAGCCCTGGGGCCGTGCAGCCGCTGCCTGAGGCGCAGCCTGAGCGGGCTCGGCAGGTGCTTCCTCCTCCGCATGATAGACCAGGGAAGGAATGTCGGTATCATAGCTGACGGGCTCTTCCTCAGGAACATAAACCAGGGAAGGAGTGGCGCTTTCTTCCACGTCATTCATGTCGGTGACCAGCATTTCGTATGCGCTGAAGCGGTCAACGATCTGGTCATACACGCCGAAGAAGGGGCTGGCTTCAATGATAGCCCTGCGCTGGGCTTCGCTGATAATGCCGATCTGGGACTGAGGCGGAAGAATGGTGGCTTTTTCGACGATTCCGGGCGCGCCTTTCGCGTCCAGGAAGGAGATCAGAGCTTCACCGGTCTGAAGACTGGTAATGGCTTCCTCCGTGGAGAACGCGGGATTGGCACGGAAGGTCTGGGCAGCAATCTTCACGGCCTTCTGGTCCAGAGGCGTGTAGGCACGCAGTGCGTGCTGGATGCGGTTGCCCAGCTGGCCGAGAATGCTCATGGGCAGGTCGGAAGGCGACTGGGTGACGAAGTACACGCCGACGCCCTTGGAGCGTACAAGGCGCACAACCTGGTTGATTTTTTCCAGCAGCGCTTTGCCGCAGTTGCTGAACAGAAGATGCGCTTCGTCAAAGAAGAAGACCATCCTGGGCTTGTCCAGATCGCCCACTTCAGGCAGACGCTCGTAGACTTCGCTGAGCATCCAGAGCATGAAGGTGGAATACATGGTGGGATTGCGGAAAAGACGGTCTGCAGCCAGTACGTTGATCGTGCCGCGCCCGGATTCATCCTGGGTGAGCCAGTCTTCGATCTTCAGGGCAGGTTCGCCGAAGAAACGGTCGCCGCCCTGATCTTCCAGAACGGTAATGGCTCTCTGGATGGCACCGATGGACGAGGTGGCGATATTGCCGTACTTGAGCGTATAACGGGCGCTGTTTTCGCCGGCGTACTGCAGAATGGCTTTCAGGTCCCGGATATCCAGGAGCAGCATGCCTTCATCATCGGCAATGTGGAAAATGATGTCAAGAATGCCGGACTGGGTTTCATTCAGGCCGAGCATGCGCCCGAGAAGAACCGGACCCATTTCAGAGACGGTGGCGCGCACCGGGTGTCCCTTTTCACCGTACAGATCCCAGAACGTGACGGGATTCTCGGCAAACGAAAAGGAGGGAACGCCGCATTCGCGCAGACGGGCCGCAATCTTTTCATTGTCGCTTCCTGACAGTGCCATGCCGCTGAGATCGCCCTTGACGTCAGCCATGAAAACAGGAACGCCCATGGCAGAGAAACCTTCAGCCAGTACCTGAAGAGTAACGGTTTTGCCGGTTCCCGTGGCACCGGAAATCAGGCCGTGGCGGTTCGCCAGGGCGGGAAGAAGGCATACCGCATTAAGCTGCTGGGTAGTACCTACCCAGATACTGTTGCCGTAAAGCATGGTTTGTTCCTCCTGATGTTCAGATTATTGTAGATATTGTAAGGTTTTATGTGCATCAAGTCAAGAAAAGAGGCGGGAAAACCAGAGGTTTCCCCGCCGTGTCATTTGCCGTCCGGAAAAGAGGTGAAGCAGGCCGGCACTTCCTTTTCCGGAAGCCCGCCCTCAGAGGCTGCCTGCTCAATGGCATGGATCAGAAAGGCCATGTTCCGGGCAAGCGTGCGCATGGTCTGAAGGCCTTCTGCGTCCTTGCGCACATCATCCGCGGTGAAGCCGTGTACATTGTTCCAGTACTGGCTGGATACCACGGGCATGCCGCAGATCGTGAAATACTTGTTGAGCACATCAAAGGTTGCCGTGGCGCCTGCACGCCGGCAGGAGACCACACTGGCGCCGCATTTCATGGTTTTGTCAAAGTGCGTGGAATAGAACAGTCTGTCCATGAATGCAAGCAGCGTGGCATTCGGGCTTGCGTAATAGACAGGGCTTCCGACAATCAGCCCTGCGGCGGTCTCAAACATGGCAGCCACTTCATTGACCTTATCCTGAAATACGCACTGTCCGGCGGTGTGGCAGTGGCCGCAGTCCACGCAGCCCCGAATATCGGACTGTCCGATCTGGATCAGACGGCCTTCGATGCCGTGCTGTTCGAGCTCAAGCCGGATTTCTTCAAGAGCCGTGTAGGTACAGCCGCGCGGGTGCGGACTTCCGTTGATCAGTAAAACGACGGGACGGGACTGTGTCATAGAACATCTTCCTTTCTGGTTTTCTCAGAAGCTGTCAGCGTATCCGAGATGGAACGGCAGCGAGCAGAGAGAAGCAAGCGGATGTGAGGCGGGCAGGATCTGGGGCGCGAAGGGCGAGAAAAAGATGTCCATCGCCGACTGGGCAGAAAGCGTGAGTCCATCTCCGGAGGGGATGGCATGCACGGTGGTGTTTCCGCTCTGCACGCTCAGATGCAGTGTGGGACTGCCGTCAATCCGGACCATCACATCTGTGTCCGGCAGAGGATTCAGCCGGTTTTTCAGGGGAAGCAGGGCGGAAAGCACCCGCTCCCAGCTGAGCACCCGGATCATCATACAGGGGTAGAGTTCCGCGTGATCCGCCATGGAGAGAAGGAAACGGATGCGTTCGGTTTCCCAGGGCGCGCATTCCAGTGACAGGGAACGCAGACCGGATGCTTCCATATAGGCCTTGATCGCTTCCGGATAACGTTCCGGCGCATCGAGTCCGATTTCAGCAAGATCCCCGCCGGCATAGCCCAGAAGACGGCCGTTACGCAGGATGCTGCACATGGGTTTGCCGGACGTCTGTACGCTTCTTGCAAACATGGGCCGCTTGACATGGAACGGCGCGCGCTCCTGCAGGCTCTGAAAAAACCCGATGCGCTCCGTATCCTCTTCGCGGAAGGGCTCAAACGAATACCCGGTGCTGTCTGTTTCCCGCAGAGCATGCCGCACATTGCCGGAAGTCACCGTAAAGTTCCAGGTCTGTCCGCCCGGCATAAAGCCATAATATCCGTAACGCTGACGCTGACCGCCGAGAACCAGCATGTCATAGCCGTTTTTCTGCGCGGCATCAATGGCCATGTTCATGAGCTGTGCCATATATCCGTGCTTCCGGCAGGCGGGATGCACGGAAACGGACCCGATGTATCCGACTCGGAGCGTGCTGTCCAGCACGTGTATCTCCGTGGGACGCATGCCGACCACGCCGCGGATACGGCCGTTTTCCCGGGCAATATAGTGCCAGGGTGTAAAGTCGGGCGTGTCCGGCCCGTAAACGGAGGGATAGAGCCGGCTGAAATCATGGGGCCGGACTGCCTGGGAAAAGATGGAGTTGATAAAGTCTATGATATCTTCCCGGTCTCCTGGCTGGGCGGGACCGAACGTGCATCCGGACATGGCGGTGCCTCCTGCTCAAGACCCGGGGTGCGCTCTGCGATGATGTAACGCGGCCGGGCCTTGGTTTCCATATAGATTTTGCCGATATATTCTCCGATGATGCCCATGAACATGGACTGGATTCCGCCGATGAAGCATACGACGCAGGTCATACTGGCCCAACCGGCCACGGCGTGGCCGCTGAAGGCGGTGATCACGGCCCAGATGATGCCGATCAGGGAGATCAGGGAAATGATGAAGCCGAAGACGGTAATCAGGCGGATGGGCTTGACTGACAGGCTTGTAATCCCGTCAAAGGCAAGCGCGAGCATTTTTTTCAGCGGATAGTGGCTTTTTCCGGCAAGCCGCTCATGGCGCTCGTAATAGACGGAAGTGGAAGGAAAGCCCACCAGCGGCACCAGACCGCGCAGGAACAGGTTCACCTCATGGAAATCTGCAAAGGCGTTGAGCACTCTGGCGCTCATGAGACGGTAGTCTGCATGGTTGTAGACAACCTCGGCTCCCATGCCCCGGAGCAGCTTATAGAAAAGCTGGGCCGATGTGCGCTTGAAGAGAGAGTCTGTTTCCCGAGAGGCGCGGACGCCGTAGACCACCTCATAGCCTTCCTGATAGGCCCGGATCATGTCATCCATGGCATTGATGTCGTCCTGACCGTCACAGTCAATGGAAATGGTGATATCACAGAGATTCCGGCATTCCATCAGACCGGCGAGTACTGCGTTCTGATGTCCACGGTTCCGGCTCTGCGCAATGCCGAGCACATGCCCGTCCTGCCGGTTCAGGCCTTTGATGATGTCCCATGTGCGGTCCCGGCTGCCGTCGTTGACAAAGAGAATCCGGCTGCTTTCATCGATGCATCCCTGCCGGGTGAGATCCTGCAGTTTCTTGAGAAACATGGGTGCTGTCCGGGGAAGTACTTCTTCCTCGTTATAGCATGGGACGACGATGTAAAGTACCGGTTTTTTCCGGGGACTCATGGGAAAAGGCGCTCAGGATACAGACCGGAAGCGCAGCGGTCTTTCAGTGCCTGGACGACAACGGCACGGTCTTCCCGATACGTCATGCCGAACCACTGATCCGGACTGGAGAGCACTTCCACAGTCGCGGTCCCTGCATGGATGCACTCCGAGACGACGGTGGGCAGGAAGAATTCCGCGGAAGCAGGGGCCTCCTTAAGGGCTTTCTCCAGAAAGCCCGGGAACCGCGAGCCGAGCTCATCGAGCACGGATGGGGTAAAGCCCCAGAGATTCATGCTGACCAGCGTGTCCGGATCCAGAAGCGTGTAGTGCTCGCCGTCTTCGGTGAACAGCGGGCCGTCAGAGCTTTCCACGATATGCGTGCGCTCATGGATATCCCGGAGATAGCCTTCCTCGGTGATGCAGACACCGCGCGCCACATGCCCGTGACGGCTTGTGGTATTCTTGAGATGATATCCCACCATCATCCAGCGGTGCTTTTCATCGTCCTGCGCATGGGACAGAAAATCATAGGCGTGCTTCATGGCACCGGGACCATAGTAATCATCGGCGTTGATGACGCAGAAGGGGCTGCTGCCGATGGCATCCCGGCAGCACAGAACGGCATGACCGGTACCCCACGGCTTTTTGCGCTCCTCCGGTGTATGGAAGGGTGCGGGCAGGTCCTCGAGATGCTGATAGCAGTACTGGACCTCCATATACTTGGAAACAGGATTTCCGATGACTTCCCGGAAGTCCTTTTCCATTTCTTCCTTGATCAGGAAAATGACTTTCCTGAATCCGGCGCGATGCGCATCATAAATGCTGTAATGAAGAATGACTTCACCGGAAGGCCCCACAGGGTCCATCTGCTTGAGTCCGCCGTAGCGGCTGCCCATTCCGGCAGCCATGATAAGAAGCACCGGCTGATACATATGCTTTCCTCCTTATAGATCGGCAACGATCTGTTCCATTTCTGTCTGGTGCGCTTCCATGTCCTGAAGAAGCGCCATCTGATTCCGTGCGCGGACAAGATTGTGTTCGGGATATTCCACATGGAAGTACCCGTCGCCCTCGAGATAGTCTGTCAGGAACCGCATGCCGCATTCATAGGTCATCATCCACGCGCCTTCCGGCAGGGAACGGCGCTCGTTTGCATCAATGATGCTCCCGGCTTCCTGCAGATAGCCCTTTGCGAAAGCCTCATACATGGGCAGGGAGAAGTGGATGCGGCTGAGATCAGCTTCGTCTTCCAGCGCGGTATTGGCGCCGAAGCGGATGGCATCTCCGAAGTCATAGGCGTACAGTCCGGGCATGATGGTGTCCAGGTCAATCACGCATACGGCCTTATGGGTTTCCCGGTCCATGCATACATTGTTGATTTTCGTGTCATTGTGTGTGACGCGCAGAGGCAGGGTTCCGGAGGCAATCTGATCCGTGAGCCGGGAAGCGCGCACGGCACGCTTCATATAAAGAAGGCATTCATCCCGGCAACTGTCCAGACGATGGCAGCGGTCCTCTTCCATGGCCCGGCGGAACGCGGCCAGCCGTGACGGGGTGTCATGGAAATGGGGGATGGTTTCATACAGCGTATCTGCGGGAAAAGCAGCCAGGTCTCTGGCAAACATGCCGAACGCGCGTCCGGACTCCGTGAAGGTTTCCGGCGAATCCGGCAGGTCCAGGCACACGGTATCCGAGATCAGAAGCGTCATGCGCCAGGCGCACTCCTGATCGTCCATGGCAAAGCTGCGTCCATCCCTGAGCGGTACCACGCTGAGCGCTTCGCGCCTGGGGTTTCCGCCCCTGCGGATGATCACTTCACGGAGCATGCGGGTTACCCTGAGCATGTTGTCCATGACATATTCGGGATGCCGGAAGGCGGCAGGCGAGATGCGCTGCAGCACATACTGCTCCGGCTGGCCAGGCGCCTTTACGAGAAAGGTATCATTGATATGCCCGCTGCCGAAAGGGGTCACGGTATAATCTGCATCGGGAATATCAAACAGAGGGACGAGTGAATGCGCGGTTTCAGTCATTTCAGACACCTCATATCAGATGGTTGCATAAAATGATAGTACAGGCAGGGAGAAAAAGCAAGGAAAGGTCTTGGCAGAAGGCGAGCTGTACTGTTACAATGCGGACAGACAAAAACAGGAGAGGGAGAAATCAGCATGCGTCTTGGAATCAGTACGGATCTTGGGATACGGGATGCGAAATTGTGGGCGCAGACCATGCGCGGACTGGGCTGCCGTGCAGTGGTGTTTCCGCTGGATGCGGACGCTCCGGAAACGGAGATTGACGCCTTTGTGCGTGCCGCGGAGGAGGAGGACCTCGTGATTGCGGAGGTCGGCGCATGGAGCAATCCCATGAGCCCGAATCCGCAGGAGAGGGAAAAGGCAGCGGAGAAGTGCCGGAAGCAGCTCAGGCTCGCAGATCGGATCGGTGCTCGCTGCTGCGTGAACATACTGGGCTCCATGGGGAGCGTATGGGACGGACCGCACCCGGATAACCTGACCGAAGACACATGGAAGAAGGCAGTGGAATGCGTCCGCGGCATCATTGATGATGTACGGCCGGTCAGGACGTATTATGCCCTGGAAGCCATGCCGTGGATGTATCCGACAGGGCCGGAAGAATATGTCCGGCTTTTTCAGGAGGTTGACAGGGAACGGTTTGCGGTGCATCTGGACCTGTGCAACTGGATGACAAGCCTTGAACGGTTTGTTCATGATGTCAGCTTTCTGGAGCACGTGCTGTCCCTGCTGGGCCCTGGCATCCGGAGCTGCCATCTGAAGGACACAAGAATGGAAAGCACATATTCCCTCTGCCTCCGGGAAACGGCGCCGGGACAGGGAAACCTGCATCTGACGGAAATACTGGCGCTTCTGCACCGCCAGAATCCGGATATGCCGGTGATCCTGGAACATCTGCCGGATCATGCGGCCTATATGGACCGGCTGGCCTATGTCCGCAGCCTGTGCGAAAAAGGCGGCATCCCCTCATAAGTTGTGGTGATGCAGGCCTGGGTTTTCTTGACAGTGTCTGTGGCTCAGCCTATAATCAATTCACGGAAAAAAGTATCGCTTAGGAGCGTGATCAGATATGAAATATGTATTGGGTGTTGACCTTGGTACTTCCGGAACCAAGACCGTGCTGTTCGATCAGAATGGCACAGTGATTGCTTCCAGCACGGTGGAATATCCCATGTATCAGCCTCAGAACGGCTGGGCGGAACAGGATCCGGAAGACTGGTACCATGCTTCCGTGGAGACCATTCATCAGGTGCTCTCAAAGAGCGGCGTCAATGTACAGGACGTGGTCAGCCTGGGTATTTCGGGGCAGATGCATGGTCTGGTCATGCTCGATGACAAGGGAAATGTCCTGCGCAGATCCATCATCTGGTGCGATCAGCGCACGGCCAGGGAATGCGAGGAAATCACAGCCTGTGTCGGCCGCGAAAAGCTGATTTCCATTACGGCCAACCCGGCGCTGCCCGGATTCACCCTTTCCAAGCTGATCTGGGTGAGAAATCATGAGCCTGAGATTTATGCAAAATGTGCGCATGTTCTGCTGCCGAAAGACTATGTGCGCTATCGTCTGACCGGGGATTTTGCCACGGAGGTCAGTGATGCCAGCGGCATGCAGATGCTGGATGTGCCCGGACGCTGCTGGAGCGAGGAACTGCTCCACACGCTGGGCATCGCGCCGGAACTACTGGCCAAGGTATATGAGAGCTGTGAAGTCACCGGACATATCTCCGACGAAGCTGCCAGGATCACGGGTCTGTCCACGTCCACGCTTGTGGTGGGCGGCGCCGGCGACAATGCGGCTGCAGCCGTGGGCACCGGTGTGGTGCGCGACGGCAAGGCGTTTACGACCATCGGAACCAGCGGCGTGGTGTTTGCGCATACCAGCCAGATCAGCATTGATCCGAAAGGCAGAGTGCATACGTTCTGCTGTGCTGTGCCTGGACAGTGGCATGTCATGGGCGTGACCCAGGCCGCCGGGCTTTCCCTCAAGTGGTTCCGCGACAATTTCTGCATGCCTGAAAAGGAAGCCGCTGCCATGATGGGTGTGGATCCCTATGACCTGATGAACCGTGAAGCGGAGAAGAGCCCCATCGGATCGAACCGCCTGCTGTACGCGCCTTACCTGATGGGTGAGCGCACCCCGCACCTGGACAGCAACTGCAGAGGCATGTTTGTGGGCCTGAGCGCCATGCATACCCGCCGGGATCTTCTGCGGGCGGTCATGGAAGGCGTCACCTTCTCTCTGGCGGACTGCCTGGGCGTGCTGGCGGAGATGGGCGTGAAAGCGGACCGCATGCTGGCATGCGGCGGTGGCGGACGGAGCCCTGTGTGGCGTCAGATGCTGGCGGATGTATTCCAGATGCCCGTGGCTACGACGGTCTCCACGGAAGGCCCGGCTCTTGGTGTTGCCATTCTGGCTGGCGTTGGCGCCGGACTGTATGAGAGTGTACCGGCCGCGTGCGATGCCATGATTCATGAGAATCCTGCCCAGATGCCCATTGCGGAGCATGTGGCGCCTTATGAAAAGGTGTACAGCGTGTACAGGAAGCTGTATAATGCCAATCGCGAAATCTTTGATGAACTTGCCGGTCTGTAAAGGAGGAACGGGATGAGGTGCCAATTTTGCAACTGTGATGACAGCCGGGTTGTGGATTCACGCAGCGCTGATGACGGAAAGGCGATACGCCGCCGCAGAGAGTGCATTCAGTGCGGGCGGAGATTTACCACGTACGAAAAGGTGGAAATGGCTCCTCTGATGGTTGTCAAGCAGGATGGACGCAGGGAAGCTTTCAACCTTGAGAAGGTCAAGAACGGCATGCGGCATTCCTGCGAGAAACTGCCGGTATCCGCCGCCGAGATCGATGCCATGGCAACCCGGGTTGAGCAGATGGCATACAACAGCAACGAGGGAGAGATCAGTTCCCAGAAGATCGGCAACATGGTCATGGATGAGCTTAGGAAAACCAATGAAGTGGCATATGTTCGGTTTGCTGCCGTATACCGCAAGTTTACCGATGTCAGCACCTTCATGAGTGAGATACAGAAGCTTCTGGAGGAAGATCATCACTGAGCATGCTTCCCAGGCTTTTCACGAAAAAACACCGCGTGATGCGGTGTTTTTTCGTGGAAAAATGCTCCGGAAGATCCGGAGCATGATCATGATCAGAAGGTGCGGAATGCATAGATTGTGGTGGTGTCGTATGTTTCACCGGGCCGGAGCAGCGTGGTTCCGGGGAACTGAGGATTGTTGGGACTGTCGGGGCAGTGCTGCGTTTCAAGGCAGAATCCGCAGTAAGGCTCATAGACAGCGCCATCCTTGCCGCCTTCGAGGTGCGTGGTGCAGGCCGTATACAGCTGAACAGCCGGCTGATCGGTAATGACGTCCATCCGGCGCCCGGTGCTTTCCTCAGTGACGCTGGCGGCGCGTCCCACAGCCAGGCCTTTGCGCAGGACGAAATTATGGTCATAGCCGTGTGCGGGCAGCATCTGCGGGCAGGATTCCATCCGGTCCAGGCCCTCGCCGAGCGTGAAGCTGCCGTCCATCTGAAGAGGCGTGCCGAGAACCGGCATATAGCTTCCGCGGGGGATCAGCTCTGCATCCACATCCGTAATGACGTCTGCGTCAATGGTGACGCGGTGTCCGCGGATGCTTCCGCTGTTGTGGCCGGCAAGGTTGAAATACGCGTGATTGGTCATGTTCACCACGGTATCCGCGTCTGTGGTGGCCTGATAGCGGATGATCAGATTATTGTCACGGTCCCAGGAATAGCAGACGGTGACGTCAAGGGTGCCAGGGTAGTTTTCATCGCCGTCAGGACTGATGGTATGGAAGGCAAGCGTATCACGGTCAGCTTCTTCGGTGACAGTGACTTCCCAGAACTTGCGGTTGAAGCCTTCATTGCCGCCATGCAGATGATTGACGCCATGGTCGTTCAGTGCAAGCTGATATGTGGTGCCGCCGATGGTGAGCAGGCCTTTTCCGATGCGGTTGCCGTACCGGCCGATGGTGTCTCCCATGCTGCCGTGAGGTCCGGCATATTTTTCCAGATTATCAAAGCCCAGGCAGACATCTCCCAGGACACCATTGCGGTCAGGAACCCGAATGGCGGTGACAATGGCACCGTAGTCAGTCATGGAGACACTGGCTCCGCTGGCATTGGTCATGGTATAAAGGCTGACAGCCGCGCCGGAAGGGAGTGTGCCGAATGGGCGGACAGATACAGACATGTTGAACATCCTCCTTCATTGGTTTGCCTTATTGTACAGCGGGTACATTCCTTGTGCAAGCAGGGCAGGGGATAAAGTCCGTTTTCCGGAAAAAGGCCGAAGCAAAGAAAAACTGCCCGTGATGACGGGCAGTGGAAAATGCGGGCTGCAGAATCAGTCGGCGCGGTAGATGGCCACGTAGAGGGCTCCGTCTGATTCAGAGTGCATGTCAATGCGAACAGGGAAACTGTAGTCATTGCGGAAACGCAGGTTCAGCGTAGTGCCGCCGCCTGAGGCAGCGTCTACCCCGTGAGGCAGGTAAGAAGCACCGCTGGGACCGTGGGCTCTGCGCTGGAGCACCGTGATGCCGGGCAGCTGCAGAAGTGCATTGTACAGTGTAGAGGATACCTGGCATACACCGCCGCCGGACCCAAGCACAGTTTTGCCGTCCACCAGAACAGGGGCTTTCTTGTATCCGTTCTGGGGATTGAAGGGCCCGATCTGCTTGTTGTAGTTCAGGGACTCACCGGCCTCAAGCGTGCGGCAGAGGCGGGAAGCGGCATGCCCGATATTGTGAATGCGCCCGATATTGGCCTCTGTTTCCACCATCTTATAGAAGGAGGTATAGGCTGCAATCGGTGTGTCTTCAGCAATCGGTGTATCGGTGGGGGAAACAGGAATCAGGTTGGTCAGTTCATTCATGTCGATATAGCCGTAGGACCGCATATAGATCACGATGCCCCAGCCGTTCTGGATGCGCCACAGACTGATCCGGGTACCGGGCTTCAGAACCACCCAGTTTTCATCCTGGGCGCTCATGGACTTGCGGACATGGGCGTCTGTGGCGGTGACTGCAATGTAGCTGGCTTTCTGGGTGCCGTAGGGCGGCGTATTGACCGGGTCCACCGGTACAATAGCGGTCAGACGTTCCCGCTTGATATAGCCGATTTTGTCATCCAGGCGGACAATGCACCAGTTGACGCCTACATACAGTACGTCCACGCGGCTGGAATCATCTTTCTGAACAAGCTTCGGCGACTCGATGGAGCGGTCAGAATAGATGTAGGTTCCACGGATGGTCCGGGCTGTATAGATGGCCTGGGACTGGGCATTATAGGATTCCTTGTCCATCTCATGATACATTTCACCGGCAATGTAGACCGGTTCATCATCCTCAATGGCATCCAGCTCTTCGATTTCCCGGACAACATCCTCGGAAACCTGGGAGATATCCTCGCTGTCCTCAGCCTCAATTGCTGTTTCTTCTTCGGAAGCAGCGACAGAAAAGAGGAGCAGCAGACAGAGCAGACATGCAGTCAGACGTTTCAGCACAGAAAGTCACCTCAAAACATTTCAAGGATAAAGCACTATTGCTTTTTTTACAGTTCCCGCCGTCCGGACATGGCCTTGGACAGGGTTACCTCATCAGCATATTCCAGATCCAGCCCTACCGGCAGGCCATGGGCAATGCGGGTTACGGTAATTCCCAGAGGCTTGATCATGCGAGCCAGATAATTGGCGGTGGCTTCGCCTTCGATATCCGGACTGGTTGCAAGGATTACTTCGGTTACATCTCCCTGCTGAAGACGCTCCATAAGCTCACGGATCCGGATATCATCCGGCCCGACGCCGTCCATGGGGGAGAGAGTTCCGTGCAGCACATGGTACAGCCCCTGATAATCGTGCATGCGTTCCATGGCAGCAACATCCCGCGGATCTTTCACGACGCAGATCTGTCCATTGTGCCGTGTTGTGGTGCGGCAGATCTGACAGGTGTCCTCCACCGCGTAATTTCCACAGACCTGGCAGTAGCGGATAGCTTTGCGGCCCTGCCACAGTGATGTGGCCAGATCACGCACTTCTTCCAGCGGCATGCCGGCAATGTGATAGGCAAGACGCTGGGCGGTTTTGGTCCCGATCCCGGGAAGATGGGAAAGCGCCGAGACAATTCGGGAAATGGGTTCAATCTGTTCCATATCAGAAGAGCCCACCCATACCGCCGAGATTCGGCGCAATCTTGCCCATCGATTCATTGGAAGCCGCTTCGATCTTGGACAGGCAGTCCGTGATGGCTGCCTTTACCATATCCTGAAGCATTTCCACATCGTCAGGATCAACGCATTCAGGCTTGATGACCACGTTGGTGACAGCCTTTGCTCCGGTCATGGAGATGCTGACCATGCCGCCCCCGCCTTCACCGGTGAATTCCTGTTCTTCGAGCTTGTTCTGCGCTTCGGTGAGCTGCTGCTGCATTTTCTGCACCTGGCGCATCATGGACTGCATATTGCCGTTGTTGAAATTGCCGTAATGTGGTCTGGCCATGGGAAGTACCTCCTCAGATTGTGGATGTGTCGGCAGAGTGAAGTATCTGTACAGAACCGGAAATGGTGGATAAATGCACATTCATGGGACTCTGCTCATTCTGTGTGACGCCTTCAAGGGTAAGCTTGCCGGTGACGGACTTGAGTGAAGCATTTACGCTGTCAGTCGGGAGATCCAGCACCACATGTCCGGTCACCGTGCTGCCATCCAGCAGGAGAGCGTCACCGAGGCATGTAAGCATGCTCTGGCCTGATACCGAAAACAGATGAATTTCAGGCACATTCAGCCGGGTGATGGCGGACGTACCGGAGACACTCTGAATTCTCAGTGTCTGGGCTTCAATGTCATTCATGGAAACCGTGCCGGACACGGATTTTGCAGTCAGGGAAATGGCCTGGATATGCTCGGCAATCAGCGAGCCGGTCAGGGATTCCACGTCAAGATCCGTTCCGCGGATTCGGCCCAGGGATATATTGCCGCTGATGGAATGCAGATCAAAGCTGCCCCGCCAGTCTGCGGGAACCCGAACCGTGACCAGCATCCACTGCATGCCGATGATATTGGGAAGCTTTTCACGCATGGGAAGATCCAGACACAGCACTCCGTTTACGACTTCGGCATGCAGTGCCGCCACATCATCATCACTGCCGGAAACCAGCATATGAATGTCAGGTACTGAATCGACCATGACGTTCAATGTGGCCCAGGACAGATGCGCGCTGATCCCATGCACATCAAGCTGACTGAAGGATTCGCTTCGATTCATGATTTCACCTCCCCATAAGGCAAATGTATATTATCACACCGTGATAGGCTTGGCAAGGCGCGGAAAACAGGCAAAACGCAGGAAATACGAGGTATTTCCTGCGCTTTCGCCATCATTCAGCCGGCACAGCGTCCGAAGGAATGACAAGCACCTGAGTGACCAGATCGTCCAGTACAGACATGGCATAGCATGCGGCACGGCCGGCGCGGTCACGCACGGCAATGCTGGAAACAGGGAGCCTGGTGGGAGCAGAGCGTGCCTGAATCATCAGGACATCGAATCCTTCCGTTTCCTGAATCATGAGCACTGACGCGAGCGCCTGCCCATGCGTGCCCTTCTTGGTAAAATCAAAGGCCCGGTTGCCTTTGCCGGCACGGCTCTGGCGCTCAAAACTGACCTGGGCGCAGCGCATTCCGTAGCCGCGGTCGGAGAAGAACAGGAACTGGGATTTGTCGGCAGCCTGGAAAGCTGTGAGTACAGCGTCTCCCTGCTCGAGCCGGATGGCATTGACGCCTCGCGAAATGCGGCCCTGCTGGGGTACGTCGTCCAGGGCGAAGCGAATGCTCTGGCCCTTTTCCGTAAACAGGAGGATATCCTGATCCGGAACGGTCTCAAGGATCTGCACGACTTCATCACCGTCAGCCAGGGAAAGGGCGGCGAACATGCGGGAATGGATATCATAATCCGCAGCGGGGGAGCGCTTGATCTTTCCCTGCCGCGTGACGAAGAGAAAATCGGGACGCTGTTCCAGTGTTCCGGGCTTTGCGCAGAACATGAAAAGCGGTATTTCCCCTTCCGCATAGTCCTTCAGAAGACCTTCAAGCTGCTGGCCGCGGTCCTTGGGACGGCACTCCTGCAGCTGCTCGGACTTGATCTGATACACATTGCCGAGATTGGTGAAGATATAGACGGATGTATCTGTGCGTGTCTCGAAGAAGAAACTGCAGCTTTCCTTCAGATCTTCCTGAGGCAGCGGCAGAGGCGTCTTTTTCACCATCTGCGGCGCCATGCGCTTGAGCTGGCCGCTGCGCGTGAAGGCGATGACAATGTCTTCTGGCGCTTTTTTGTTCTCTTCCGGATCGATCTGGACTTCCTCGGACTTCTCAATGGTGGTGCGCCGGCCCTCGGGATACTGGTCACAGATGGCCTGAAGTTCCGAGGCGATCACGTCCATGAGCACAGACTCATGAGAGAGAATGTTTTCAAGGCGCGCAATGAGTGCCTTGACTTCCTTGTATTCTTTCCGGAGTGCGAGAATTTCAAGGTTCGTGAGACGCTGGAGACGCATGTCCAGAATGGCCTGCGCCTGGATTTCATCCAGACTGAAAGCCTGCATCAGGGCAGCGCGTGCTTCCTTGGGGGTCTTGCTGGCGCGGATCAGCCGGATGACCTCATCCAGGTTGTCCACGGCAATCATGAGACCTTCCAGAATATGTGCCCGTGCCCGGGCCTGCTTGAGATCATATTCCGTACGGCGGGTGACCACATGCTTCTGGTGCTCGATGAAATAATGAATCATGGACTTGAGGCCCATCTGAACGGGCTTGCCGTCCGCGATGGCCACCATGTTCACGCCGAACGTCACCTGCAGATCACTGTATTTGTACAGGTATGCAAGAATCTTCTCCGGGTCCGCGTCCTTTCGAAGCTCGATGACGGCACGCATGCCCATCCGGTCCGATTCATCCCGGATATCGTAGATGCCGCTTAGTGCCTGTTTCTTTTCTTCGGTCAGATGCAGGATCTTTTCCAGCATCTGGGCCTTGTTCACCTGATAGGGGACCTCGGTGATCACCAGAAGCGTTCGGCCGGAGGCGCCGGGTTCCGTATGTACCCTGGCACGCAGGGAGAGCTTGCTCCGACCGGTTTCATAGCCCAGCCGGATTTCCGGATTGTCCACCAGAATGCCGCCGGTGGGGAAGTCAGGTCCGGGCAGATACTGCATGAGTTCATCAAGAGTGATGTCGGGATTCCGGATCTGGGCGATGACGGCCCGGATGCTTTCCGCCAGATTATGGGGCGGGATGTTGGTGGCCAGACCCACCGCAATGCCGCTGGCACCGTTTACCAGCAGATTCGGGAAACGGGCGGGCAGCATGTCCGGTTCCTTCAGTGAATCATCAAAATTCAGACGGAAGGGAACGGTATCCTTTTCAATGTCCTGAAGCATGAGCAGCGCAAGGCTCGTCATACGGGCTTCCGTATAACGCATGGCCGCCGCGCTGTCGCCGTCGATGGAACCGAAATTGCCGTGGCCGTCCACAAGCGGCGCTCTCATGGAGAAATCCTGAGCCATGCGCACAAGGGCATCATAGACGGAAGAGTCGCCATGGGGATGATATTTGCCCAGGCAGTCGCCCACAATGCGCGCGCATTTTCTGTGCGGCTTGTCCGGGGTATTCCCCAGCTCCAGCATGGTATAGAGGATACGCCGCTGCACGGGCTTCAGTCCGTCCTCCACCCGGGGCAGTGCGCGTTCCAGTATGACATGCTCGGCATAGGGCATCATGGAGGAATGCATGACATCTTCCATGGTCATGGGAAGAATCCGGGAAGGATCATCCTTTGGAATGGGTTTTTCCTGAGTCTGTTTTCTGGCCATGGATTATTCCCTCCTTTCTGCGTCCGGCGGGAGCTCAAACGTATCCTCGCGGTTGAAATCCGCATGGGCGGCAATGTATTCCCGGCGGGGGTCCACCTTGTCTCCCATCAGGATCGTGACCAGCCGGTCGGCCTGGGCCGCATCTTCAATGGTGACCTTCATCAGCTTGCGCTGGGCGGGGTCCATGGTGGTGGCCCAGAGCTGTTCCGGATTCATTTCACCAAGCCCCTTGTAGCGCTGCAGCGTATAGCCCTTTCCGGCAGCCTTGGTCAGCTTTTCCAGTTCCCGGTCATCATAGGCATAGGAAACATTGCTTCCTTTCTGCACCCGATACAGAGGCGGCATGCCGATATAGACATGGCCCTGGGTAATCAGATCCTTCATATACCGGAAGAAGAACGTGAGCAGTATGGCACGGATGTGAGCACCGTCCTGATCGGCATCAGAGAGGATGATCACTTTGTGATACTTGAGGTTCTGCAGGGAGAATGAGGAATCAATGGATGTGCCAAGCGCGGTGATCAGGCTGCGGAATTCCTCATTGGAGAGCACCTGGTCCAGGCGTTTCTTTTCCACATTGAGCGGCTTTCCGCGAAGGGGGAGAATGGCCTGAAAGCGGCTGTCCCTGCCCTGTTTTGCGGAACCGCCTGCAGAATCGCCTTCCACGATGAACAGCTCATTGTCCTCAGGATGCTTCCCGCGTGCGGCACTGAGCTTGCCCACCAGCGGGGCGGCTTCAAGCTGACTGGTCTTGCGGATGGTGTCACGGGTCTTGCGCGCCGCTTCACGTACCTGTGCCGCCTTTACGGCCTTGGCCAGGATTTTGTCCGCCAGTTCCTGGTTCTTCAGATTATCCAGCCAGCTGATCAGCTGTTCCGTGATAATCGCTTCCACAAGCGGACGCACTTCGCTGTTTCCAAGACGCCCCTTGGTCTGTCCCTCAAACTGGGGATTGGGCACCATGGCAAGCAGCACGCAGGAGAGCCCTTCACGGAAATCATCGCCTGCAAGATTGGGATCCTTGTCCTTGAGGATGCCGTTTCTCCGGGCGTATTCATTCAGAACGCGGGTGAAGGCTGTCTTGAAACCGGTTTCATGGGATCCGCCTTCCGACGTGGGGATATTGTTGACATAGGAAAACAGGCTCTCGGTATATCCGGTATTGTACTGAATGGCAGCCTTGCAGATGACCTTGTCGCGTCTGCCCTCAAGGTAGATGACGTCATCAGTCAGCACATCCTTGCCGGTGTTCAGGTAGCGCACATAATCGGCAATGCCGCCCTCATAGAGGAACACCTGTTCCCGCTTCTCCGGGTCCGACTGGCGCTCGTCTGTCAGGGTGATCTGAAGGCCGCTGTTGAGATAGGCCAGCTCCTGAAGCCGGCGGGAGACGAGATCCAGATGAAAGGTTGTATCCTCGAATACGTCGGGATCGGGCAGAAAGCGGACCAGGGTGCCGCGCCTGCGCGTGTTGCCCAGTCTCTGAAGGCCGCCTTCAGGTTCGCCGGCATGGATTTTACCGGTCTTGGGATCCGTATAGGAATGGAAGCACATCTGGTAATGCACCAGATTCAGATAGACATCCACCGTCATCCAGGAGGACAGGGCGTTGACGACGGACGCGCCTACGCCATGAAGACCGCCGGTATACTGATAGTTTTCATGATTGAACTTGCCGCCGGCATGGAGACGGGTGTAAATCACCTCCACGCCCGTGATGCCAAGCGTTGGATGTATATCGACCGGGACGCCGCGCCCGTTGTCATAGACGGAAGCGGAACCGTCCTGGTGCAGCGTGACATGTACACGGGTTGCAAATCCGTTGCTGGCTTCATCGATTGCGTTGTCCACGATTTCCCACAGCAGATGATGAAGACCTCTGGAGGAAGTGGTGCCGATATACATTCCGGGACGCATCCGGACAGCCTCAAGGCCTTCCAGAACCTGAATGTTACCGGCATTATACTGCTCAGCCATGCTTACTCTCCTCAATCAATAGATAATTGCACACCTTCGAATTATACCAGAAAAAACCTTTGATTTCAATGAAATCAAAGGAGAGAAAGCCTTGTAAAATGCGGTAGAAACACAGCAGAATCAGTAGGCTCTGCGTATGATTTCCGTGGTCAGTTCGAACGGGGATTTCCCATCAGCGTCCACAATGAGATGCGCCCAGCGTTCATAGAGCGGACAGCGTTCGTTGTACAGATCCTGGAAGGTCTGGCCTTCACGGATGGTCACGCCTCGGGCGTGCAGATCCCCGAGCCGTTCCAGGAGCACTTCAGGGGATACGCGGAGATAGACGACTTTGGCAATGCGCCGGAAGTGTTCCATGGCTTCACGGCCGTAGATGACACTTCCGCCGGGTGCGATCACCGCGCTTCGGGGACGCAGGGATGCATTGATGCGGTTTTCCACATCCCGGAATCCATCGTCGCCGTACAGTTCCAGAATCCTTGACAGTTTCATGCCCATCTCCTTTTCAATGACACGGTCCGAGTCAATGAAGGCGACAGACCTGAATCGAGCGATTTCTCTGGCGATGGTGCTTTTCCCGCTTCCGGGCATTCCGATGAGTACAAGATTCTGCATAATGATGACGCCTTTCATAAGAAAAGGGGAAGGCGAGTGCCTTCCCCTTAGGCTTCCATATCAGTAGCTGCTCTCGTGGATCTCAATTCCGGTATAGCGCTTCAGACCGGTACCGGCGGGGATCAGCTTACCGATAATCACGTTTTCCTTCAGGCCGAGCAGCGGATCCACCTTGCCGCGGATGGCAGCCTCGGTGAGCACGCGGGTGGTTTCCTGGAAGGAAGCAGCAGAGAGGAAGCTCTCCGTTGCGAGAGATGCCTTGGTGATGCCCAGCAGTACGCGCTTGGCGGCAGCGGGACGGAGTCCTTCGCTGATGGCCTTGCGGTTGGCTGAGTCGAACTGGAAGATATCAACCATGGAACCGGGCAGCAGAGCTGTATCACCGGCGTCCTCGATGCGGACCTTGCGCAGCATCTGGTGGACAATGATTTCAATATGCTTGTCAGCCACGGCCACGCCCTGGGAACGGTAAACGGACAGAACTTCCTTGAGCAGGTATTCCTGAACCGCCTTGACGCCCAGAATCCGCATCAGATCGTGAGGATTGATGGCGCCTTCCACCAGCATGTCACCGGCTTCCACATGGTCGCCGTTCTTGACATTCAGTCTGGAACCGTAGGTGATCTGGTAGGAACGTGTATCCTGAGGATTGGTTTCGGAAGTGATCTGGATCATCTTCTTATTCTTGACGTCCACCAGGGCAACGGTGCCGCTGATTTCGGCAAGAACAGCCTCATGCTTGGGCTTGCGGGCCTCGAAGAGTTCCTCAACACGGGGAAGACCCTGAGTAATGTCTTCGACGCCGGCAACGCCGCCGGAGTGGAAGTTACGCATGGTCAGCTGCGTACCGGGCTCGCCGATGGCCTGAGCGGCGATAACGCCGACGGCTTCACCGATATCCACCTTGCCGCCGTGGGCCATGTTCATGCCGTAGCAGCGTGCGCATACGCCGTTTTCGGTCCGGCAGGTGAGCACGGAACGCACGGTCGCGGACTTCACGCCGCGGCTGGCGACCAGCTTCGCCTTGAGGGCGTCAATATCCTCGTTGAGCTTGACCAGGACTTCGCCGGTTGCGGGATCCACGATGTCTTCAGCGGCCGTACGTCCGCGCAGACGCTCTTCGAGGGATTCCACAGGCTGCTTTCCGGCCATGAGTTCGGAAACCACAATGCCGCGGACGCGCTCGCCGCGATTCATGAAGCAGTCTTCTTCACGGACGATGACTTCCTGGGAAACGTCCACCAGACGTCTGGTGAGGTAACCGGAGTCAGCGGTACGCAGAGCGGTATCGGACAGAGCCTTGCGGCTGCCGTGAGAGGAAAGGAAGAACTCAAGCACGTTGAGGCCTTCACGGAAGTTGGCTCGAATGGGAAGTTCCACGGTTTTGCCGGAGGGAGCTGCCATCAGGCCGCGCATGCCGGCAAGCTGGGATACCTGAGCGGCGGAACCGCGGGCACCGGAGTCTGTCATCATGCGGATAGGATTGAACTTGTCCAGGTTGGGGAGAATCTGCTCGCGCAGATCGTGCGTGCATTCCGTCCAGAGTTCGATGACGTGATTATAACGTTCATTTTCACTCATGAGACCGTGACGGTACATCTCGTTGACGCGGCGGACCTTTTCATCGTAGGCGGCCAGCATTTCCTGCTTGGTCGGCGGAACCTTGATATCCGCAACGGACACGGTGACAGCGGAACGGGTGGAGTACTTGTAGCCCAGTGCCTTGATCTTGTCAAGAACAATGGCGCACTTGTGCTCGCCCTGACTGTTGAAGCACATGTCCACGATGTTGGCCAGCTGCTTTTTGCCGACCAGGCCGTCGATCTCGAGCGGGAACATGTCATCCAGACAGTTCCTGGGCTTGAAGCCCATGTTCTGGGGCAGGGCATCATTGAAGATCAGCTTGCCCAGCGTGCAGTCGATGAGACGGGAATCCGTTTCACCCTTGAAACTGCGGGTAACACGGACCTTGATAGGCGTCTGAAGAGAAATCTCATGCTTGAAGTAAGCCATTTCCGCTTCGTCCTGATCGCGGAATACGCGGCCGGCGCGCGGATCCTCCTCGTCCACGATGGTCAGATAGTAGCATCCGATCACCATGTCCTGGGAAGGCTGAATGACGGGTTTCCCGTCCTGGGGCTTCAGAATGTTGTTGTGTCCCAGCATCAGGAAGCGGGCTTCGGCCTGGGCTTCCAGGGAGAGCGGCACGTGCACAGCCATCTGGTCGCCGTCGAAGTCGGCGTTGAAAGCGGTACAGGCCAGAGGATGCAGCTTGATGGCCTTGCCTTCCACCAGCACCGGTTCGAAGGCCTGAATGCCCAGACGGTGCAGGGTAGGAGCACGGTTCAGAAGCACGGGATGATCACGAATGACATTTTCCAGAATATCCCAGATTTCCGGGCTTGCCTTTTCCACCTTGCGCTTGGCGGACTTGACATTGTTTGCCTTTTTCAGGGCAACCAGCTGTTCCATGACGAAGGGCTTGAAGAGTTCAAGCGCCATGTCCTTGGGAAGACCACACTGGTGAAGCTTGAGTTCAGGACCAACTACGATAACGCTTCGGCCGGAGTAGTCAACACGCTTGCCGAGCAGGTTCTGACGGAAACGTCCCTGCTTGCCGCGGAGCAGATCGCTGAGGGATTTCAGGGCACGGTTTCCGGGACCGGTGACAGGACGTCCGCGGCGGCCGTTGTCGATCAGAGCGTCAACGGATTCCTGAAGCATGCGCTTCTCGTTGCGGACAATGATGTCCGGGGCGCCGAGGTCCATAAGGCGCTTCAGACGGTTGTTGCGGTTGATGACGCGGCGGTACAGGTCATTCAGGTCGGAAGTGGCGAAACGTCCGCCTTCCAGCTGCACCATGGGGCGCAGATCCGGGGGAATGACAGGTACAACGGTAAGAATCATCCATTCAGGCTTGTTACCCGAGGAACGGAAGGATTCCACCACTTCAAGGCGCTTGATGGCCTTGGTCCGCTTCTGGCTCTCGGTCTCACGGAGCTGTCCGCTCTTGCTGCGGCTCTTGTCCATGGCTGCAATCTGCTCTTTCAGCTGAGCGGAAAGGGCATCCAGATCCAGGGCTCTGAGCATGTCCAGCACGGCTTCCGCGCCCATCTTGGCGACAAAGGAACCGCGGCCGCAGCGGCTTTCCACTTCACGGATCTTGGCGTCGTCCACAAGCTCATACTGCTTGAGTCCGGTCACATTGCCCTTGGCAGGATCAGAGTTGCCGGGATCGAGAACGATGAAATTCACGAAATACAGGACTTTTTCCAGCGTCTTGGGGCTGATGTCCAGCAGCATGCCCATACGGCTGGGAATTCCCTTGAAGTACCAGATATGGCTGACAGGGGTGGCCAGTTCAATATGGCCCATCCGCTCGCGGCGCACCTTTGCACGGGTGACCTGAACGCCGCACTTGTCGCAGATCTTGTCCTTGTCCTTGTACTTTACGCGCTTGTATTTTCCGCAGGCGCATTCCCAGTCCTTGGTGGGTCCGAAGATGCGCTCGCAGTAGAGGCCGTCGCGCTCAGGGCGCAGCGTTCTGTAGTTGATGGTTTCCGGTTTGGTGACTTCGCCGTGAGACCATTCCTTGATCTGTTCAGGTGAAGCCATGCCAATCTGGATGGAGTCAAGATTGGTCAGTTCAAACAACAGGGTTCACGCTCCCTCCGATATCCGGTTCTTTCTTACAGGGTGGGACCATCCTGATCGTCGTCGAGATCGAGGTCCAGGGAATTGGGATCGACTTCGTCATCCTCATCATCGATGGAGAAATCATCCTGCGTATATTCTTTTTCAACAGCGTCATCGAAGTCATCGGCGGGAACCACGATCTCTTCGGGCGCGGGCTCAAAGGCGGGTTCCTCGTCATGGATCTGGGGTTCGTTGGAAACAGTGTCCTCGGGATCCAGTTCCGGAATTTCAATGACATTCTTATCGGCATCCAGTACGCGGATATTCAGGCACAGAGCCTGCAGTTCCTTGATAAGCACCTTGAAGCTTTCGGGAACGCCGGGAGCAGGAATGTTCTGTCCCTTGACAATGGCTTCATAGGTCTTGACACGGCCCACTGTATCGTCCGACTTGAAGGTGAGGATTTCCTGGAGCGTGTTGGCAGCGCCGTAGGCTTCCAGAGCCCAGACTTCCATTTCGCCGAAACGCTGGCCGCCGAACTGGGCCTTGCCGCCCAGAGGCTGCTGGGTAACCAGGGAGTAGGGACCGGTGGAGCGGGCATGCATCTTGTCGTCCACCAGGTGATGGAGTTTCAGGAAGTACATGATACCCACCGTGACGGGATGCTCGAAGGCGTCGCCGGTACGGCCGTCATAGACGGTGAACTTGCCGTCTTCATTCATGCCGGCCTTCCGGAGGGTCTCCGTGATTTCTTCAAATGTGGCACCGTCAAAAACAGGGGTTGCAATGTGCCAGCCCAGAGCCTTGGCAGCCATGCCAAGATGCACTTCCAGCACCTGACCGATGTTCATACGGGAAGGCACGCCCATGGGGTTCAGCACAATCTGAAGCGGGGTTCCATCCGGCAGGAAGGGCATATCCTCTTCGCGCAGGATTCTGGAAACAACACCCTTGTTGCCGTGACGGCCTGCCATCTTGTCGCCGACCTGGATCTTACGCTTCTGAGCGATGTATACCCGGACCATTTTGTTGACGCCGGGAGCGAGCTCGTCCTTGTTTTCCCTGGTGAAAATCTTGACATCCACCACGATGCCGCCCTCGCCATGAGGGACGCGCAGGGAAGTGTCACGAACTTCACGGGACTTTTCACCGAAGATGGCGCGCAGCAGACGGTCTTCTGCGGTCAGGTCAGTCTCGCCCTTGGGCGTGACCTTGCCCACGAGGATGTCGCCGGGATGCACTTCGGCACCGATGCGGATAATGCCGTCCTCGTCCAGATCCTTGACCGCTTCTTCGGAAACATTGGGGATATCACGGGTGATTTCCTCAGGTCCCTGCTTGGTGTCGCGGGCTTCGGATTCCTGGGACTCGATGTGAATCGAGGTGTAGATGTCTTCCTTGACCAGCTGTTCGTTGAGCAGAACGGCATCCTCGTAGTTGTAGCCTTCCCAGGTCATGAAGCCGATCAGGGCGTTGCGGCCCAGACCGATTTCGCCGAACTGCGTGGAAGGACCGTCAGCCAGAAGATCACCCTTTTCAATGATCTGTCCGGCGGAGACCACGGGACGCTGGTTGATGCAGGTGCCCTGGTTGGAACGGGCGAATTTCTTCAGCTTGTACTCATGACGCTCGCCGTAATCGTCGCGGATAATGATATGATCGCCGTCCACTTTCTCCACGACGCCGCTTTCCTTGGACAGAATGCAGACGCCGGAGTCATGGCCTGCGCGGTATTCCATACCGGTACCCACGATGGGTGCTTCGGGCACGAGCAGCGGAACAGCCTGACGCTGCATGTTGGAACCCATGAGTGCGCGCGTGGCGTCATCGTTTTCCAGGAAGGGAACCATGGCGGTAGCCACGGAAACCACCTGACGGGGAGAGACGTCGATGAAGTCAACCTGAGAGGCGGGAACCTGGATGATATCGGTCTTGTCACGGACCATGACAACGTCGTGCATGAAATGCCCGTCCTTGTCCAGCGGTTCATGGGCAGTGCCGATCTTGTAGAGGTCTTCCTCGTCAGCCGTCATATAGACGATTTCCCTGGTGACGCGGCCGCTTGCCTTGTCAACCTTGCGGTAGGGGGCTTCGATGAATCCGTATTCGTTGATCCGGGCAAAACTGGCCAGAGAACCGATCAGACCGATGTTCGGACCTTCAGGGGTCTCGATGGGGCAGATACGGGCATAATGGCTGTAATGCACGTCGCGGACTTCGAAGGAAGCGCGGTCGCGGTTCAGACCGCCGGGGCCCAGGGCGCTGAGACGGCGCTTGTGCGTCAGCTCGGCCAGGGGGTTGGGCTGGTCCATGAACTGGGACAGCTGGGAAGAACCGAAGAATTCCTTGATGGCTGCGCTCACCGGGCGGATATTGATCAGATCGCCGGGACGCACATCCACGGCATCCTGAATGGCCATGCGCTCACGGACCACGCGTTCCAGACGGCTCATGCCGATGCGGATCTGGTTCTGGAGCAGTTCACCCACGCTGCGCAGACGACGGTTGCCCAGATGGTCAATGTCGTCGCAGGTGCCGATGCCATAGGGGAGGCCGACAAGATAGCTGATGGAAGCAATCATGTCATCGGGAATAATGTGCTTGGGCATGAGTCTGTTCAGGTTCATGCGCAGGTTGTCCTTGAGGGTTTCCTCAGTGGACTCGGCAATGATCTGACGGAGCACAGGCACATAGACCATTTCGTTGATCCCGACTTCGTGGGGATCAAAATCAAGGTAGCAGGAAGCATCGGCGAAATGGTTGCCCACTACCACATGCTCCTGGCCGTCCACCAGAAGGGTGACCCTGTTGATGCCGGCATTCTGGATGGCCTTGGCCTGATCCACTGTAATCAGATGGCCTTTTTCCAGGAGGATTTCACCGGTCGTGGGATCCACGATATCGTATGCGCTCTCGTGACCGGCGATACGGGTGGCAATGCCCAGCTTCTTGTTGAACTTGTAGCGGCCTACGCGCATGAGATCATAGCGCTTGTTGTCATAAAAATATGCGTCAAAGAGCTTGGTGGCGCTTTCAAGGCTCGCGGGTTCACCGGGCTTCTGCTTCTTGTAGATTTCGATGAGTGCCTCATCCTGGCTGGAGGCGTTGTCACCCTTTTCCAGGGTGGCATCCAGACGCTCTTCGCTGCCGAGCAGTTCACGGATCTCTTCATTGGTTCCGTAGCCTACGGCGCGGAGAAGCACCGTGATGGGCAGCTTGCGGTTACGGTCAATACGGACCCAAAGCACATTGTTGGAGTCGGTCTCATATTCGATCCAGGCACCGCGGTTGGGAATCACCTGAGCGGAGAAAAGCTGGTTGCCGGACTTGTCCCGGTTCATGGTGAAATACGCACCGGGCGAACGGACGAGCTGTGAAACAATGACACGCTCGGCACCATTAATAATGAAGGTTCCGTGTTCTGTCATCAGGGGGAAATCTCCCATGAAGACATCGGATTCCTTGATTTCGCCGGTGTCGCGGTTGGTCAGGCGGACAAAAACTTTCAGGGGCGCTGCGTAGGTCATGTCCCGCTCCCGGCAGCGGTCTACCGAGTTTTTGGGCTCTTCAAGAGTGTAGTTGACAAATTCGAGTTTCAGTGTGCCGTTGTAATCTTCGATCGGTGAAACATCGTGCAAAACCTCACGAAGATCAGTGTCGAGGAAACGCCTGTAAGAGTTCTTCTGAACTTCAATCAGATCAGGCATTTCGAGTACTTCGTCGATGCGCGAGAAGCTCATACGTTTGCGGAGCTTACCCATTTGGACTTCGTGCACCATAGAAAGCCATCACCCCTTCTATTGTCCGACAGTATCGAATTCCAGGGTTACAGGAATTTACTCTTGCTTTTTTCCCGGACAGAGTGTACAATCTTCTCTGTAAGGAAGAAGAGCAACAGCAGATGATACTGACTCAATTATACATTTTATCAAATGAATCTTTGCGTGTCAACAGGCTGGGGCGATTTTCCCGACCTTTTTTTATGCCTGCCATATGGCGAGCGTGAATCCTTGGAAAGGGGCAGATTCATTGATTCTGAAAAGACTGATTAGCATGGTGCTGGCGGGGATTTTTTTTATTGCCGCAGCGGCAGGGGATGCTGCGGTGGTGGATCAGATTCATCATCCGGAGACAGAGTTTTCTTTTCCTGAGGACAGCAGGCTTCTGGAAGTCGCGTTTCCGAAGATTTCGGAATGTGACGCCTTCATGATCCGCTTCGGCGATGAAACCTGGCTTGTGGACTGCGCTACGGAGAAGCAGGCACCTGCAGTGTTGGAACTGCTTGAAAAGGAACATGTGGATGCGCTTGACGTCATTCTCATTACGCATCCGCATCCGGATCACGCGGGCGGACTGGAACGGATTCTTGACAGGTATGACACCGGGCGGATCATGGTCTGCTTTGATGAGGATGAAAATGAAGTCATGCTCGAAGTGGTTCGGCTTGCAAAGGAGCGGGACATTCTTCTTTCGCACTTTTATGACGAGGACGAATGGAACATCGGGGAAGTGAAAGTTCACGCCTATTTAAAATCGGAAGAAAAAGATTCGGTGAATAACCGCTCCCCGCTGCTCAGACTGCAGTACGGCGACGGCGTCATGCTGCTGGGATCCGATCTGGAAAACCTCGGACTGCGGCATATCGCCTCCAAGGTGGATCCGGCCATGCTCAGAACAGACATTCTCAAATACCCGCATCACGGAAAGGATCCGATGATTCATGAATTCTGGGAGAAGCTGGATCTGAAGTTCACGGTGATTACGGCGACGCATTACCACAAGAACGGCACGGAGGACGTGCGGAACAAGCACTGGCCGTACGTGGCCACCAATGACGGCATGGTGGAGCTTCTGTGCGACGGCAGCACCTGGCTGGTCCGAATGGCGCCGGGACAGGGTGAGCTGGTCATTCACTGAAACTCCGCGCATGCAGGAAATAACAGCAAAAAAACTTTTTCATGCATGCTTTATACGCGTTGACAGAGCGCGGTGAACATGTTAGTATACGCAGGTTGAAATCGGCACTTTTGTCGTGCGCTTTTTTGAACACGACAGTGCATGCAGGGAGGCGCATGAGGATGGAAGCTTTGAAGGCCAGCACATCAAAGGTGGTGGGCACCCGTCAGGTTTTACGGGCCATCCGCAACGGCGGCCTGAAGTGTGTTTATGTAGCCGAGGACGCGGACACCTTTCTTTTCCAGCGGATCACCCAGTCTGCTGAAAATGCCGGCATTGCCGTAAAGAGGGTCCGGACCATGGCAGAGCTTGGAACTGCCTGCGGCGTCCACGTGGATACCGCAGCCGCCGGAATTTACTGAGCGTCTGCCGACCAACTTATTTTGACCTACAAGTTTCCGAGGGTTGCGGAAATTTTGGGGGAACTATCTTATGGAGGTGCTTCAATGCCCACGATCAATCAGCTGATCCGCAAGGGACGGGAAAAGGCAACGAACAAGTCCACAGCGCCTATTCTGCAGGGCTGCCCGCAGAAGCGCGGTGTTTGCCTGAGCGTGAAGACCACTACGCCCAAAAAGCCTAATTCTGCTCTTCGGAAAATCGCCCGTATCCGCCTTACGAACTCTATCGAAGGTACCTGCTACATTCCTGGTGAAGGTCACAACCTTCAGGAGCACAGTGTTGTGCTGATTCGCGGAGGTCGTGTACGCGATCTGCCTGGTGTGCGTTATCACATCATCCGCGGCGCACTGGATACGGCCGGTGTGGCCAAGAGAATGCAGGCTCGTTCTCGCTACGGCGCCAAGCGGCCCAAGAAGTAAGAGGACGGCGTGGGATACTGGCTGCCCCGGGCCGGGAAGATACCCGGTTATGTTTCTTCTTTCTCTCCCAGGAACCGGAGAGCAGGGGAGAAGCACGACCTGGTCCCGACTTTGCGGAAATCGCCGGACAGGTTCTGTGATGCTGACACAGACAGGCGGGGTGTGTATTCCAAAGTTGCAACCATTATGCCGCACAACGAAGCTTATTAGGAGGTAATCATATGCCCCGTCGCGGAAATGTACCCAAGCGCGAGGTGCTGCCGGATCCTGTACTGGGAACGACAGTCGCTACGAAACTGATCAACCAGATCATGCTGGATGGCAAGCGCGGTGTCGCTCAGAATGTATGCTATTCAGCCTTTGAGAATGTGGCCAAGAAGACCGGCAAGGACGCCAACGAAGTGTTCCAGTCCGCTCTGGCCAATGTTGCTCCCTCCCTGGAAGTCAAGGCCCGCCGTGTGGGTGGCGCCACTTATCAGGTTCCTATGGAAATCCGTCCCGAGCGCCGGCAGACACTGGCACTGAGATGGATTGTGGACTTTGCACGCAAGCGCGGTGAGAAGACCATGGCTGAGCGCCTGGCAGGCGAAATCATGGATGCATCCAACAACACCGGCAATGCCGTGAAACGTAAGGAAGAAATGCACCGCATGGCAGAAGCAAACAAGGCTTTTGCACACTATCGCTGGTAATCGCATCCGCAATTCCTGAAAGGAGTTTTCACCTCTATGCCCAGGAGCCACCCGCTCGAAAGAGTACGTAATATTGGCATCATGGCTCACATTGATGCCGGCAAGACGACAACGACAGAAAGAATTCTTTTCTATACCGGCAAGGTCCATAAGATGGGCGAAACCCACGAGGGCGGAGCCACCATGGACTGGATGGCACAGGAACAGGAACGCGGCATCACCATTACCAGTGCTGCAACGACCTGCATGTGGCATGATCCCCGCGATCCCGAAAACCATGACAAGACTTACCGTATCAACATCATTGATACTCCTGGTCACGTGGACTTCACTGTGGAAGTGGAACGTTCCCTGCGCGTTCTGGACGGCGCTGTGTGCGTCTTCTGCGCAAAAGGCGGCGTTGAGCCCCAGTCTGAAACCGTGTGGAAGCAGGCAGAAACCTATAAGGTTCCCCGCATGGCGTATGTCAACAAGATGGACATCACCGGCGCAAACTTCTTCCGTGTCGTTGACATGATGAAGGACCGCCTGAATTCCAATGCTGTGCCGATTCAGCTCCCCATCGGTGCTGAAAATACCTTCCGCGGCATCATCGATCTCATCACCATGCGTGCTGAAATCTATTATGATGACCTTGGACAGGATGTCCGGGATGAAGAGATTCCGGAGGACATGAAGGAAATCGCACAGAAGTACCATGATGAGCTGATTGAAAAGGTTGCTGAAACCGACGACGCTCTGATGGAAAAGTTCTTCGGCGGTGAGGAACTCACAGTTGAAGAAATCAAGAATGCGATCCGCAAGGCAACCATCGCCTGCACCATGAACCCTGTGTGCTGCGGTACCAGCTATCGCAACAAGGGCGTGCAGCCGCTGCTCGACAACATCATCGAGTATATGCCTTCTCCGCTGGATATCCCCGCCATCAAGGGAACGGATCCCCATGATCCTGAAAAGGAAATGGAACGTCATCCTTCTGATGACCAGCCCTTCTCTGCACTTGCCTTCAAGATCATGACTGATCCTTTTGTCGGAAAGCTGGCGTTCTTCCGCGTATATTCCGGCCATCTGGCTTCCGGAAGCTATGTGATGAATTCCACCAAGCAGAAGAGGGAAAGAATCAGCCGTATCTTGCTGATGCATGCAAATCACCGTGAGGAGATTCCTGAAATCTATACCGGTGAGATTGCCGGTGCCGTGGGTCTGAAGGACACCACCACAGGCGATACTCTGTGTGATGAAAATGACCAGATCGTGCTTGAGTCCATGGTATTCCCTGATCCCGTGATCGAGGTTGCCATTGAGCCCAAGACCAGGGCCGGTCAGGACAAGATGACCATGGCTCTGCTGAAGCTGGCCGAGGAAGATCCCACCTTCAAGACCTATACCAACGCTGAAACCGGTCAGACCATCATCGCTGGCATGGGCGAGCTGCATCTCGAAATCATTGTTGACCGTCTTCTCCGTGAATACAAGGTGGAAGCCACGGTCGGCAAGCCCCAGGTTACCTACAAGGAGACCATCCGCAAGCATGCCCGTGCTGAAGGACGCTTTGTCCGTCAGACCGGTGGTCATGGTCAGTATGGTCACTGCTGGATCGAAATCGATCCTCAGGAACCTGGCAAGGAATACGAGTTTGAAAACCGGATCGTCGGCGGCGTGATTCCCAAGGAATTTGTGCCGGCCATCGATCAGGGCATCCAGGAAGCTGCCAAGGGCGGTGCTCTGGCCGGCTTCGAAGTTGTAGGATTCAAGGCTGCGGTCGTCGATGGTTCTTACCATGACGTCGACTCCTCTGAAGCTGCCTACAAGATTGCAGGTTCCATGGCTTTCAAGGAAGCTGTCAAGCATGCAGATCCCTGCCTGATGGAGCCTGTCATGAAAGTGGAAATCATTGTGCCTGACCAGTATCTGGGCGATGTAATGGGCAATGTTTCCAGCCGCCGTGGACGTGTGGAAGGCACTGAAATGCGCGGTACCGATCAGATCATCCATGCATTCGTGCCTCTGGCTGAAATGTTCGGCTATACGACAGACCTTCGTTCCCGTACTCAGGGCCGCGGCATGTTCACCATGCAGTTCGACCACTATGAAGAAGTTCCGAAGTCTGTCGGAGAAAAGATCATTGGCGATCGTGCCAAGAAGAACTGATTCACAAATTACTAGGAGGAATTTCCTATGGCAAAGGAGCATTTCCAAAGAACTAAGCCCCATGTCAACATCGGCACCATCG
>CAMNDE010000021.1:0-47253 GCA_946534895.1 uncultured Clostridia bacterium
AGGAGGAGCTGCTATGGCATATGAAAGTGAGCTTGCCCTGAGGATGAAGCCCTATGTGGCGGGCGAACAGCCGAAGGACAGAAAGTTTATCAAGATCAATACCAATGAGAATCCATATCCGCCTTCGCCTGCCGTGGAGCGCGCGCTCCAGGGACTGACGGAAAGGCTGCGCCTGTATCCGGATACGGAAGCTTCCGGACTGCGCAGAGCCATTGCCGAGGTGAACGGGGTTGCGCCGGAATGCGTGTTCTGCGGGAACGGGTCCGATGAAGTGCTGGCCTTTGCCTTTGCCGCGTTCTTTGCTGGCAGAACCGTGGTCAGCATGGATATCACCTATTCCTTTTATCCGGTGTATGCGAATCTCTTCGGCGCGCACCTTAAGTGCGTTCCGCTGAAGGAGGATTTCACGGTGGACGTGTCCGGCATGCTGCAGGGGCATCCCATTGCCCTGGCCAATCCGAATGCGCCGACGGGCATACTTCTGGGCATGGAGGATGTGGAAAGGCTGGCGGCACACACCCGTGAGCATGACCAGGTCCTTCTGGTGGATGAAGCCTACGCGGCCTTTTCGGGTGCCACGGCCCTTCCGCTGCTGGAAAAGTATGACAATATCCTGATTGTGCGCACCTTTTCCAAGAGCCACTCTCTGGCCGGACTCCGTGTGGGCTATGCCATAGGTTCCGAGCGCCTGGTCAGCGCGCTTCGCAGGATCCGGGATTCGTTCAATTCCTATCCCACGGATCTTCTGGCCCAGACGGCCGCCGAGGCGGCTGTACGGGACACGGCCTATACGGACAGGTGCGTGGCCCGGATCTGCGCCACCCGCGACCGGGTATACCGCGCTCTGCGGGAAAAGGGCATTCCGGTTCTGCCCAGCCATACCAATTTCCTGTTTGTCCGGGCGGATCCGGAAGATGCGACGCATGTGCAGCAGGCACTGCGTGAACGCGGGATTCTGGTGCGCCACTTTACGGCGGACCGCCTGAATCCCTACCTCCGGGTGACCATCGGTACCGAGGAAGAGATGGAAACCGTCACCAGGGCGCTTATCGAGCTGTGCCGGGTGTGACGCGCAGGGGAGGAAATACCCGATGATGGGCATGACACATCTGGCGCTCGGGATTGCTTCGGCCCTGGCCGCTGCGCATCCCGGTGCGCCGGCGGAATGCATTGTGCCGGTGGTGGGCAGCGCAATCGGCTCCATTCTTCCGGATGTGGACATTCATACCAGAAAAGGACGCAGGGAGGCGCTGTTTACAAGGCTGGCGGCCATTGGGATTGCCGTGGTGCTTCTGCCCGCTGGACTGGCGGGCGAAACCGGCATCTATGCGCTGGCCGGGCAGCGGAGTCCGCAGTCCATGCTCATCGGGACGCTGCTGATGACCTGGGCACTGCTTCAGGGGCGATGCTCCAGACACAGGACGTTTACTCACAGCCTTCTGTTCGCGCTGGTGACCGGCTATGCGGTGCAGTGCATCTGCCCGCCGTTTCTTCCCTCCTTTCTTCTGGGCATGGGGACGCACCTTGCCGCGGATCTGATGAACCGCAGTCCCATGCGGCTTCTGTATCCCCTGAAAAAGGGCATCTGCCTGAACCTGTGCCGCTCCTGCGGAAGAGTGAACCGTGCCCTGTGCACGCTTTCTGCAGGCTATATCGTATACGTGCTGGGCAGCCTGCTGTTTTCGATGACAGCATGAAAAAAACAGGCATAAAAATATAAACGGAAGCGGATCCGTTTGCAGGATCTGCTTCCGTTTTTTATGCTCAGTGTATGTAGTCCTCTTCGCGGTAGACATACAGGTCCGTGGAAGTGGCCAGCGGTTCAAACCCGACAAGATCGGAAACCGTGACAAACTCGAACCCTTTTTCCAGCAGCCTGGGGACCAGTGCCTTGATGCACTGGAAATCCGTCCAGCGGGCATGATAGAGCAGAATGGAACCGTTCCGTACCCGGGGGAATGCTTTTTCCGGATCGGTCTGGCTCACATCCCAGTTCACCACATGCTCATACCCCGCCATGCCCAGCAGCTTGATGGCTTTCCGGTTATGCCCGTTCTCGTCCTCGGTGTTTCCGAACGGCGGACGGATGGACCGGATGGGATAGTGATACCCCAGCAGCGCATCCAGGACTTCCTGGGGCCTGAGAATATTGGCCAGAAGATAGCGGCTGTCGCCCAGCGCCATGCGTCCGTGGCGCATGGTATGCGAGCCGATCTCACATCCGGAAGCGGCGATGGCCTGCCAGAGCTCCCGGTCTTCCTCCTTCAGCATGATGCCCAGAGGAAAGAAGGTCATGACAATGCCGTATTCATTGCACAGGTCAAAGGCTTCCCGGACCCAGCGGATTTCATAGCAGTCATCCATGGTCAGGGCAATGCGCGGCTCATCCCGGCTGCCGAAGCGGATGATGAAGGGCTGTTCCTCCGTGTTTTCCGCCAGCCCCTGAGCACAGGGAAGCAGGCACAGGAAGCAGAGAAGGCAGCAGACAAGTTTCTTTATGGACAAGGACAAGAACCCCTTCCAAAACAAGAACATCTTCCCAAAAAGAAAAAAAGCATGTGAGCGTGACCATAAGCCGAGTTCTGTATTGGGCGGTCATCTATCCAGACCTGGCGTTACCGCGCAGGTTCGAGCGATTGCGGGACACAGCGGGCCGCTGATCTGTCCCATTGCATCTTGCACCAGGTGGGGTTTACATCACGACGAGTCGCCAGGTCGCGGGTGAGCTCTTACCTCGCCTTTCCATCCTTACCGGAGAAATCCGGCGGTATCTCTCTGTTGCACTCTCCTTGGAGTCGCCTCCACCGGCCGTTAACCGGCACCCTGCCCTGCGGTGCTCGGACTTTCCTCATGCCATAGGCACGCGGCCGCCTGTTCACCTCACATGCCGTATAATGATACGATGATTCGAAAAGCGTGTCAAGAAACGCATTTTCCACGGCCTTGAAAAATCATGGAGAATTGCGTCCGGGGATTGCGTGGACAGGAAAAAAGTGATACGTTTTTCCCGGGTAATAAAGAAGTGCAGGAAAGGGGCGAATGCATGAAAGAGCTGGATATGCGTCTGCTGCGCACAGGCGGACGCAATTCGCTGGCGGACCAGGTGCTGTATCTGGGCTGGTCCGGCAGCTATGTGGAGTTTGATACGGACAGCAGATGGGTGGACGTGCTTGTGCGCACGGATGCGCAGACCGGAGAGGGCTGGCAGCCCGCCAGAATGGCTGCGGAAGCGGACGGCAGCGTGCTGGAGGTAAAGACCCTCCGGGAGAGCGCGGAGCACTGGCATCTTGAAATGCCCTGCGGTCCAGCCGGCAGTTTTCACCGGGTACGCCTGAGCAAGATCACGGAAGGCGCTTTCGGTCTGGCCGGGATTGAACAGATCTGTCTGGAGGAGGGCAGCGTCATGCGCTGTCCGGAAAAACCGGAGAAGCATATTGAGTTCATCGGGGATTCCATTACCTGCGGGTACGGGGTGGAGGCAGCGTCCACGGACACGTTTTCCACTGCCACGGAAAACGCGGTTCTGGGATACGCATCGCTAGCATCCCGCGCATTCCGGGCTTCCTGCGATCTGGTGGCCTGGAGCGGCACCGGCCTGATTTCCCGGTGGGTGCCTCCGGAAGCGGAAGCGCCGAACCTGGACCTGCTCATGCCGGAGCTGTACGGATACCGGACGCCTGAACTGCACCGCCGTCTCGGGAAAGCGCCGGCAAAACTTGGGCCCGGAGAAAACATGCCGGATCTTGTCATCATCAATCTGGGCACCAATGATTCCAGCTGGACCCGTGGCATTGCGGAGCGCGTGGATGCCTTCGGGAAAGCATACGGCGCGTTTCTGCAGACCGTGTCCGGTATGCGGCCCCATGTACCGATTCTCTGCATACTCGGCGTGATGGGACAGGAGCTCTGTCCCGAAGTGCAGCGCCAGGTGCAGCTGTTCCGGGAGCGCAATGCGGATGCGCGCATCGATTATCTGGAGCTGCCTGTGCAGCTCGCAGAGGACGGCATGGGCGCTGACGGGCACCCTTCCCGCGTCACGCAGGAAAAGACGGCAGCGGTCCTGGTAAAAAAGATTGAAGCGTTCTGCGGCTGGAAAGCCGGAAACTGATCATGAACTGAACAAGGAGGAAACACGCATGCTGAACATGATCCGTCCTGTACGGGATATCCCGTGTCCGCGCTTTTTCCGGCGCTTTGAAGCACCGGAGCAGGTGGACGGTGCTGTACTGAAAATCACCGGACTTGGCGTGTATACGGCGTATCTCAACGGGAAACGCATCGGAGGGGACTATCTGGCCCCGGGCTTCAATGACTATGATGACTATGTGCGGGTTCAGACCTATGACGTCAGGGAATACCTTGAGAAGGACAACCTGCTGGAGGTCATTGTCGGAAACGGCTGGTACCGGGGAAGAATCGGATTCGGGGAAAAGCAGACATGCCGCTGGGGCGAACAGTATTATCTGGGTGCGCGCCTGGAAATGACCAGCGGCGGGGAACGGTGCGTGGTGGAGACGGATGACTCCTGGAAGGCCACGCTTTCGTGTCTCGTCACCAGCGACATCTATGACGGTGAAACGCGTGACGATACCAGAGAGCCGGGTGAGGCATGCGGCTGCACAGATGCTGACCGCGATTTCCATCTTGTGGAGCAGTTCTCTCCCTGCATCCGCATTGTGGATACCCTGCGTCCTGAACTGGTCTGCACGCCTGCCGGGGAGAAGGTGCTGGATTTCGGACAGAACTTCGCCGGAATCGTGCGCTTTCACAGCCGGATGCAGCGCGGACAGAAGCTTTATATGCAGGCCGGGGAAGTCCTGCAGGAGGGAAATTTCTATCGGGATAACCTGCGTTCCGCCCTGGCGGAATACACCTACATTTCCGACGGAAACGAGAAGGACGTGGAAATGCTCAGCACATTCTACGGCTTCCGCTACATGAAGGTGGAAGGGCTTGAGCAGGTGTGTCCGGAAGACTTCACGGGCCTTGTGCTCTCGTCGGACCTCAGGCATACGCTGGAAGTGGAGACGGGGCACCCGGGCATCAATCAGCTGATGCACAATTCGCTCTGGGGACAGATGAGCAACTTCCTGGATGTTCCCACGGACTGCCCGCAGCGCGATGAACGGCTGGGCTGGACAGCGGACACCCAGGTGTTTGTCAATACCGCGTGCTATCAGATGGACTGCAAGGATTTCTACCGCAAGTACATGCGTGATCTCCGGGTGGACCAGGTGCGCTACGGCGGGGGCGACCTGCCGGCCTATTCTCCGTCCCTGAAGGGATCCGGCAATCACGGCGGGGCCGTGTGGGCCGATGCCGGCACCATCATCCCATGGAATATTTACAAGAATTACGGGGATGTCGAGCTTCTGCGCGAAAACTATCCCATGATGCGGGACTACTGCGAATGGCTGATCCGGAAGGATCAGGAGGACGGCGGCACGCATGTGCGCTTTTCTGCCTTCACCTTCGGCGACTGGCTTGCCCAGGACGGGCTGACGCCCCAGAGTTCCTTTGGCGGAACGGAACCGCAGTACATTCAGGGTGTGTATTACATGAATTCCCTGAACCTGACGGCCATGGCGGCCAAGGTGCTGGGCGAGGACAGGGACGCCGAGCACTACGGACGCCTGGCGGATGAAGTGCAGCGCGCGCTGATGAACGAGTACGTCACCGGCGGCGGCCGCCTGGCGGTGGAAACTCAGACCGCCTATGTCCTGGCGCTCAGGTACGGACTGTACCGGAACCGGGAGACCATGATCCGCAGTTTTGAAAACCGCCTGACCCGGGATTTCTATGCCATCCGCACCGGGTTTACCGGCACGTATCAGATTCTTCCGGTGCTCTTTGAGTGCGGCATGCCGGAGATGGCGTACCGTATCCTGCTGCGGGAGACGTTCCCCGGCTGGCTCTACTGCGTGAATCTTGGTGCCACCACCATCTGGGAGCGCTGGAACAGTCTGGACAGCGAGGGCAGAATCACGGGCACTTCCATGAACAGTCTGAACCATTATGCCTACGGCTCCGTCTGCGAAGCCATCTATGGCTACGTCATGGGCCTCAGGTCCGAAGCCCCGGGCTGGAAAAAGGCGCGGATCGCTCCTGTACCGGACGGACGGCTGGGGCACGCCAGGATTGCCTATGATTCGCCCGCCGGACGTTGGGAGGTCAGCTGGCGGATTCAGGAAGACGGCCTTTTCAACATGCGCGTGACGGTTCCGGAAGGGGCGGAGGCCACTGTGGTGCTTCCCGCGCATCCGGAGGGCGGAGAAATCCTGCTGAGCGGGGAGAGCCGGGAATGGACCTATCGTCCCACACTGGACTACGCCCATCCGTTCCATGGAAAAACCAGAGTGGCTGATATTCTTGCCTGTCCGCAGGCCAGGCTTTTGCTTGAACAGGCGGCTCCGAAAGCCTGTGCCAGGGCTGTGGAACAATACAGTGAATTCCCGATCCACACTCTGGAAGAACTGCTGAACCATTCCGGTCTGGATGCCGGGGAGCGGGATGCGCTGCTCGAGCGCTTTGCCTCCCTGTGCGTGCTTCCCTGAGATGCAGTCTTTCACCGGTGCCCGAAAGGGTGCCGGTCTTTCTTTTTCGGGTGATCATCACGGGACGGCGGTCCCTGAGCGGCCGGAAAACTTTACAGAGTCAGGCACTTTCGCTATAATATAATCTGTAAACGTATGCCGGACACACATTATGAACAGCAGAAATATTTTCCCGTTTCCGGCAGGCAGGAGGCAAGATACATGAAAGTCATTCTTCTTCAGGACGTCAAGAATATGGGCAAGCGCGATGACATCATCACCGTATCGGACGGCTATGCCCGCAACTTCCTTTTTCCCCAGAAACTGGCCATGGAGGCAAAGCCCGGTGCGATGAAGGAAGTGGAGCGCAAGCGTGCCGCGGAAGCCGCGCGTGAGGCGGAGCGCAGAGCCGAGGCGGAGGCCAAGGCGGCCATGCTGCGTGACAAGGGCGTGACCCTGCCTGTGAAATGCGGAGACAAGGGCCGTCTCTACGGCAGTGTGACCACCGCTGAGATCGCTGCGGTACTGGAAAAGCAGTACGGGATCAGCGTGGACAAGAAGAAGATCGAGCTCGCCGAACCCATCAAGCAGGTGGGCGATGTGAAGATGAGCGTATGGCTCTACAGCGGCATTACCACCAATATGGTGGTGCATGTGGTGCCCCTGGAGAAGTAAGAAGAGAAGGAAGTGGCTGGCATGAGTGAAACCCGCTCCATGGTGCCGCCGAATTCTCTGGAAGCTGAGCGGGCTGTGCTGGGAGCCATGCTTCAGGACACCCAGGCGGTGCTTCAGGGCGTGGAACGGCTGACGAAGGAAGATTTCTATCAGCCTCAGCACAAGGAAATCTTCGACGCCATGCTCACCCTGAACCGGAATGCGTCCCCGATTGATGTCATTACACTGGTCGCCGAGCTCAAGCGCCGGGGAACCCTGGAAGGCGTCGGCGGGGAGGAATACCTGGCCGATCTGATCAGCTTTCATTTTCTGACGGCCAATGTCAAATCCCACATCGCCATTGTGGAAGAGAAGAGCACGCTCAGGAAGCTGATTTCCGCCTGTCAGGAGATTTCCAGGGAATGCTACGGCCAGATGGTCCCCATGCAGGACGCTCTGGCGCATGCGGAAAAGTCCATTTTTGACATCGTCATGAAGCGCTCCAACGGTGAGACGCTGGTGCCCATGCAGGATGTTCTGTACAATACCTACGGCATTATTGAGGAACTCTCCAAGCTCAAGGGACGGCTTTCCGGCGTTCCCACAGGGTTTACGGACCTGGACAAGCTGCTTACGGGCCTGCATCCGGGCGAACTGATCCTGATCGGAGCCAGACCGTCCATGGGCAAGACGAGCTTTGCCATCAATATTGCCAGTCATGCGGCGTTCAGCGCGGGAAAGACCGTGGCGGTCTTTTCCCTGGAAATGCCCAGAGAGCAGATCGCCATGAGAATGCTCTGCTCGGATGCCCGGGTGGACATGCAGAAAGTCCGTCAGGGCACACTGAACACCGATGACTGGATGAAACTGGCCCGCTCCATCGGCCCCATGTCAGCCTCCTCCTGCTTCCTGGATGATACGGCCGGCATCACGCCTTCCCAGCTCAGATCACGCTGCAGGCGTCTGATGATGGACCATGGTCTGGACCTCATTATTGTGGACTATCTGGGTCTCATGCACTGCGATGGTGCAGTGGAAAACCGTCAGCTGGAGGTCAGTGAAATCAGCCGTCAGCTGAAAGCCATTGCCCTGGAGCTCAAGGTGCCGCTGATCGCGTGTGCGCAGCTCTCCCGTGCGGCCACCACAAGAAACGACAAGCGGCCGATTCTTTCGGACCTGCGTGATTCCGGTTCCATCGAGCAGGACGCTGACGTGGTCATGTTTATACACAGAGAAGCGTATTACGACCCTGAGTGTGAAGAAAAAAACGTGGGCGAAATTATCATTGCCAAGCAGAGAAACGGTCCTCTGGGTACCGTCAAGGTGGCATGGCTGGCAGAGTATACAACCTATGCCAATCTTGCCACGGAAGCTGGAAAACCGGGCGGTTTCTGATAATGAGCTCTGGAGGAAAACATGCAGCAGACACAGATTAAAGCCTTCGGGGATGGACAGAAATTCAGCGGCTTCCTTCTTGTGAAGAGTGCCGAGCAGCGGATTGACCAGCGTGGCAAATACTACCTGGACATGAATCTGGTGGACAGCAGCGGGGAAGTCAACTGCAAGATGTGGGGCGGGTTCACCCAGGTGCCGGAGGCAGGTTCCGTGGTTCACATCGTCCGCAGCCAGATTCAGATCTATAACGGCCGGATTCAGATGAAGATCGAGGAAATGAAGCCGGCGGTGCCGGAAGACCAGGTGGATATGTCGCAGCTTGTGGCCAGCGCACCGGCTACTGCCGAGGAGATGATGGCCTACCTGGATTCCGTGATTGATTCCTTTTCCAGCGATCATCTCAAACGGCTGGTCCGGGAAATGATCCGTCTCACCGGTGAGGAACTGAAGTACTATCCCGGAGGCATGTGGGTGCATCACGCGGAAAAGGGCGGGCTCCTGCATCATACCACCGATATGCTGCACACTGCGGAGGCCGTGCTCAAGTGCTATCCGTTCCTGAACGCGGATCTGCTCCGCGCCGGCGTGATAGTCCACGATCTGGCCAAGACCAGTGAAATGCTCAGCGATTCCATGGGCAAGGTTACGGATTATTCCAGGGACGGACAGCTGATCGGGCATCTGGTCAGAGGCGTGGCCAACCTGCAGACGGCTGCCAGAAACTGCGGGATCGGGGGAGAATGGGTGGTGCTCCTGGAGCACATGATTCTTTCCCATCACGGCGTGGCGGAGCATGGCAGCCCTCAGGTGCCGAAAATCCTTGAGGCGGAAGTGCTTCACATTCTGGATTATCTGGATTCAAGAGTCTATCAGATGCGCGCAGCAGTGGAAAAGACGCCGGTTGGCGCGTTCTCTGAGAAGATAGCGATTCTCGATGGACGGCGCATGTATCATCCATACTATTCGGATGAGGCAGAGTGAGCCCGTCCCGGGTAAAAGGAGGTTTCCTATATGAAACATCGGATCATTCTGAGTGCGGTTCTGGTGCTGATGCTGGTTTTTCTGGCGTCCTGCGGACAGCAGCCGGCCGAGCCCCAGTATCAGGTGGTGCAGGTGACCAATGTGCCTGATGCGCCGTCCCAGCAGGCTCCTGCTTCGGCTCAGGGCAGCAGCCCCAGCGGATCGGATTACAATTTTGACAGCGGAGAGTATGATCCTTCCTCTGAGGAAGGCGTGCTGGATTCGCTGCCCGGCGAGACACCCTATGTTGCCACAGTATCCCTCGATCCCACACCGGCTCCGACCATGAGAAGCGTCTATGCCGGTGCAACGCCTGTGCTGCTTGATCCTATCGACAAGCCGACGCCCACCCCTGTTCCTCCGATCTCGTTCAGCAATTTCGCCACCTATGATGCGACCAAGCTGGGGATTTCCTTCTCCGCGCCGGCCGGCTGGACAGTGGATGACGCGGCCAATGATACCTACGTTCTGGTGAACCCGGATACGAAGGTGGATTATCAGGCCACGCTGACGGTCTATGTGTATACCCTCAATTCCGACTACTCCCAGAGCGATCTGGCCAAGGAAGTCCGCAATGCACTGAGTACGCGCAAAGCCCAGTACGATCAGTACAGTCCCACCAATACCGCCACCAGAACGCTTCTGGACAAGACAGGCGTGTATGCGGATTTCACCGGAGTCCTCAAGTCCACCGGAGCGCCGGTGGGCGGCAGAATCCATGCCGTGTCCCTGAACAAGAAGCTCTATATTCTGGAAATGACATGGCCGAAAGCGTATGCATCTGTCTATAAGGACAGTGTGTACAAGCAGTTCAGGCACACCATCAAGATCACCAAATAACAGATATGAAAAAGCATGAAGGTCAGGACGGCCTTCATGCTTTTTTTCGACTGTTTTTTACGGGGCAAGACAGGTACAGGCATAGGGGACCACGATCTTCCAGCCGTCTTCCGTCTGATCGGAAAAGCGCAGGGCGGGATCCAGCCCTTCTCTTATATCGGACAGCGCCTGGGCGAGCATGGCAGCCATCTCCGCGGGACTGCGTCCCACGGACCCGTACATCCGCCCCTGAGCAATCAGGGATTGAGCGACGGGGCTCAGGTCGATGCCGTAGACCGGGATGCATGGAGCCCCCGGAAGATCTGTATTGTATCCTTTTTCCGAGAGCGCGTTGACAGCGCCGATGGCCATGTCATCATTCCCGCACAGGACAAGTTCCGGCATGGTCCTTTGCAGAATGCGGTCCATTTCGCTTTTGGCAAAGCGGGCGGACCAGAGGGAATCCGGGTCTGAAAGCACGGGCGGTTCATCGCCCTGGATGCCGCAGAGCCGGGGAAATCCCTTGGATACAAGGACGTCATTGACAGCTTCCACGGAAGACGCGGAACGGGTGCAGGCGTCCTCATCCATGGCGTCCCCCTGGAGGACAACACAGGAAATGCGGCCGTCCCCGTCAAGATCACACGCATCATAGTGCGCTGCGAGATACTGGCCGGCAGCCTGTCCCTGGGTGAGCCCAAGACGCGGGACGTCATGATTCAGGTACCAGGCCCGGTCCTGCCCCTGAAAGAAAGCCCTGCCGGAGGCGGCATCGGGATACATGACCCGTCCGAAAAAGATGACAGGAATGCCTTTTTCCAGAAGCGGGCCTGCCACAGCACGGGCCGCGCTGAGGGAACCGTATTCGCAGGCCTGAATCGCTACAGCCTCGGGGGATTTTTCCGCCAGGAGCATGCCCTGATCCATCTGTGTCCACTGGGAACCATGGGCATCCATCACGGAGTATTCCATGCCGGCCTGCTCAAGAAGCGGCACCAGGTCAGCACGTATGGATGCTGAAAACGTGTCGCTCAGATCGGAAAACAGAACGCAGACTTCGGCGAGGGCGGAAACGGGGAATACAAGACAAAGAAGAAGACAGAGCAGTTTTTTCATGTCAACCTCCCTGAAATGGCGTGGGAAAGGGAATACATGGCTTATTTACCGGGCCAGGGCACGTTCAGGTCCACCGTGATATGGTGAAGGGACGGAATCACCTGATGCCGGAACGCGTCCATGGAAAAGATCAGCGTGGAGTGATTGTCGCAGGGGTGAACCGCGACACGGGAAAAGGCATAGATATCCCGGTCAAGCACCAGCGTGATGGTCTTCTGCTCATCAAACCAGAGCCCGAGCGGACTCAGGCTGCCGCTTTCCAGGTGCAGCATTTCCGGAAGCACTTCCGGCGGCGCAAAGGAAAGACGGGAGGTTTCCAGCTTCTTGCTGACATCGGCGGTGCGGTAGGGCTTGTCCGGAAGGGTCAGGTACAGAAACCACTGATCCTTCTGGCGCGTGGTCAGCAGGATATTCTTCAAAAACACGGTGTCGCTGTCAAGAAACGGCAGGTTCAGACAGTCTTCCATGCTCCGTGCTTCTTCGTGGTCATGAAGCTCATAGGGGATGCCAAGCTCCTGAAGTCTGCTGAGCACATGACTGCGTTCACTCATGATGTTTCACTCTCCATTTTTGAAATCGGACAGTACCATCATACATGTTTTTTTCCGGGATGCAATGCACACAAAGCAAAAAAAGCATGAGGCGCATGGAAAAACAGGCTGTACAGGGAAAACGGATTGCGGTGAAAAGCAGTGGACACAGAACTGTTTGTTGCACAGCTTCCGATGACGTGTTATACTTGTGATCATAAAGAAAGTAATAACATCCGTGACTGTGAGTGGAGAAAGGGGTTTTTCAGGATGAAAAGACGCATTGGTATTCTGACCAGCGGTGGTGACTGCCCCGGTTTGAATGCGGCTATCCGCGGTGTTGCCAGGGCTTCCTACGAAATGTTCGACTGTGAGATTGTGGGTATTCATGACGGCTACCGCGGCCTGATTGAAGGCGATTATTCCCCCATGACCAAGAGCCAGTTTTCCGGCATTCTGACCCTGGGCGGCACGATCCTGGGTACCAGCCGTACGCCTTTCAGGGATATGAGAGTGATCGGGGATGACAAGGTTGACAAGGTGGAAGCCATGAAGAAGACCTACCAGGAACTGAAACTGGACTGCCTGGTCACCCTGGGCGGAAACGGCACCCACAAGACGGCCAATCTTCTCAGCGAGGAAGGCCTGAACGTGATCGGCCTTCCCAAAACCATCGACAATGACATCTACGGCACGGATTTCACGTTCGGCTTCCATACAGCCATCGATATCGCGACGGACGCGATCGACCGCATCCACACCACCGCAGCCAGCCATGGCCGCGTGATGTGCATTGAGATCATGGGCAACAAGGCAGGCTGGCTGACCCTGTATTCCGGCCTTGCCGGCGGCGCTGACGTCATCCTGATTCCTGAGATTCCCTACAAGATCGAGAAGGTTGCCGAGATCGTCGAAGCGCGTGCCAAGAACAACAAGGGCTTTACCATCATTGCCGTGGCGGAAGGCGCCATGACCAAGGATGAATCCAAGATGAAGAAGAAGGAGCGCGAAAGCATGCGTGCTGGCGGGTATTCCGCAGCAGGATATGTGGCGGCGCAGCTGTCCGAGATGCTGGGTGTGGAAGCCAGGAGCGTTGTTCCCGGGCACATTCAGCGCGGCGGTACGCCCAGCGCATATGACCGCGTGCTGTCCTCCCAGTTCGGTGTACACGCCGCAGAACTGATCCGTGATCAGATCTATGGCGTCAGCGTGGCATTGAAGGGCAACAACATCGTGCATAACCCGCTGAAGGATATTGCCGGCATTCCGAAGCTGGTGCCGGAAGATCATCAGATGGTGACCATTGCCAAGCATATGGGCATTTCCTTCGGAATCGGCTGATCGTTCTAAGAGGCGGATATCTGCACGGATGCGCGGATATCCGCTTTCTGCTTGATGCCATTTCCGCAAATGATTATAATTCAGACTTGTTGTTCCGCACTTTTCAGAAGCGGAAACGACGGGAGGCTGTCTATGAAGTTTCGTGCGATTCTGTGTCTGCTGCTGATGCTTTTCCTGCTGCCTGTATCCGGGCTGGCAGAAGAGGAAGAGGAGGAAATCCTCTTTTCTCTGGAAGACGAAGTGGAACTGGAGGAAATCCCGGGCTACGGGGATGTGGAATGGAATTTCCCACTGATGCTTGAACAGATGGACCCTGACATGATCCGTCTGGCGAACAAGCATGTGCTGCTGGGCAGCGAGTTTGTTCCGGACCCGCTGGTCAGCATGAAGAGCCGGAAAAGCAACAAGGCCGGGGAGAATACCAACGGAGGCGTCAACAAGGCCTCCTCATCGCAGATGAAACTTCAGGAAACCTGTGCACAGGCCCTGGTGGAAATGTTTGAAGCCGGGCTGAAGGAAGATATCCGGCTGTACCTCAAGTCGGCATACCGGTCCTATCAGACCCAGAAGACCATGTATTACAACCGCCTGAAGCGGAATAACGGGCGGGATGACGGATGGGTCAACATGCCGGGGGCCAGCGATCATCAGACCGGGCTCGGGTGCGATATTGTATCCAGATCCTGGCGGGACAAGGCCATGAACCGGGACTTTGCCAAAACAAAGGAAGCCCAGTGGATGGTGGAGAATGCCGCGCGGTTCGGCTTTATTCTCCGTTATCCCAGTGACAAGGAAGCGGAAACGGAAATCAATTTTGAGCCCTGGCATTACCGCTACGTGGGTAAGGATGTGGCAGAATATATCATGAGCCGGGGCATCTGCCTGGAAGAATTCCATGTGGAACTTCAGGCGGCCATTGACGATTTCATTGCAAGAGGCGGAAATCCGGCAGTGGTGGAACCGTATCGTCAGATCTCTGTGGAAGAATGATAGTCAAAAAAATCCGAAAAACTTCGAAATAACGAGAAAAATGGCGGATGAAGCAGAAATATGCACTTCATCCGCTGTTTTTGACCTTATCTGAGTTTGACTTTCTTTGATCTTTAAGTTATACTCCAGTCACGGTTCAGAGATGGACCGAAAAAAGAAAGATTGAGTCTCAGCAAGGAGGATGACTTATGTATATGCTTTCAAGAAATCATTATCAGGATATGAACAGTCTCTGGAACAGCTTCTTTGCTCCTTTTACGGAGGATATGACCGCGGACCGCGCGTTCCGTGTGGATGTCCAGGAAACGGATGACAGCTATCAGCTGGAAGCCGAGCTTCCGGGTGTCAGCGAAGATCAGATCAGCGTACAGGTGGACCATGACATCCTGACCGTATCGGCGGATGTGAACATGGATAAGCAGGACAAACAGTATATGCACTCAGAGCGCCGCTGGGGCCACATGGAGCGGTCCTTCGAGCTCGAGGGCGTGGATCAGGACGGTATCAGGGCTTCGCTGGACAACGGAATTCTGCGGATTACGCTTCCGAAAATCCATCCCGTCACCCAGGAAGTGCGGAAGATTGCCATCGGGCATGCCGGCAGTGATACACCGAAGCTTGCAGAGGGCAGCGGAGAGTGTGAAAACCGGAATGATCAGGCATAAGCCGGAAGGCTGCAGAACTGCTGACCGGCCAATGGAGCCGGCAGTGACAGGCCGATGCATGTAGGCGTGCTGACGGCCAGGCGGCCAGGATACAGAGAGAAGCTTCAGGATGGAAGGCGCAGAGGAAAATGCTGTCGTGCATTGTTCAGGAACTTACGTCTGAGCGTCAAGGCTTTCCGGATAGAAGCGGGAGCCGGCAGATGCCGGCCATGCAGGTGGATAAGGGAAAGCCTGCAGGATGAGTTTGAGGCCTGCATGGATGGATCGAAACGGTGAATAACGGAAAGCCGTTCTGACGCATGAAGCCTTAAGACATGAAAAGCATAGACCATCCGAAGATGGGAAAAGCCCGGAGCATTCTCGATATGCTCCGGGCTTTTGAAATCCCTGGAAACGGGGTCGGAAGAGGAGACTTTGCGCATCAGCCGGGCGTTTCGGTATCCTTCACGATCGGCAGTTCAAACCAGAATGTGGTCCCCACTTTCAGGGTGCTGCGGACACCGTAGGGCACATGGTGCTGCTCAAGAATGGTCTGGACAATATGCAGTCCCAGACCGGAGCCTACCACTGCGCGTTTGTGGGTTTCACGGGTCCGGTAATAGCGGTTCCAGATCAGGTCCAGTTCTTCTTCTGCAATGCCCTTGCCTGTATCAATGACATCGATATGGGCCATGTCGCCATTGAGGGTCTGACGCACCGTGACGGATTTGCTTTCTCCGGTGTAGGTGAGGGCGTTTCCGATGAGATTGTAGAGGACCTGTTCAATGCGGGACTGATCGGCGTTGACGTACAGGTTCTGATCCTGTTCAAAGGTGATTTTGTAGCCCTTGCTCGCAGTGAGCACGTTGATCCGGCTGATAATTGCCTGAACAGAAGATGTCAGGTTAAAAGGCGCAAAGCTCATCTGCACCACGCCGGCCTGAAGGCGGCTGAAATCCAGAAGCTCGTTGACGAGAGAGGAGAGCCGCGCGGTTTCGTCAATGATCATCTGCATGTTTTCCGGCGTGTTTTCGCTGGGAAGGTCCCGCATGACTTCCGCGTATCCGCCGATCATGGTCAGCGGCGTGCGAAGATCGTGGGATATGTTGGCAATCAGCTCATGCTGGAGATTATCCACCTGACTGAGATCTTCTGCAGCCTTGACCAGGGTCTGATTGAGTTCAGCGATTTCCCGGTACCGGTTTGCCTGGGGCGGCGGTGTGTAGCGGGAATGAGAAAGAGCCTTGGCCGCACGGTTGGTTTCCTGAATGGGGCGGGAAATGATGCTGGAAATGATCAGGGCAAGAATAGCCGCCAGCACCAGCACAATGATGGAAACCGCGGTAAGCTGGCTGCTCAGAGCGGCACGGGTGGCCAGAACCGGCGTGATTTCCGTGTTCAGCATCAGCGTGCACACACGTCCGTCCGGAAGAGTGACCTTCCGGATCTGGATATAGGAACGCAGCATGGCGTCTTCTGTGGAGTTGAACGTTGACGCCGGGGAAGAAGGCGGACCGCCAGGTCCATACCCGCTCATGATTATGGGATCCGTATCGGTGGGCGTGGAAAGCGTTTGCTTGTGAGAAACAGCAGTGCTTGTCCCGGTTTCTTCAGTGGATTCAGCTTCCTTGCCGGAATCCAGCGCTTTACCGGATTCAGCTTCTTCGGATGTCCACTCGTCTTCCTCATCATCCAGGTCAGCAATAGCCGGTCCATTATCTGCGTACCACTCCGAGGAGTCGCTGGATGCATAGGACATGGAGAAACGGCTGGAGACAAGGCCGCTTGCCGGACCGTCGGGAACGGACTGAACGCGGTAGTACATGCCGACCGGACTGCCGTCTGCAGGTGCCATCCGGCACAGCCATGACAGATCATCGCTGGAAAGGCGCTGAAGCAGGGAATTCTGGGAAGAAGACTGGGAGACCAGCGCATATTCACGCTCATCCAGCAGAAGGATGGCAACATCATATTTCTGAGCCATTTTGTAGATGGCCGCGTACTCATTGTGCACATCATGCGGGATGGCGGATACCATATGATTGGACGCTTCCCGGACCTGATTTTCACGGTTCCGCTGATAGAACCAGTCTAGCTGATCCAGCTGGAGATAGGCGAGAAGAAGAATAATCAGCACAGAGAATACAGCAAGATAGAAGAAGACACGGACCCGGATACCGGCATGCTTGAGCAGTCTGGGAAAACGTTTCTTTTCCGGTGCAGCATCAGTCTTTTTCAAAACGATAACCTACCCCTCGAAGTGTAGTAATCCGGTCTGCGTAGGGACCGAGTTCACGACGCAGCAGCTTGATATGCGTATCCAGTGTGCGGTCGTCCCCGAAAAAGTCATATCCCCAGACTTCGGCAAGCAGCTTGTCACGGCTCAGGGCTACGCCGCGGTTCCGGGCCATATAGAACAGAAGATCATATGCCTTGGGACTGAGTTCAATGGGTTTTCCGTCCACCGTGACCTGACGGGCGGAAAAGTCAATGTACAGACCGTCGCCGATTTTGAGCTCATCCTTGGCGGTAGCGGACTGGGCAGAGCGCTTGAGAATGGCGGAGACGCGCATCATCAGCTCACGGGGGGAGAAGGGTTTCACCACATAGTCGTCCACGCCCAGCTCAAACCCGTGAATCCGGTCGTATTCTTCTCCGCGTGCACTCAGCATGATGACGGGTGTAGAAGCGGTCTTGCGGATTTCGCGGACGGCGGAAAAACCGTCGAGCTCAGGCATCATGACATCCATGATGATCAGATCGTAGGAATTGCTGCGGCACTTGTCCACGGCTTCCATACCGTCAGCGGCCTCGTCCACGGTATATCCTTCAAATTCAGCATATTTCCGGATGATGCTCCGAATACCCTGTTCGTCATCTACAATAAGCAGTTTCATCCAGGTAGTTCTCCTTTCTTTTGATGCATAAAGAATGTCAGGTGGCTTCTCCGCAGCGGATGGTGACGGAGAATTCCGTCGCCTCCCGGAGACAGGAAATGGTCAGATCTTTGCCCGCATTGGCCTGAATGATGCTGTCCAGCACAGAGACACGGTTCAGCATTTTGCCCTCGGCGAAGGTCAGACAGTCCCCGGGCAGAAACCCGGCCTGCTCGGCAAGCGAGTTTTCCTCCACGGCGATGACCGTGAGACGGTCCTCGCCGAAGCGGAGAATCAGTCCGAGATCTCTGGAAGAAGTCGCTGCATGCTTTGACTGGTTTGGAGCAAACAGCAGAGGGCTGAGGAGCGCTGCGACAACGACGATCACAAGCAGCCCGATGATAACGGCATGCTTATGCCAGGCTTTCACATGGATCAGATCCTTTCAGGAAATAAGAAATTGCCTTATATGGCATCGGACACAAGCGGAAAAGCATGAAACGTGCTATACTCTTCCCGGCTGATATGCCCTGGAGGTTGCAACGTGGAACAACGGATTTCTGGAAACACGGCCACAAAGACTCTGAAGCTTCTGGCTCTTCTGTTCATGTGCTTTGATCATTTCGGGAAGATGGTTTTTCCTTCTGTCCCTGAAATGCGCATCATCGGCCGTATCGCTTTTCCGCTGTACTGCTGGTGTCTTGTGGTAGGCGTGGAATACACGCGAAGTATTCCGAAGTATCTTCTGCGCATGCTGATTACAGGCATCATCTCACAGCCGCTGTATATGATCGCGCTGAACCATACACTCGCGGAGCCCAACATTTTCCTGACGCTTGTGATCGCGCTTCTGGGCCTCTGGGGAATGAAGGAAAAGAAATGGGGCAGTCAGTGGTGGGCTCCGGTGCTGACGCTGTTTCTGGCCGCGCTGACGAATGCAAACTATGGATTCCGCGGAGTTCTCATTGTATATCTGCTCTATATGGTGCGGAATTCCAGACCCGGCATTGCAGCTGTGATGATTGCCTACTGCCTCGGATGGGGCGCCACGTCCAGCCAGGTCACGTCCTTTTTCGGACTGCCCCTGAAATGGATGACGAGCGGTACGCTTGGAACCGTTGTTTCCCCCTGGCTCAGGCTTCAGAGCCTTGCGATTCTCGCCCTGCCGCTGATGCTGATCCGCATGCCTGAAAAGGTGAAGATGCCGGGATGGGCAGGATATGTGCTGTACCCGGCACATCTTCTTGTTCTGTATGCGGTGGAGCAGATCTTCTGATATCAGAGCTTTTTCAGGGCCACTACCTGACGGTCATGGTATGTGATCTGAATGCGGTCTTTCTTTTGAAGGTCAGGCAGCGGCTTTTCGATGTCATAATAGAAGAAGCGCTCATACGGTTTCTGCTCTTCATCAATGCAGATGACGTTCATGGCACGGAAGGCAAGACCGTCCACCAGGGATTCATTGCTGTCAAAGTTCTGGAAGGTGGCGGTGATTTCGTGGGTGATGCCGTGGAGCATGGCATTGACATGCTTTTCATAGCGGATCAGGGGATGAATGGTCATCTCGAAAAAAAAGAGCATGATCAGGCAGAGGCCGATCCCGGTTATGTAAGTCAGCGTCCGGTTGCGGATGGTGAGGGAATAGACCTGCAGAGCGAAAATGATAAGGCAGGGAATGCCAAGGGCAATCCAGCGCTTCCGGATCTGTGCGCGGACTGCGGCAAGCTCTTGTTCTTGATACATGCGTAGAAAACCTCCTTTATAACTGGACACAAGGATCATACGACCTTGAAGAAAGGTTGTCAAATATTCAGGGCTTTCCCGGAAATTGCATGACTCTGCCTGCTGTGATACAATCTTGAATGCTCACGAAAAAACAGGAAAGGAGGCGGGGCATGAGGCATAATACCCTTCGGACGCCGGCCAACCATTCGCTGCTGCTTGGGCTGAACAGCTTGTATTCCTATATTTTCTGCCTGCTGGTTTCCAATCTTCTGACGAGAATGCCCATTTTCGGCGGAGCCTTGTATATGTGTACCCGGGTGGCGGCGGATTACGTGTCCACCTGTATGGGTCCTGGGGCCGCACTTCTTCCGGAAAAGTTCAGAAAGAACCGGCGGCTGATCCTGATTTTTCTTCTGATCCTGAATCTGTTCCTCGTGGTGATCTATCCGCTTCAGCTTTCTTCCTTCCAGCTCTGGACAGTCACATTGATCGTGATCGCCATGCTGGTCCGGGACCAGGTATCCCAGAGACTCATCAAGCAGAGAGCCTACGGGCGGCTGGGAAGACGCGGCATCGTGACGCTGATGGCGATTGTGCATATTGTGCCGGCTCTTCTGGTGCTGTGGGACCTGCATTACAACCTTCTCTGGACATCGGCATGGCTCGTATTCGCGGCCTATGTGCTGCAGGATGTGCTGGTACTGTATATACAGGTAATGGAAGGCGATGCCATGGTCCGTCAGCTGCAGGGCAATGAAGTGGAAGCTTCGGCAAGACTGCAGGAAGTCATGAGTCATGTGAATGCCTTCCGCGTGTATGCTGCACTGTCCTTCACCGTGATTGTGGCCGCGGTGATGACCATGGCTCTGATCTATACCACACTCATCATGACGGCTGAACTTCTGTTTCAGCAGATGGTGATTGCCCTGGGCGTTTCACTGCTTTCCCTGGAAGCGGCAGAATGGATCAAGCGGTACAGGGAAAGGAAGCACCGGGCAGATCCGACCAATATGATGATCTTCGGCATCTTCCTGTGGTTTTACGGACTGAACACGTTCCGGACGCTGATGCCCATTCACCCTGACCAGATGCTTTCCTTCTACACCTGCCTTGGACTGTGCACGGCGGGGTGCTCGCTTTGCCTGGTATGTCTCGGGCGGATGGAAGAAGGCATCATGGCGGTGGCACGGCTGAAGGCAGGGGAGGAATTCCGGGGTTTCGAACTGCTCCGTTCTTACTGGATGGAGCTGTACATCATCCTGGGCGAGATGGCGGCTCTCATCATGCTGACGGTGCTGTGCTATATTAACGGCCAGGACCTTCCAAGCAGCGTGATGGAAGCGCTCAGCGGCATGCAGCCGCTGATGGTGGTGCCCGTGCTGATTATGGTCATTGCGGCACTGGTGTTCACGTTCCGTTTTCCTCTATCCAAGCGGTCCATGGAAAAGCTGGACTGGCTGCTGCATATCCGCAATGAGGGCGGAAGCAATCCTGCACTGGAAAAGCAGCTTGAAGGCGTGGCGGTGAAAACCCACCGTCAGCCCTTCGGCACCACGATCATGAAATTTGTCATCCGCAAGATGTACCGGCATAAACTGTGCGGAACCGAGAATCTCCGGGTGGACGATGAGAATCCGCTGATCTTTCTCTGCAATCACGGGGATATCTATGGCCCGGTGGTCTGCGCGTGCTATATTCCCGTTCCGATCCGTCCGTGGGTGATCTCCAACCTCTGCCTGGATCCGGAAGAAGTGGCGGCCTATCATTACAAGTATGATCTGGCGGAAAACAAATGGATTCCGCCGTTCCTGAAAATGCCTGTGGCAAGGATTGTGGGCAGAATCTCGGTCTGGGGCATGCGGCAGCTGGAAGCCATTCCCGTGTTCCGAGACCAGCCCGGACAGCTGATGCGCACGTTCAGGGCATCCGTGGAAGCACTTCAGAGCGGCGACAATCTGCTGATCTTCCCGGAGAATCCCAATGCCATATCCAAGGATCACGGATACGAAATGGAAGGACTCGGCCCCATGTTTGAAGGCTTCAGCCTGCTGGCATCCATCTATTACAAGCGCACGGGAAAAGCCTGCAGATTCATGCCCATGTATGCCTTTAAAAAGGGCCGTACGCTGTGCTTCGGGCATGAGGTGGACTACAACCCTCTGGCGGAGGACGAGGCGGCAGAGCGCCACAGAGTGGTCCAGGAATGCGAAAAGGAGATGCTGAGGCTCTATGAGGAGCAGAGCGCCCTTCTGAGTCAGCATAAGTAAAGCATGCAAAAACCCCGGTATTCTTTGTGCGGAGAATACCGGGGTTTTTGCATTGCTTTGATGTGTCAGATTCAATTGTTGTAATTACTCACACGAGCTCCAGGATGACCATTTCGGCAGCGTCGCCGCGGCGGGGGCCAACCTTGTACATCCGGGTGTAACCGCCCTGGATGTTCTTTTCGCTGTTGCGGGCCTTGTACTTGGGTCCGATTTCACGGAAGAGCTTTTCCACCACAGGATGCTTGTTGTCCTTGGTGCGCTCTTTGAATTCGGCCTTGGTCTCGTCTGCCTTCTTGGCTTCCTTCAGATCATACAGGTAAGCCATCATGGTGCGGCGGGCGGCCAGCTTGGAAGGCGCGTCATTGGTGACATTCAGAGTCATGAGCTGACCCTTGTCATTGTGCGTTTCCTTGGTGACACTCACATTGTTGTCACATTCACGAATCGCCAGGGTGATCAGGTGCTCAGCAACGCGGCGAACTTCCTTGGCCTTGGCTTCGGTGGTCTCAATGCGGCCATACCAGATGAGGTGGGTCACCTGGTTGCGGAGCAGAGCCTTGCGCTGATCAGCAGTGCGACCCAGCTTGCGTTGATATGCCATGGGACATTTCCTCCTTAACACGGGCTGGGGAACCTTTGGTTCCCGTCACGTTTGAATACCCAGTTAGTCTTCGTTGGGTCTGAGGCCCAGACCAAGAGCGGCGAGTTTCTGCTGAACTTCTTCCAGACTCTTGCGGCCCAGGTTGCGGACCTTCATCATGTCTTCCTGATTCCGGGTGACCAGCTCAGCGACAGTATTGATGTTGGCACGCTTCAGACAATTGTAGGCGCGCACGGAAAGATCCAGTTCCTCGATGGTCATTTCCATGACCTTTTCCTTACGGTCATCCTCAGGCTGCACCAGATTGACCGGTATGACCTGATCTGTCAGGGAGACGAAGAGGGACAGGTGCTCAGAAAGAATCTTGGCGGCTCCGCTGATGGCCTCTTCAGGCTTCAGGGTTCCGTTGGTCCAGATTTCAAGGGTGAGCTTGTCGAAGTCCGTCATCTGACCCACACGGGTATCTTCCACATAGTAATTCGCCTTGCGGATAGGTGTGAAGATACTGTCGATGGGGATTACACCGATGGGCATCGAAGCATTCTTGTTCTTGTCGGCGCTTACGTAGCCACGGCCGCGGTCCAGCGTCATCTGCATCTGCAGGTGAGCGTCCTCGTTGAGCGTGGCAATATGCAGATCCTGATTAATGATGTCTACTTCATCATCTGTTCTGATATCGGCAGCTGTGATCTCACAGGGACCGTGAGCATCGATGGTGGCAGTTCTCGGAGAGAAGTCGTCGCCATAAATGCACACCGCCAGCCCTTTCAGGTTGAGAATGAGTTCGGTGACATCTTCCTTGACCCCGGGAACCGTGGAAAACTCATGCTGCACACCCTCGATGTGCACAGAAGATACGGCGGCGCCGGGAAGAGAGGAAAGCAGCACTCTGCGCAGGGCATTGCCGAGCGTCTGGCCGAAGCCGCGCTCGAGCGGTTCCACGACAAACTTGCCGTAGTTTTCTTTTGCTTCTACACATTCGATGCGTGCCTGTTCGAATTCTCCGATCATATGGTATATCCTCCTCCATTGCGTCTTCGAACGAATAGGTTTCAGGCAGCGGCAGGATACCACTCCCTGAAGCAACTCTCAGACTTAACGGGAGTAATATTCGACGATCATGTTCTCCTGCAGCTGCAGATCGATATCGTCACGGGCAGGCAGAGCTTCCACCTTGCCGGTGAGGTTGGGGGCATCAAACGAAAGCCACTTGGGCGTCAGGACGGTGGTGCCTTCCCGGAGAGCCTTGAACATATCAATCTCGGCGGAACGGGGACGCAGGGTGATGACATCGCCGACCTTCACGGAGTAGGAGGGGATGTCCACCTTCTGACCATTGACACGGATGTGGCCGTGCACAACGATCTGACGGGCCATGCGGCGGGTCTTGGCCAGGCCAAGACGATACACAACGTTGTCCAGTCTCTGTTCCAGGAGACGGAGCATGTTGTCGCCGGTAACGCCCTTCATGTTGGAAGCCTTCAGGAAATAACGATGGAACTGCTTTTCCTGAACGCCATAAACGAACTTGACCTTCTGCTTCTCCTTGAGCTGGGCACCGTACTCGGAAACCTTCTTGCGACGGTTGCCGCCAGGATTGCGGGTGGATTTTTTATTGCCATAGCCCATGACTGCCGGGGAGATATCGAAACTCCGGCATTTCTTGGCGATCGGCTGTTTGTTGGTTGACATGTTTACGATCCTCCTTCAATACCTTACACGCGACGGCGCTTGGGCGGACGGCAGCCATTGTGCGGAATGGGCGTAACGTCCTTGATCATGCTCACATCCAGACCGGCAGCCTGCAGGGAACGGATAGCGGCTTCACGGCCGGAACCGGGACCCTTGACAAAAACTTCCACGGTCTTCAGTCCATACTCCTTGGCAGCGTTGGCAGCGGTTTCAGCGGCCATCTGTGCGGCAAAGGGAGTGGACTTCTTGCTGCCACGGAAACCGAGTCCGCCGGCAGAAGCCCAGGACAGAGCATTGCCCTGTGTATCGGTGATCGTAACGATCGTATTGTTGAAAGAAGAAGTGATATGGGCTGCGCCACGCTCCACAAGCTTGCGCTCCTTGCGCTTGCGCACGGCCCTCTTCATCTTGGTCTGCTTGGGTGCCATGTATCATCCCTCCGTGCCCAATAAGGGCGTCAAATGCTAAATTGCCTAATGTTACTTGGTGGCCTTCTTCTTGCCTGCAATGGTGCGCTTGGGCCCTTTGCGGGTACGAGCATTCTGCTTCGTGTTCTGGCCACGAACCGGCAGGCCGCGACGATGGCGGACACCGCGATAGCATCCGATTTCGGTCAGACGCTTGATGTTCATGCTGACTTCACGACGCAGATCACCTTCAACCTTCAGGTGATGCTCGATGTAGTCACGCAGCTTGCTGATTTCGGATTCGGAGAGATCCTTCACCCGGGTGTCAGGATTGATACCGACATCCGCGAGCATCTTCTGTGAAGTAGCCAGACCGATACCATAGATATAGGTCAGACCGACTTCCACGCGCTTTTCTCTGGGCAGATCAACGCCCGCAATGCGTGCCATGTGTTGAAAACACCTCCAAAATGTGCTTGGCAGATTTCCTGCCTGAGGAACAGACAGTCATTTCTCAGAGGCAACCCACCCCGGAGCATGACAGGCTGCAGAGCCGACCCTGGTGAAAGCAGGTTCGGCATGCCCCGAAACTGATATCGGAAGGACCAGCTGCGGAACATTACGGATCTATGGACAGGACCGGTATTTTCACGCGCAGGAGAAGCGCATACAGCCGTTTACCGATCCGGGCCAGCTTGAAACCAACGCATGTTATCATGAACGAAAGCCTTTGTAAACACTTTCAAGCTCCAAAAAGAACAGAAAAAAAACTGCTTTTCCGGCGGGTAAGCTCCGGAAAATGCCAGAAAACGCCTATTTTCAGGCAAATACGGAATTACGGTTATATATGACTGGTTCCCGCGAAAAAGGTGGGAAAGAGAAGAAAAGAGTGATATAAAAAGAAAAGAAAAAGCCAAACAGTACAACAAGAAAATGCCATTTTAGGATCACGGTAAACACAATAAATTTTGATAAGACTGTGCGGGAGATACAGGCAGGGCGGAATCATGCGCCGGAGAGGCTGTGCACCTGTCTGTCTGAATGCCCACAGAAGGAACACGAGCGAGGAAAACACGGCAGGGAAGATACCGGCCTGCCTGCTTCCGGGACTGGAAAACGAATTGCAGAAAGCGGAAGCTTTCTATATAATAGCAATCCGTACGTATGAATCAAATCCTGGAGGCATTGTGGAAAGATGCTGAAAAGATGTTTCGGAGACCGTGAGTTTATTGGCAAACTGATGCGGCTTACCTGGCCGATTGCCCTTCAGAGCCTGATGCTGGCCGCGGTGGCGGCAGCGGATGCGTTCATGCTGGGAAGAATTGAACAGAACTCGATGGCCGCAGTATCGCTGGCCTCCCAGGTTCAGTTCATTCAGAACATGCTTCTCGGCGCGGCGACCGGAGCCGGAGCCATTCTCGGAGCTCAGTACTGGGGCAGGGGCGACAGGATTACGATGCAGGAGATCTTCTGCTTGATGATCCGGCTTAACGGGATTGTTTCCGTGGCGTTTTTTGTCATGTGCATCGGGATTCCGGAATATCTCATGCGGCTGTTTGCGAGCGATCCTGAACTGATCCGCATCGGCAGCGAATACCTGCGCATTGCCGGGTGGTCCTATCTGTTTACCGGCATATCCCAGTGCTATCTGACATTCATGAAGGTCACGGAGCACGTGAAGGCCTCGGCCTTCATTTCCTCATTCGCTGTGGTGATGAATATCATCCTCAATTCGATTCTCATTTTCGGCTATCTCGGTGCCCCGGCCATGGGTGCCCACGGCGCGGCCATTGCCACGCTGATTGCCCGGGTCATGGAACTGGCCCTGTGCGTGATTCTTTCCTTCAGGCCCGGCTTTGTGCATCCGGAGCTGAAATGGATGTTCCGTCATAATCCTGTTCTCTGGAAAGACTTTGCCAAATGCGCGCTGCCCCTGCTTGGCGGTGGACTGTTCTGGGGAATCGGGTTCACTTCCTATACAGCGTTCATGGGGCATATGGGCGCGGATGCGGCGGCAGCCAATTCGATTGCGGCTGTGGTTAGGGACCTGATCTGCTGTGTCTGCAACGGAATCAGCAGTGCCGGCGGTATCATGGTGGGCAATGAACTCGGTGCCGGCAAGCTGGAAAAGGGCAGGGAATACGGAAAGCGCCTGGCCTTCATGTCCTTCATGATCGGTTTTGCGTCCACACTGGTTGTGATTCTGCTTACGCCGCTGGTGCTCAGTTTTATTCATCTGACACCGGAAGCGCAGAGCCTGCTCTGGGGCATGATGCTGATCATGGCCGTGTACATGATCGGGCGGTGCGTCAATACCGTGGTGATCAATGGTGTTTTTGCGGCCGGAGGAGACACGCTGTTTGACATGTATTCCCTGGCCGTGTGCATGTGGGGGATCGCGGTGCCCCTGGCGGCGCTGGGAACGTTTGTGTTCCACTGGCCCGTGCTGCTGGTCTACGCCTGCACGTGCCTGGATGAAGTGGGAAAGATTCCCTGGGTGATGGCGCATTTCAGAAAATACAAATGGGTCAGGGATCTGACGAAAGAGCGGAAAGAAGGGGAAGACCTTGCCTGACTGTGAGCGGCTCCGGCGTATGCCGCCGGACGTGGAAGAGATTTTGAAACGCCTGAGGGCGGCCGGCTATGCGGGGTATCTGGTGGGCGGATGCGTGCGGGATGCCCTGATGGGCCGGGAGCCGAAGGACTGGGATATCTGCACCAGCGCCACGCCGGAGGAGAGCCGGAGTGTGTTTTCTGAGTTTCAGCAGAACCTGGCCGGCATGAAGCATGGCACCGTAAGCGTGATCATGCATCATGAAATGTATGAGATCACCACATTCCGGACGGAGAGCGGGTATTCGGACCACCGGCATCCCGACTCCGTGAAGTTCGTGCGGCAGCTGAGGGATGACCTGTCACGCCGGGACTTTACCATCAACGCCATGGCCTACAGCCCGGAAGAGGGCGTGGTGGACCTGTTCGGCGGATGTGCAGACCTTCAGGACAAAGTGGTGCGCTGCGTGGGCTGCCCGTCTGACCGTTTCGGGGAGGATGCGCTGCGCATGTTCCGCGCGCTGAGGTTCGCGTCCGTGCTGGATTTTGCCATTGACGGGGATACGGCCGCCGCCGTGCATGCCCAGATCGGGGAAGCGGCGGATGTGGCGATGGAACGGCTGAGAACCGAGTGGTTCAAGCTGCTCGAGGGCAGGGGACGGATACGCGTGCTTCAGGCGTTTCCGGAAGCTGCGTTCCTGCTCATGCCTGAACTCCAGGCGCAGGAGGAGCGGTTTGCTCAGGCCCTGCGTGTCATGGCACGCGTGCCCGCGTCCGCGGAGATGCAGATGAGCGCGCTGCTCAGCGTGATGCTTCCGGAGGGTGATGAAGCGGAAGCGGAGAACATCATGCGCCGGCTGAAATGCTCCAACCGTGAGGTGGAGACGGTCAGCGTGCTTACGGGAACCCGCATTATGGATTTTGCGCCTGTGCGCAGCATCGTGCACAGGCGGTGGATTGAGCTGGGCTCGGAACAGCTGCGTTCAGCCCTTCTTCTGAGGGCTGCGGCCGGGGAAGAACATGCTGAGGATTGCCATGCCTGCATGGCGCTACTGGATGTGCTTGAAGCGGAAGGCGCCTGCCGTACGCTGAAGGATCTGAAAGTGACGGGCGGCGATCTTCTCAAGCTTGGGATTCCGGCGAAGGAGATCGGCACCTGCCTGCAGCGGCTGCTTCTGGATGTAGCTGACGGACTGGTGGAGAACCGGCATGAGGCGCTTGTGGAGCGCGTCATGCAGAGGAAAGAAGGCGGCAGTCTTGGATGGGGCAGGGAGTGAACGGCAGAAGGCAATCATGCGCTGCTCGGTCATGGCACTTCTGGCAAACCTTGTGCTGGCGGCGGGAAAAATCGGCGTCGGCCTTATGACCCATACCATATCCATGACCGGTGACGGCGTCAACAATCTGTCAGATGCCGCGGGCAGTCTTGGCATTCTGCTGTTCGGACGCGCGGCGGCCCGGCCGGGAGACGAGCATCATCCTTACGGACACGGGCGAATGGAATATCTGGCCACGCTACTGGTGGGTGCTCTGGTGCTGCTGATGAGCGTGGATGTGTTCCGCAGCGCGCTGGACTCGGTGCGCTCCGGCTCAAATCCCGGTCTTGACGGAAACATGGCGGCCGTGATGGCCGGGTCCATTCTGGTAAAGCTCGGCATGGGCGTCTATGCGGATAAAAAGGGAAAAACGTGCCGCGCGGAGCTTCTCCGGGCCCAGGCCAGGGACAGCTTCATGGACGTGCTTTCCACATCAGCCATTTTCATCGGCCTGGCGGTCGGCCATTTCACCGGATGGCCGCTGGACGGCTGCCTGGGTCTTCTGGTATCGCTTCTGATTTTCTGGGAGGGCCTGGATATCTGCCGCAGGACCTCGGATGTGCTCATCGGCCGTGAGCCGGACCGGGAGACAGGAAGAAGGATTCTGGGGATTCTGGAAGAGATCCCGGGCATTCTTTCCGTACATGACCTGCGCCTGCACGACTATGGACCGGGACGCACGGTGGCTTCGGTGGATGTGGTGGTGGACGGTGAAAAAACGCTCAATGAACTCCACCCCCTGGCCGATATGGCGGAACGCAGGGTCATGGAGACACTGGGCATTCCCATGACTGTGCATCTGGACCCGGCCCAGACAGGAAGCGAGGAAGAGGAGCGCCTGCGCGCGGAACTGGAAAAACACCTGAGAACATTTCCGGGCTGCAGGATGCATGATCTGGCCCTGTACCGCGCGGATGGGGAAATGGTGCTGAGCTTTGATCTGCTGGTGCCCGCCGGGTTCGGGGACACGGAGAAGGCGGAGCAAACGCTCAGGGATGCTGCGGAGAAATTCTGTCCCGGAATCCGCTGCCGGATCCAGGTGGATGTGGACTATTATGAGCATCCGCAGAACGTGGAGCGGGAAGGATTGTAAGTCTTTACAAAACCCTGAGGGATGTGTACAATCAAAGTAACAAACGTTGGAGGTGGATGGTATGGAACTGAGAACCGCATCCTCACCAAAGGATGTAAAAAACTATGATACAAAAAGACTGCGCGAAGAGTTTCTGATTGAGGATCTTTTCCGTGAGGACACCGTGAAGATGGTGTACAGCCATATCGACCGGATCATCACCGGCGGTGCTGTTCCCACCGTGAAAGCGCTTTCACTGGATGCCGGGGATGAGCTGCGTGCCGAGTATTTCCTGGAGCGCCGGGAAATGGGCATTATCAATATCGGCGGCGAAGGCACCGTGACCGTGGACGGCACCTGCTATACCCTGCGCTGCCGCGACGGTCTGTATGTGGGCCGCGGAAGCAAGGAAATCCTGCTTGCTTCCTGTGATCCCGCGCATCCGGCACACTTCTATTTCAATTCCTGCCCGGCGCATACGGCGTATCCCACGGTGTACATCCGTCCGGAAGACTGCGTGCATCAGGAGCTCGGCAGCCAGGAGGAAGCAAATTCCAGAACCATCCGCAAGTATATCCTGCCCGGTCAGGTGAAATCCTGCCAGCTGGTCATGGGCATGACCACGCTGAATCCCGGCAGCGTATGGAACACCATGCCCTGTCACACGCATGACCGCCGCATGGAAGTCTATCTGTATTTTGACATGCCCGAAGATGCCTTTGTGGTGCATTTGATGGGTGAAGGCAATGAAACCCGTCACATCATGGTCCGCTCCGAGCAGGCCGTGATCAGCCCCTCCTGGTCCATCCACAGCGGTGTGGGCACCAGGGCTTATACGTTTATCTGGGGCATGTGCGGTGAAAACCAGGATTTCGACGACATGGACGGAATCGCCATGAAGGATCTCAAGTAAGGACTTAAGGAAAGGAAAGGGTGTTTCGTATGAACAACATGTTTTCTCTCGAAGGCAAGATTGCCCTGGTGACCGGAGCAAGCTATGGCATCGGATTTGCCATCGCCAGCGCACTGCATGAAGCCGGTGCCACCATCGTGTTCAACGACATCAATCAGGAAAAGGTTGACAACGGCCTGAAAGCCTATGGCGAAAAGGGCATTGAAGCCCACGGCTATGTCTGTGACGTGACCAGCGAGGAGCAGGTCAAGGATATGGTGTCCAGGATCGAGAATGAAGTCGGCATCATCGATATTCTTGTCAACAACGCCGGCATCATCAAGCGCATCCCCATGACCGAGATGACCGCGGAACAGTGGAGACAGGTTATTGACGTGGATCTGAACGCTCCCTTCATCGTGTCCAAGGCCGTCATTCCTTCCATGATCCGCAAGGGCCATGGCAAGATCATCAACATCTGCTCCATGATGAGCGAACTGGGCCGTGAAACCGTTTCCGCCTATGCCGCAGCCAAGGGCGGCCTGAAGATGCTGACCCGCAACATCTGCTCCGAGTACGGCGGATGCAATATCCAGTGCAACGGCATCGGACCCGGCTATATCGCCACGCCTCAGACGGCCCCGCTGCGAGAGAAGCAGGCGGACGGCTCCATGCATCCTTTCGATTCCTTCATCCGCGCCAAGACGCCCGCCGGACGCTGGGGCGAAGCGGAAGATCTGGGCGGACCGGCTGTGTTCCTGGCTAGCGATGCCTCCAACTTCGTCAACGGTCACATCCTGTATGTGGACGGCGGTATTCTTGCCTATATCGGCAAGCAGCCCTGACGGAACGGCTGCCTGAGCAGTCTGAAAAATGCGGAGACCGTGCCTCTGTGCATGGTCTCCTTTCTTTATGGCATGGATACGGTGCGGTGAGAGATACGGAATCCGGGCGGAAAACCTGCATTTCGGAGCACGGAAAATGTATTGCCTTTTTAGAAACTGTGTGCTAGAATCATCGGGTAATCAATGAGGGGGTTGTTGTCATGACGACTGTAATTTCCATTCTGGTTATCCTTTGCGCACTGTTTATGATCGTCACTGTGCTTCTGCAGAGCAGCAATGCTGCCGGACTGGGCAGCATTGCCGGTGAAGTGACTGCCAATATGAACAAGACCAAGGCTGCTTCCGTGGAAAGCAAGCTGGCACTGGGAACCAAGATCAGCGCTGCTGCTTTTGTGGTGCTGGCACTGGTCCTGTGGATCATTGGCTGAGAAACCGAAAAGGATACAGAGATCTGCCATTGCAGACTTACATCCGCATCTGATATCCGGATGCAGAACAGAAAGCAGGCGGTGCCCGGCGGCACCGCCTGCTTTCTGTGTTTCGGGAACCGGACAGGGAAAAAGAAAAAACGGGCGGATGCACAGCATCCGTCCGGAGGAAAGGCAGACGTGATCAGGCGTTCAGCTTCTGGTCCACCAGTTCACAGAACCGGTCAATGTCCTTTTCCACTACGCTCAGGGAAGAACGCCAGAAGTCCGTGCTGCGCACGTCAATGCCGACACTGGCTGCCACATTGGCCACGGTGTCGCTTCCGCAGGAGCGCAGCAGGCGGCAGTAGACGGGAACAAAGGAAGAACCTTGCTCAAGATACCGGGCAAAGACACCCTTGCCGAACAGCAGGCCGAAGGCATAGGGGAAGTTGTAGAAGTTCAGCCCGGAGGAATAATAGTGGCTCTTGCAGGCCCACATATAGGGATGCCGCAGTTCCGGATCCAGGCCGTCGCCGTAGGTGCGGTCCTGGGCGCGCAGCATGGCGTCCTTGAGTTCATCCACGGTCATGGCGTGATCCGCGCGGGTGTCCACCACTTCCTGTTCAAAGAGGAAGCGGGAATAGATGTCCACCACGGTCTGGGTGGCTTCCATGATCCCGGCCTCAAGCAGGTTCAGCTCGCTCTCGGGCGTGCAGGAAGAGAGTACCTGATAGGAAAGCATGGTTTCGTTGAAGATGGAAGCCGTCTCCGCCAGAGGCATGGGCGTATCGGTCATCACGGAAGGCAGACCGGCCATGCAGCGGTTGTGCCAGGCATGTCCGAGCTCATGGGCGAGGGTGGATACGTCGGAGAAGCTGCCCTGGAAATTGGTGAGCACGAGGCTGCGGTCCAGGTCATGAATGCCGGCACAGAAGGCGCCGCCGCTTTTCCCGGCCCGGGGATAGATGTCGATCCAGCGGTTTTCGAAGGCGTGATCCATGAACGCGGCCATGTCCGGCGTGAACTTGCCCATTTCCTCGATCAGCTTGGCACGGGCCTCCTCGATGGTGAAGGTGGGAGGCGTCTGGCCTACAGGCGCGAACAGGTCATAGAAGGGCAGTCCGTTCTCGTGCCCCAGCAGGCGGGCCTTGGCGCGCAGATAGCGGCGGAAGGCGGGCAGGGATTCGCCGATGGCTGTCCACATGGCGTCCAGTGTCTCACGGTCCATGCGGCTCTGGCTCAGCGTCATGTCCAGGACAGAGTCATAACCGGTGGCTTCAGCCATGGTCCGGGCTTCCATCTTGATGCTGTTGAGACAGAAGGACATGGGCAGCTCAATGGCTTTATAGGAAGCGATTTCGGCTTCATAGGCCTCGCGGCGGACTTCAGGATCCGGATCGTAGGCCTTGCCGCGCACTGCGGACAGGGGAAGCTTTTCCCCGCGGAAGTCGATGAGGTGGGTGGCATCCAGCTGGTCACGGAGCTGACTGAAGGCGGAACCGCCGGAAAGCCGCATCTTGAGCATCCAGGGCTCGATGGCCTCATCCATGAGATGCGCGGCCTGCTCCTTCATCTCGCGCAGGGCAAACGCCACGGTCTGGAGTTTTTCGGAAGAAGCAATGCATGCTTCGAGACTGTCAAGATCACGCAGATACCGGACCAGCTTGGAACGCACAAGGCTGGCCTCGTTCAGGGTGTTCATCAGCTGGCCCATATAGCGCATGGCGTCGGCGTTGCCGGCATCCGTGGCCATGGTCATTTCGCAGAACATGATCAGATGGGAAGCGCGCTTTTCCAGCGTTTCACTGGCATCGAGCACCTGCTCCAGAACCGCAGCCGGATCACCGGCATTGCTCAGGGCTTCATCATAGTGCTTGATATCGCCGGGCAGTGCTTCCAGATCGGCGAGGAAGCGGGGATCATCAAAGCTGTCATAGAGACAGGAAAGGTCCCAGGTGGCATTCATGGCTGTTATTCCTCCTTGCAGTCAGCGTCCATGGGCAGGCGGTCAAGCACTCGGAAACCGAGACCGGACAGGAATGCCCTTGCATGATTCATGGTATCCGTATTCAGAAGATGGGCGGGATCGTGGGCATCCACGCCGATGATCACCTGCGGGTCATACTTCCGTGCTTCCTTCCAGAAGGCCGTGCTCGGATACCCGCATTCCTTGCCGCTCATCTGTTCGAGCAGGCCGAGAAGATTGTATTCCAGCGGAATGCCCAGGCGCACAGCGCACTGACAGATCATGGCCGTGGCTTCCTCGCAGGCGGGGGAGAACTGATCATCCCGGCGGTGGCGCAGGAAAAGGTCCGGGTGGCAGAGGTAGGAATACAGTCCGGTTTCCAGTGCTCTGACCACGCTTTCCGCATACACAAGCGCGCCGTCATCTTCCTGACCCAGCCTGCCGGAGTACACGGTTTCCTCTTCCGAGTCCGGCCAGTGCTGGCCGAGAATAAAATAGGAAATCCCCGCATCCTGCATGCGCTTCAGCCAGTCGGCATAGCGGGGAAAGTATTCCGCCTCCAGGCCGAGATGAATGGTCAGGCGGCCTTCGTACTGTTTCTGCAGAAGATGCACAGAATCAATATACCCCCGGAGGTCATCCGGAAGCATGCGGATACGGCTCACGTATCCGCTCCGGAACGGCCAGGGGGTATGGTCGGAAAAGCCGAGCACATCGTACCCGGCACGGATGGCGGCTTCCACGTAGCTCTCGTCCGTGCCCTGGGCATGATGACACCGGGTTGTATGCGTATGGTAGTTTGCCTTGATCATGAGAGATTCTGTCCTTTCCGCTGCTCTTCCAGAGCGACCAGGCAGTTTTTCTTGCTGGCCTCAATATGGTGCTGCATGAGCTCGCGGAATCCTTCCAGGTCTTTCTGCTCCACCAGCTCCACCAGGCGGTAATGCTCCTTGTGCGCTTCCTTCAGGTTCGGTTCCTTGCGGATGGCCATGGCCGAGAAACGGGTGATGAACTCATCCTGTCCCTCAATGACCCGGAGAATCCGGTTCTGGTGACACAGGGATGTCAGCTGGGCATGGAAGCTGCGGGTGAGGGGAGAAAGCGTTTCCACATCCCCAAGGTCAATCAGGGTATCCATATCCCGGAGCTTGACCCGGAGTGAGGCGAGATCTTCAGGGGTGGCGCGCTCAATGATGGCGGGAAGCGTCAGCATCTCCATGGCATTGCGGATGGTGTAGATTTCTTCCACGTCAGCGATGGTGAAGGCATGCACGATCACACCGCGCCGCATCTCATATTCCACGAGACCGTCTTTTTCCAGCTTCCGCAGTGCTTCGCGCAGCGGCGTGCGGCTGATGTGAAGTCGTGAGGCATATTCGGTTTCTACAATTCGTTCGCCGGCAGGAATATCCCCTGTGATGATGGCGTGCTTGAGCACTTCATAGGCGATGTCCCGAATAGGCCGGCTCTCCAGCATGGGCTGGAAACTGATTTGAGACATGAACAGTCCTGACCTCTTCCATGTGCATAATGTTTTTTGTTTGCACATTGTATACAATAATAAAACAGTCTATATGGAGTGTCAAGCACGGAATGAGAAAAACCGGATGCGGGCAGGCCGCATTGTGCATAATCCGCGCTTTACAAAAATGTCATCCTGTGGTAAAGTCTCCGCGGACCGAAGCAGTCCTTTAAAATCAGTCCTGTGAGGCTGAAAAGGCGGGCGAGCGGCAGATTTTGTGTGCTACATGCCTTTTCCGCATACAGGAAGGCATGTTATTTTTTTGGAGCAAAAGACATGGAAGCAGGCAGACTGAAGGCGGAGCTCATGGATGAAAAGGCCATGCAGCGCGCACTGACACGGATGGCCCATGAGATGATCGAGCAGATCGAGCATCTCGATGCCATGATCCTGGTGGGCATCAGGCGCCGCGGTGTTCCGCTGGCGCAGAGGCTGGCGGACCTGATTGACACCTATGCAGGTGTGCGGGTGCGCGTGGGGGAAGCGGACATCACGCTCTATCGGGATGACCTGAGCAGCATTTCCGATCAGCCCCGGGTCAGGGGCACTGCCATCAGCGGGGAGCTCAAAGGCACATCCGTGGTACTGGTGGACGATGTGCTTTACACAGGCCGTACGGCCCGGGCCGCCATGGAGGCGGTTATGGACCAGGGACGGCCGGACTGCATCAAACTGGCGGTGCTGGTGGACCGCGGGCACCGCGAACTGCCGATCCGGCCTGATTTTGTGGGCAAGAATGTGCCCACCTCGCATTCAGAACGCGTTCAGGTGATGGTGCGGGAAGTGGACGGCGAGGACGGGGTCAAGCTTTATATCAGGGAATGATTGCAGGCGGGCGCGGCCTGACTGTTATCATAAACGGGCATGCACCTGCATTCCCGAGTCTGGAACACAATGAAAGGATGGTTTTCTGATGTCCGAGAAGAAAGAGAAAATCAGCACAGGCAAATTTGCACTTCTGGGTTTCCAGCACGTGTTCGCGATGTTCGGCGCAACGGTTCTGGTGCCCACCCTGACCGGTCTGGACGTGGCAACGACCCTGCTGATGGCAGGTCTTGGCACACTTCTGTTCCATCTGGTGACGGGCGGCAAGGTTCCGGCTTTCCTGGGATCCTCGTTCGCTTTCCTGGGCGGGTATGCGGCTGTGCGCGCCATGGCGGAAGGCCAGGGTCTTGCAGGCACTGCCTGGATTCCCTATGCCGGTGTCGGCGTGGCGGTGGCAGGCCTTATCTATGTGGTGGTCTCCATGCTGTTCCGCGCCTTTGGCCCCTCCAAGGTCATGCGGTTTTTCCCGCCCATCGTGACGGGCCCCATCATCATCTGCATTGGCATCACGCTGGCCTCCTCCGCCGTGAATAACTGCGCGGCTAACTGGTGGATCGCTCTGCTGGCTGTGGTCATCGTCATTGTCTGCAATATCTGGGGCAAGGGCATGATCAAGATCATCCCCATCCTGCTGGGTGTGGTCGGTTCCTATGTGGTGGCTGCCATTGCCGGCATGGTGGACTTCAGCGAGGTCCAGAACGCGGCATGGATCGGATTCCCCATTCAGTGGAACACCACCGTGTTCGGCCTGTTCAACGGTGCTGACTCTTCTCTCATCGTTTCCGCGCTGGTTGCCATGGTTCCGATTTCCCTGGCCACCATGATGGAGCACATCGGTGACGTATGCGCCATCTCCTCCACCGTGGGCAAGAACTTTGTCCAGGATCCCGGCCTGCACAGAACCCTTCTGGGCGACGGCCTGGCCACCACCATGGCTGCGCTGTTCGGCGCTCCCGCCAACACGACCTATGGCGAGAACACCGGTGTTCTGGCCCTGACCAAGGTGTATGATCCCAAGGTGGTCCGTCTGGCCGCCTGCATCGCTGTGGTCTTCTCCTTCTGCCCCAAGTTCGCAGCCCTGGTGCACTGCATGCCCACCGCCACCATCGGCGGCGTGTCCCTGATCCTCTACGGCATGATCTCCGCCGTCGGTGTCCGCAATGTGGTGGAAAACCAGGTGGACTTCACCAAGAGCCGCAATGTCATCATTGCTGCCATGATCATGTCCCTGTCCCTGGGCATCAACTTCTCCGCTGCCGGCGCCATTGCCTTCTCCATCGGCTCCGTGAACATCAGCCTGTCCGGTCTGGCCGTGGCCTCCCTGGTGGGCGTGCTGCTCAACGCCATCCTGCCTGGCAACGACTACAAGTTCGGTACCAATGAACTGGGCGACACTTCCGTGAACTTCAAGGTGTAAGCACTGTCTGAACCGTAACAGCCGAAGCACGGAAACGTTCATATGCATCAAAACCCCGGGAACTCCCAGATCAGGGAGTCTCCCGGGGCTTTTTGTATCCGGCGCCTGTCATGCACCGACAGCGGCAAACTGGCTGTTGTACAGTTCGGCATAGAATCCGCCCCTGTCAAGCAGCGAAGTGTGCGTGCCCATTTCCACGATATCCCCGTCCCGCATGACCAGGATCAGGTCCGCGTTCCGGATGGTGGACAGCCGGTGGGCGATGACGAAGGAGGTTTTGCCCTTTGTCATGCGGTCCATGGCGTTCTGGATAATCTGCTCGGTGCGGGTGTCAATGGAGGAGGTGGCCTCGTCCAGGATCAGCATCGGCGCGTTCTGGATGATGGCGCGGGCAATGGTCATCTGCTGCTTCTGGCCTTCCGAGAGATTCATCTTGTCGGAAAGCTCCGTGTCATAGCCCTTTTCCTGAGTCCGGATGAAGTGCGTCAGGCCCACGGCCTCGCAGGCTTCGTTCAGCTGTGCATCGGATACCCCTGTTCCGTTGAAGACCAGGTTATCCCGGATGGTGCCGCTGAACAGCCATGTATCCTGGAGAATCATGCCGAACAGATCATGGACCTGCTGACGGGTCATATCCCGGATATCCTGACCGTCAATGCGGATGGCACCGCTGCGCACCTCATAAAAGCGCATCAGCAGGTTTACCATGGTGGTCTTTCCCGCGCCGGTGGGTCCGACAATCGCGATTTTCTGCCCGGGCGAGATGGAAGCGGAGAAGTCATGGATAATGGTCTGGTCTTCACGGTAGCCGAAGCTCACGTGATCGAATTCCACCTGACCGCGGACCTGCTCTGGTTTGGCAGCCGCAGCACGCTCCGGTGTCATTTCCTCAGCATCCAGCACTTCAAACACGCGCTTTCCGGCGGCGCTGGACTGCTGGAGACTGGTCATGGACTGGGCAAAGGTGCCCAGGGGCTGGGAGAACAGGCGTGCATAGATAATGAAGGAAATAATGGTGCCCAGGGTTACCTGGCTGCTTCCGTTGATCATGAAGGCAACGCCCACCACAAAGATCAGCACATAGGAAAGGTTGCCCACAAAGGTCATGATGGGCATCATCATGCCGGAGAGAAACTGGCTTTTCCAGTTGGCGGAGAACAGCTTTTCGTTGGTGCCGAGGAATGTTTCGGTCTCGTAGGGCTTGGCGCCGAAAATCCGGACGATATGATGGTTCTGATACACTTCCTCAATCTGTCCGTTCATGGCGCCCAGTTCACGCTGCTTCTGATTGAAGTACTTCTGGCTGCGGCCCATGATGATGCGCATGGCAAAGAAGCCGAGGAAGGAGGAGAGGATGGTCACCAGCGCCAGAATCCAGTTGACGGCGAACATCTTGTAAATGACGCCGATGAACAGGGCGAGACTGGAGATCAGGTTGGCAATGGACGCGGACAGGGTCTGGGAAATGGTGTCCACATCATTGGTGATGCGGGAGAGAATATCTCCCTTGGTGGACTGATCAAAAAACCGCAGCGGCAGACGGCTGATCTTCCGGTCAATATCGCTTCTCAGCCGGCGGGAGGAGTACTGGGTCACAGTGGAGGTGATGAACTGCTGACCGTAGGAGAGGAAGGCGGACAGGGCATAGAGGAACACCAGGTTCCAGCACATGGCCTCGAAGTTTTGCATGTTTACGCCGGTCAGGATTCCCTGGAAAATGGTATTCATCAGGTCCGAGATTTTCTCCGGACCGATCAGCGTGCATACGGCACCGCCCAGCGCGAACACAACGGCAATGATCAGGGCGGGCAGGTACCGCCGGTTATAGGTGAACAGCTTCTTCAGCACACCCGTGTCCATTTTTTCCGGGGTCATGGGCATATTCCGTGGCGGCATTACAGTTCCTCCTCTCTGAGCTGGGACAGGGCAATCTCACGGTAGACACTGCAGCTTTGGAGGAGCTCCTCATGTCTGCCGATTCCGGCAATCGAGCCGTTGTCCAGTACCAGAATCTGATCCGCCTGGCGGACGGTTCCGATGCGCTGGGCCACAAGAATGGACGTGCAGCCCTTCAGACGGTCATGGATGGCCTGACGGACGCGCATGTCCGTCTGGAAGTCCAGGGCAGAGAAGGTATCATCAAAGATCATGACAGGGGACCTGCGGAAGACGGCCCGGGCGATGGACAGACGCTGCTTCTGGCCGCCGGAGAAATTGGTCCCGCCCTGGGCCACCGGGGCGTGCACGCCCAGCGGAAGCTCGTCCACAAATCCGGCCTGGGCGATATCCAGCGCCTCCCGGATGCGGGGGCTGTCATCGGGGATGTCCTCTCCGCAGCCATAGGTGATGTTGGACTTCACATCCCCCATGAACAGCATGGCCTTCTGCGGGGCTACGGATACCAGGTGCTCCAGGGTTTTCTGGGCATAGGTGCGTATATCCCGGCCGTTGATGAGCACTTCGCCCTCGGTGACATCATAGAGCCGGGGAATCAGGTTCACGAGGGAGGTTTTTCCGCAGCCGGTGGCGCCGATGATGGCGAAGGTCTGGCCGGGCTCAATGGTGAAGTTCAGATCCTTCAGGCAGTTTTCCTCGCCGTTCTGATAGGAAAAGGATACGTGACGGAATTCGATGCGCGCGCCTGACGGGATATCCCCGTCGTTTTCCGGAAAGCGCATGGAAGGCTCGGTTTCCAGCACTTCACGGATACGCCCCGCACTGACCATGACCCGGGGAATGATGATGAATATGGCCACCAGCATCATGAAGGACATGACCACCTGAATGGCATACTGGGTGTAGGCGGTCATGTTTCCGATCAGCGTGGCGCGCTGAAGAATGGGCGCCGCGTTCATGAGGTAGGCGCCGATCCAGTAGATGGCCAGGGTCAGACCGGACATGGCCATGGACATGACAGGGAACATGAGGCCCATGGCCCGCGCCGTGAAGAGATGATTCCGGGTGATATCCTGATTGACCTGCTCAAACTTCCGCGCCTGATAGGCTTCCGCGTTGAAGGCGCGGATCACGCGCACGCCTTCCAGGTTTTCCTCCGTGGCGTGGTTGAGCGCGTCGGTCAGCTTCTGGATTTTCCGGAAGCGCGGGAAAGCGATCAGGATCAGGACGGCCACGAAGCTGACGATTACGGCCACAGTGATCATGGTGGCCTGGGTCCATTCCACCGAAGCCGAGGAAATCTTGAGGATGGCCCAGACTGCGGTGATGGGTGCCTTGATCAGCAGCTGCATGCCGATGGCAATCAGTGACTGCATCTGCACCACATCGTTGGTGGTACGGGTGATCAGGCTGGCCACGGTGAAGTGGCCGATGTCCGCATCGGAAAAGTCCGTGATCCGGTCAAACAGTTTTTCGCGCAGGGTGCGCGCATAACTGGCCGCAATGCGGGCGGTCAGAAAGCCGCAGAGTATGGAAGAGGCCATGCTGCCCAGGGCGCACAGGAGCATCATGCCGCCGTTTCGCAGAACGTCCTGCATGGAAATATTGCCGGCCGACACAGCCGCCGTGAGCGCCTGGGTGTAGTCCGGCATGGTCAGGTCCAGCCACACCTGAAGCACCACCAGGCACATGCAGGCAGCCATGCTCATGCGGTCCTGACGGGTCAGGTATTTCAGAAGCTTCAACAATCGTGTTCTCCTCCTTCCGGTGTATCGGGGTCCTGTGCAGGCGCATCCTTTGCCATGGGACAGGCCTGGGTCAGCCAGTCACGGATTTCGGATGCGGTATCCAGGAATGTACTGAAGCGCTCGTAGCCGAAATGATCGACGAGTGCGCGGAGCGTTTTTACGCTTCCTTCATGAATCTCCCCGCACAGGCGCGTGCCTTCCGGGGAGAGGGAGACAAGGACTTTCCGCCTGTCCAGCGGATCCTTTTCGGACAGGATCAGGCCGCGGCTGTCCAGCTTTTTCAGCAGAATGGTCATGCGCGCCGTGGAAACCTGCGTCTGTGCAGCCAGGTCCTTGGCGGAGACAGGCGCACCGGCCTCACTGAGATGGCAGAGCACGGCACCGAGCCCCATGTTTGTGCGGCTCAGGATCTCCGGAGGCAGAAAGGATCTGCAGCGTCCCAGCTTGTCCATGAGGATATCCAGTTCCGAGTCAGTCATGACAAGTCCATCCTTTCCTGAAAAGTTAACCTGGTTTACGAAAATAATAAACGGGGTTAATTATATAGGTGCGCAGACATCTGTCAAGAGGACAGGGAGACAGGCAGAAGAAAAGCGCCGTCCGGCCGGACGGCGCTCGGTAAACGGAATCAGACCCGGGCGGAGCGCACCAGAAGAAGGAGAAACAGGATCATGAGCACCGGGAAAACCATGGCAGCGAGCAGGCCTGTGGTCAGTACACCGCCGTTGGCGTTGCTGACCAGGCCCACCAGTGTGGGTCCGCCGGAGCAGCCGATATCGCCGGCCAGCGCCAGGAGCGCATACATGGGCGTGCCCCCGCCGGGAAGCGCCTTTGCCGCCATGGAGAAGGTGCCCGGCCAGAAGATGCCCACGGAAAAACCGCACAGGGCACAGCCGATGAGCGCAAGGACCGGGGAAGCGGAAAAGACGGCCAGGGCATAGCAGACGATGCACAGAAGCGCAGAGCCTGCTATGCCTTTTTTCAGGGAGAGCCGGCTGCCGGAATTCCCGAAAATGGCGCGGGCTGTGCCCATGGTGAGCGCAAAGGCGCAGGGGCCTGCCAGGTCGCCCAGCGTCTTGGAGATGTGCAGGCCGCTTTCCGCGAACGCGGATGCCCACTGGCTCATGGCCTGTTCCGAGGCCCCGGCACAGATCATCATGCCGAGCAGCAGCCAGAATACCTTGCTTCCGATCAGACTGCGGATGGAAAGCTTTTCCTGGTTCTCGGCCACCACGGGATAGATGGGCACCTGTAGAAACAGGAAGAACGTAAAGGCAGGGATCAGGGCCCAGATGCAGCTGAGCACCCGCCAGGAATGGATTCCAAACACATGGAAGAAGAGCGTGGAAAGAAGCGTCATGCCCATGACGCCCCAGCAGTAGAAGGAATGCAGAAGGCTCATGGCCGCCTCCTTCTTTTCCGTAGGGCAGGATTCCACGATGGGGGAGATCAGCACTTCGATGAGCCCGCCGCCGATGGCGTAGAGCACCACGCAGGTGAGAATCCCGGGATAGGGCCTTGGAAAGACATAGGGAAGCACGGAAAGACCGGCAAGGCCGGTGCAGGCAAACAGGTGCGCGGCGCATACGCACTTCCGGTAGCCGATGCGGTCCACAAAAAATGTGGAGAGAAAATCGATGCACAGCTGAATGGCAAAGTTCAGTGTGGTAATCAGCGTGATCTGGGCGAGGGAAAGGTGAAACACCGACTGGAAATGCAGGAAGAGCAGAGGCAGGTAGCTGTTGACCACGGCCTGGGTGATATATCCCAGATAGCAGGCATGGATCGTGTGTTCATAACGTGTTCTGAGCGAGGAAAGCATGAGCGGACCTCCATATGTGGAATTGCGGAGTGATGATACAGCATTCCGGAGAAAAATACGAGCCTTGAACAAGGAAAAAAAGCATAGTAGAATAGCCGGATGAAAGGGGTTTTGGCATGGTCATACAGGACAGGCTGCCGTCGGGCAGAGTGATCCGCGCAAGGGTGATTGTCGTGGAGAATGCCGGCGCCATATGCATGAAGATGGATACGGCGGGGCATCTTTGCGTGAACGTGCCATTTGGCGCGCCGGACTCTGCCGCGCAGCAGTTTCTGAAAGCCTGGATGCCGGAAACCTGGCCTGCAAAGCATGCATCGCCCGGAAGCCGGCGCGGAAGGGAACAGCGCCGGGAAGAGCGCGATAAGGACCGCAGGGCCCTGGAAGCATGCCTTGCCAGCCTGATGCCCGCCCTTGAGGCGGAGATGGGGCTGAAGGGGATTGCCTGGGACACGTGCTGTCAGGGAAAGGCCTGGGCCAGATTCCGGTATGACGAAAACAGGATATCCTTTCATCCGGCCCTGGGACTGCAGGACATGGACGTGATCCGGGAAGTGGCGCTGCATGAACTGCTGCATACGCGCTACCGGGAGCATGTGCCGGCGTTCTGGCAGGAACTGACGCATCTGGAGCCGGATTGGCCCTGCCTGGAGGGAAGACTGAGAAATGGTAAACTATCTTGAGGGCATTCCGCTGTTTGTGGACGGATTCCCGGTATATGGATTCTTTTCCGGCCAGGTGGGCCGGATGCTGCTGAGGTATGACAAGGAAGAGCAGGTGTTCATTCTCAAATGCCGTCGCGGCGTTTCCCATGCGGAGGCGCTGCGGTTTCTTGAGAAAAACCGCGCCTTCCTGAAGGCACACAGAACGGGCAGCTCATGGATTCCGTCGTTTCAGCGCGGGGAGCGGCATTATCTGCTGGGAAACCTGGTCACCCTTGGCGAAAACGGTGTTCCGGAAGGGTTTTCGGCCTATCGGAACTATCAGCTGAGCCAGCTCAAGCCCGTGATTGAGCGCCTGATGAAACGGTATATTCCTTCCTGTTTTCCGAGTCCGGCAAAGATTGATCTCAAGTTCATGGATTCGCGGTGGGGAAGGTGCACGCCCCAGAAAGGCGCCATTGCGCTCAACGGCTATCTGGCGGCATATCCGGAAAAGTGCGCGGAAGCGATTCTGGTGCATGAACTGACACATCTGTACCACAGGGACCATGGCACGGCGTTCTATGCCTGCCTTACCCGGGCGATGCCGGACTGGAAAACCTGGGACAGCATGCTAAAGGATTTTGAACCCCGGCCGCTGCCGCCTGAGGAAGCCTGAAGAATAAGAAAAAAGAGAGAAACCAAAGTGAGTATGATCAGAAAGTTTACCCGGAACGAACGACTGATGGCCTATTTCCAGATCCTGATGGGAAGCATTATCGGAGGCATGGCCTACCCCCTGTTCATGACGCCCAGCGCCATTGCTCCCGGCGGCGTGACCGGTGTCACTGTGATCCTGAACCATATCTTCGGGCTGCCGGTCGGCGTGACCAGCCTGATCCTGAACATCCCCATCTTTGCGCTGGCCTACCGGAGCATGGGAAGAATCTTCGCTTTCCGCAGCGTCATTGCCATGATTCTGTTCTCCCTGGCCATTGACATGCTGCCGCTGCAGGCCATGACCATGGACCCGCTGCTGGCCACACTGTTCGGCGGCGTGCTGCTGGGCATCGGGCTTGGCCTGATCATGCGGGGCGGTGCCACCACCGGAGGCACGGACATGCTGGCCAACATCATTCACCGCAGGGTGCCTTTCCTGCAGGTGGGCATGATCCTTTTCAGCCTTGACTTCCTTGTCATTATGGCAGCGGGCGTGTTCATCGGTGCCAATGAGGCTCTGTATGCACTGATCAACATCTATGTGTCATCCAAGGTGATTGACGCGGTGCTGATGGGGTTCACAGCCAACAAGGCCTGCTATGTCATTACATCAAAGTGGGAGAAAGTGACGGACCGGATCCTGAAGGAGCTTGAGCGCGGTGCCACGCTGTTTCAGGCCAGGGGTGCCTGGACCCACGATGAACGTCCTGTGATCATGTGCGTCATTTCCAGAAGCGAGCTGTCGAGGCTGAAGCGCGTGGTCCGTGAAGAGGATGCGGGAGCCTTCGTGATTGTGACGGAAGCGTTTGAGGCCCTGGGCGAGGGTTTTGAGAGTCTCCAGCGTGAGGACTGACATATAGAAGGAAGGAATACGACATGAAAATCTTTATCTGCGGCGATTCCACCGCGGCCAGCTATGCGCCTGAAGACGCACCGCTGACGGGCTGGGGACAGATGCTGGGGGACTATGTCCGCCCGCATGAGGTGCGGAATCTGGCCTTTGCCGGAAGATCCAGCAAATCATTCCTGTATGAAGGCCGGCTGCAGGCCGCGGAGGGGAGCATGGAGAAAGGTGATCTGGTCCTGATCCAGTTCACCCACAATGATGCTTCCGCGCTTGCCTGGCGGCACACGGAGCCCTGGACAGGATTTCAGAACTGTCTGCGGATCTATGTGGATACGGCGCGCCTCCATGGGGCCCGGCCGGTGCTGCTCACACCCCTGTGCCTGAGAAACTTTGAGGGGGACACGCTTCTGCCGTCCCATGGCGATTATCCGGAAGCGGTGCGTGTTCTGGCCAGGCAGACCGGATGTCCGCTTGTGGATCTGTATGCTTTGTCCCATGACCTGGTGCAGTCCGAGGGCGTGGAGGGAAGCAGGAAGCTGTTCCTGCACACAGAGCCGGGCATCTATGCCAGGTACCCGGACGGATCCAGGGATGATGCGCATACGCAGAAGACCGGCGCTGACCGTTTTGCACAGCTGGTGGCGGGCGAGCTTGCAAGGCTCGGACTGACCGGACAGGAGGATGAACAATGATCTATGTGGTGGCACAGGATGGAAGCGGGGATTATGCTTCCATTCAGCAGGCAGTAAATGAAGTGCCGGAAGCCGGCCGTGAACCGGTGATCATTCTGGTGCGCTGCGGCGAGTACCGTGAGCGCGTGATTGTGAACCGTGACCATCTGCGGATCGTGGGCGAGGAACGTGACCGGACCGTCATTACCTGGAGCGGCTGCGCCAAGGATCTGGATGCGGAGGGCAGGGAAAAGGGAACCTTCCTGTCCTATACCGTGCTGGTGACGGGCGTGGATGTGGAGATGGAGAATCTGACCATCCGCAATGATGCCGGGGACGGACGCGAAGTCGGACAGGCCGTGGCTCTGTATGCGGCGGGCGACCGGGGCACCTACCGCAACTGTCAGCTGACCGCGCACCAGGATACGCTTTTCTGCGGGCCCACCATGCCCAAGGTCCAGAAGGACGCGCTTCCGCTGATTGTTCCCGAGGGCGTGCCCAGTGTCGGCGACTGCCCCATGGTCAACGGGCGTGAATACTTCGAGGACTGCCGGATTCAGGGGGATGTGGACTTCATTTTCGGACCCTACCGCTGCTGGTTTGAGCGCTGCACCCTGGTGATGGGCGAGCGCGGCGGCTTTTACACCGCGGCCAATACGCCGCGAGCGGCAAGGTACGGGCTTGTGTTCCATGCCTGCAGGCTCACCGGCGAATGCGGGGACGGAATGGGCGTGCTTGGGCGCCCGTGGCGCGCCTATGCACGGACGCTTTTCCTGGACTGCGAGATGGACCGGAAGGTCGCTCCGGAGGGCTTCCAGGACTGGGATGAGAAGCGCGTCATCACCTGGAGATGCGGTGAGTGGCATACCCGCGGCGAGCGTCAGGACCAGAGCACGCGGCATCCCAGCCAGTGGCGTCTGACGGATGAGGAAGCGGCCAGGATCACGGTGGACAGCGTGATCGGCGGGCCCGACGGCTGGCATCCGGACCGGAGAGTGCCCACCTGGTTCATGTGCGGCGATTCCACCATGGCGGATTATCCGGGCAGCCAGTGGCCCATGACGGGCTGGGGCCAGGCCCTGCGCGATCTGGTGAAGGGCGCGTATGTGAACAACTGCGCGGTCTGCGGGCGCTCCACCAAATCCTTTATCAGCGAAAAGCGGCTCGGGTATATTGAACTGTGCCTGAGAAAAGGCGACCGGATGCTGATCCAGTTTTCCCACAATGACGAGAAGCCGGATGTGGAGCGGGCCACGGATCCCTACACCACCTACCGGGAATACCTGGGCATGTTCATTGACGCGGCGCGCCGGCACGGAGCCGAGCCTGTGCTGCTGACACCGGTGGTGCGCCGGCACTTTGACGATGAGGGGCACCTGAAGAAAACGCACGGCCAGTATCCCGAGGCCATGAAGTGCGTGGCGCTGGAGCGCGGCGTGCAGCTGATTGACATGGAGGCAAAGACCGGAAAGATCGTATCGGA
>CAMNDE010000022.1:0-46826 GCA_946534895.1 uncultured Clostridia bacterium
GCCTTTCTTCCGTCCGTGCCGTCATGCGGGTATCCGAAGAACGCCACATTTTCCCCGTCCGGGGACAGCGCCGGGTACACGCCCTCCATGGGCGCGCCGGGCAGAAGCTCCGGTGCCTTTCCGCCGCCGCACAGGCCGATCCTTGGCATATTGCCCTTGCGCATGCCGAACCATTCGTCCATTTTATAGGTCAGGTCTTCCGCCACATAGGGCTGCTGATCCAGCCAGTGCGCAAATGCTTCCGGCTCATCGCCCTGCATTTCCGTAAACACCAGGCCCTTTTCCTCGTCAACGGGATAGACCATGGCTTCAAAGGCGATCCGGTCCCCGCACACGTCATAATGCTGGACCCCGTGCCTCAGCGTGGTCAGCTGGCGGCGATATTTCCTGTCCAGTAAAAGCTCCCAGACCTGGAACGATCCGGAAGCGTCGCAGAGCACATGCATGACGCCGCCGTTTCCGAACCGGGGCTGCATTTCATGCACGCCCTCCGGTGTTTCATAGATGATCTTTCCCGTATCCGAATCATAGACCCGGACTGTGCTCCGGCAGACGCCGTCCGGGTCCGGTTTCATGACCGTGACCGCCGTAAGGCGCCCGTCCCCGGACAGAGCGGGCCAGGACAGATAGGAAAAACGCCACAGTTCCTGAGGGGTAAACAACTGATTCACAAGCCTGCTCCTCTCAACGCAGTGTCCACTGATAGGATACGGCAGCATTGCCCGTATCCGCTTCCTCCGCCGGTACTTCCTTCACATCAAACAGCCCGTCAAAGCTGTCCGGGTCCGGCGCAAAATGTCCGCCGCTCTGCATGATTTCCCACTTATCACGCACATCCACGCCAAGCGCCTGCACAGATTCCAGGAAAACCTCATTGCCCAGGGTCACGCCGGCGCGGCCTTTGTCCAGAATATCCAGCACCACGTCGTCCAGGGATTTCGAGCCATGGGTCCTGCGCCGGATTTCCGCGTCCGTCAGCGCGAGGAAGAAAAATCCCCGGCCATAGCTCAGGCGCTGCGCGCGCCGGTCCTTCCATGCAACCCCGGCGGCCTCCATGTTTCCGAGGTGCCGCGTGGGATTGGTGTAATAGGCATCCGTGCGCTTCTGAATCTCGCCCAGTGCCTCCTGCGGCGTGATCAGCCCGGCGCGCAGCGGGATCATGATGGAATAGTATTCCGCCGTGCCCTCCGCATACCATGTGGTGATGCCGTAGGGCACATCATTCAGGCTCGGCCAGTTGTGCACCATCTCATGCGCCAGCAGATTCTGCTTGTCCCTGAGGCTCAGCTGTTCATGGTCGTTCCAGCCGAACATATAGGAACGCACAAGGGCCGTGCCGCCGCTGGAAACGGTCAGGTCATGCCGCATGAAGATTCGGTATACGCTGCCGGTGTCCCGGAAAAACTTCTGCATGATCCCGAACAGCTTCCGGGTATAGTCCGCCATGGCGGAAACATCAAAGGGCGGCTGCGTGAGCCAGTAGAACCCGAAATCCCCGCTGCCCACAGAGTGCACCTGTCCGAACATGAAATAGCACTGCCGGAGTTCTTCCAGGGAAGAGATCCCGTCCACATCATTTTCACCCCAGGTGCATACGCCCCGCTGTCCGCTCTCCGCCTCCGTCAGGTCCCACACAAGATCCACGCTGCCTTCAAACCCGGGCAACCCGTTCAGGAAGGCAATGCCTGGGCTGCTGAACCCGTCCAGCTCCCGGGCCATCTGGAAATAGGGACCATGCCGGCCTTCGGCGAGGCGCTCACACGTGGTCACGCGGTAGGATATGGTCAGGTGCCCGCGGATATCCCTTACGGCTTCATAGTGCCGGAAAAGGATGGGATATACTTCCTCATCCCGCTCCGTAAAGGGAACAGGGCCCTCAGCGTCCGTGATGTGCAGATCTTCCGGGACTGCGCCGGGCACGGACACCGTCTCCAGCTGCGCATAGCAGACCTCGCGGCCCTCCGGGAGCACGGTTCCGTCCAGGTCCATCCGCACCAGGACAGTCTCAATCCGTCCGTCTCTGGTATCGGGCCTGAGCGTAATGCGTCCGCTGCTCATGCTCTTGCCTCCTCATAGACGAGGCATGCCGCCGCCACGTCCTCCACAGCCAGGCCCAGGGCGTCAAACATGGTGATGTCTTCATCACTGGTCCGGCCCTCGGCGCGTCCCAGCAGAAGCTCACCCACAGATCCCAGGATATGCCCTTCGCTGATCAGGCCTTCCTTAAGCGGAATCAGGTATTCGCCGCTTTCCTTCACACAGGCGGATGTATAGTCCGAATACAGGCGGGCGGCCGCCACCAGGTCCGAAGCCACTTCCCGGGTGACCGGCGAGAATGTGCCCACCGCGTTGATATGCACGCCAGGCTTCACCATGTCCCGGGTCAGGAACGGTTCCACGGAAGGCGTCAGCGTGCAGATGATGTCCGCGTCGCGCACCGCTTCCGCCGCGTCCGGGAAGCTTTCCACACTCAGCCTGTACCGGGCGCGCGCTTCCTCGCAGAAGCGGCGTGCGGCATCCGGGTTCCGGTCATAGACCCGCACTTCATCAATATCACGCACCAGCCGGATGGCGGCAAGGTGCGACCGGGCTTGGGCACCGCAGCCGATCAGCGCGAGCACATGGGCATTCTTTCTCGCCAGCCGGTCCGTGGCCACCGCGGAAACGCAGCCGGTGCGGATCTCGGTGATGGAGCCTGCCTCAATCATGCCCACCACCGTGCAGTGGCCGGACTCAAAGAGCATGACATACCCGATGTGCGACGGATACTCCGTGCCCATGTTCGGCGCATAGGCCGCAATGATCTTGGCGCCGAAATACTCACCGGTATAGGCGGGCATGAACCCGAAAGCCGCCGTATTGGGCATTCTGCAGATCAGGCGCTGCGGCATGTCGCAGCGGCCCTCCTCCAGGTCCTTCAGTGCCTTTTCCATCGCGGCAATGCAGCGTTCAGGGGTCAGAATCTCCCGCACCTGTTTTTCTTCCACAATCAGCATGTTCTTCTCTCCTCGCATTTCATGATTCGCATTTCCAGTCCATTATACCCGTACCTTCCAGGCTTTCCTCAGATCATCCATGGCCCTGCGCACGCAGTGCACCGGCGAAGCCACGCACATGCGCGCAAACCCGGGTGCGCCGTAGGCCGAGCCCGAGTCCACATGGAAAAAGGCTTTCCTGCAGAAAAAGTCCTGCATTTCGTCTTCGCTCGCAAACACGCGCCGCAAGTCCATCCAGAGCACATAGGCGCCTTCCCCGCCGTATACCGCGGCCTCCGGGAACAGTTCACGGAACGTATCCTTCACAAGCCTGATGTTTTCCCAGCAGACCTGATTGGACGCCCGGACCCATTCCAGGCCCTCCGGGGTATACCCGCCCATGACGCAGGCATGCGCCAACGGATCCATGCTCCCGTAATGATCCCTGGTGCGCCGGTCCTCAAACGCGGAGCGCATCTCCGGATCCGGGATCAGGATATTGGCGTGGTTCAGGCCCGTGAGCCCAAAGGCCTTGCCCAGGGACGTGGACGTGATAAGCAGCGGATGCGCCTTTTCTATGTTCAGGAAACTTGTGAACACCGATCCCGGGTAGATATTGTCGCCGAAGATTTCATCGGAAAAGATGACCGTGCGTGTTCTCAGGCAGATGTCCGCCACGCCTTCCAGTTCCTGTCTGGTCCAGGCGCGGCCCACCGGATTGTGCGGATTGCAGACCACCAGGAGCCGCACGTTTTCCCTGCGCAGAAGGTCTTCCAGCGCATCCAGGTCCATTTCATAGCGTCCGTCCCGTATATGAAGCGCACAGGACACCCAGGGCAGGCAAAGGCGGTCCGCCGCCTGGGCAAAGCGGTTGTACACCGGCTGCATCACGGCCATTTTCCCGCCAGATGGCATCAGCCGGAGCGCTGTGGACAGCGCATGCACCGTGCCCAGCGTGGGTACGATCCATTCCCTGTCAATCTGTACGCCGCGGCTATGCTCCATCCACCACCGGACGTGCTCCTGATAGCTTGCCTCCATCAGCGTGAACCCGTACAGCCCGTTGTCCGCCAGATCATGCACAGCCCTTGCTATGCAGGGCGCTGTGGGATAGTCCGGCTCCGCCCCGTCAAAGCTCACATTCCCGTGCCGCGTGACAATGTCCGGGGTAAACATGCGCTTGAGATTGCCCGCCGGCCGGATGACCACCGTTTCAAAATCAAACATGCGCGCGTCCCCCGATCCGGTCCTTCTCAATCCGTCCGCCGATGAGCACCATCTGCACGCGGTCCGCATCGGCCAGCACCTGGATATCCTCCAGCGGGTTGCCGGAAACCATGCACATGTCGGCCAGCTTTCCCTTTTCCAGCGTCCCGAACTCGTGATCGCGCTTCATGAGACGCGCTCCGTGGATCGTGCCGGCACGGATGGCTTCCATGGGCGTGTATCCGCACCGGGTCAGGCTGTAGAACTCCTTGCCGATGCTGTGGAAGGGCGTGTTCGGACTGTTGGAATAATCCGTGCCCAGCGCCACCATGATGCCATACTCATGCGCAAGCCGGTAGGAATTCATGGCAGCTTCGCGCACGCCCTGGGCCTTGCGCATCATATGCGGGGGCAGGTTCTTCATGTCCGCAATCCCGAGGGACACGCTGAGTGTGGTCACCAGCGCCACATGATTGGCCGCCATGATCTCGCAGCATGCCCGGTCCAGCATCACGCCGTGCTCCACGCACCCGATCCCCGCCTTCAGCGCGGCCAGCGTGCCGGACGTGCCCGTGCAGTGGGCCGAGACATAGGTGTTGTGGCGCTTCGCCTCTCCGATGATCACGGCCAGCTCTTCCGGGGAAAACTCCTGGTCATTGACGTCATCCACGGCGGAGGACACGCCGCCGGTGGCGCAGATCTTGATGAACTCGGCACCCTGGCGGAACTGTTCGCGCACGCCGCGGTAGCACGCCTCCGGACCGTCCATCATGTATCCGGTGAGATCATCACGGTTGCACTCCTCCACGGACCGGGTGGTGTCAAAATCGCAGTGTCCCGAGGACATGCTCAGCACCCGGCCGCCCACCATAATCCTGGGCCCGCGGATGTTTCCCATGGCCACCGCGTCCCGAAGTGGACGCCCGAACGCGCTCATGTCACGCACGCCAGTGACCCCGGCATCCACCAGGTCCCCGAGATCGCGCACTGTGGTCAGGAGCAGGTCATAGGGCGTGCTCCCGCTGCGGTGGATGCTCTCGGAGCCCACCAGATGAATATGCGCATCAATGAATCCCGGCATCAGTGTCGCGTTTTCACAGGTATACACCGGCGCATCGCCGGTGTCCGGCATTCCGCTCCTGCTGCCCGCATACACAATTCTCTCGCCTTCCGTCACCACGGCACCGTCTTCCACAGCCCCGTCCCGGACCGCATCGATCACGCGGCCCAGAAATACCTTCACATCTTCCATGCCCGCACGTCCTTTCCCTTACCGGCCCAGAAGCTCCCGCATATCCTGCATGAATGCCGCCCGGCCTTCTTCCGTGGAGTATACGCCATGCCCGCCGGGGTACTCGCATACCTTTACCCGTTCCCGGGGCAGGCCCGCATGACTGACCACATACCGCGTGTTCCCGGCATGCGTGCACAGGTCATACAGCCCGCTGGCGAACAGAAGGCGCATGCCCGGCGTGCGCTCCATGCCGGACTTCAGGCACTGCATGTGCGTGCGCGTTCCCTCGCCCAGGTCCTCTGTCTCCATGCAGAACTGTGCATGCACGTTCAGATTTCCGGTGTAATAGAGGCGCTCCAGTTCCACGCCCAGCCTTGGCATGAGCAGTCCGTTCATCACCTGCAGCGGCATGTTGTCCCCGCCCAGCAGCTGGTAGGTCTGGCTCACGGGCGTGGCAAGCCTTGCGTCGTACATGTCCAGCGTATACCCCGGAAGCGCCATGCGCTGGAATGCCTCCGGCGTGATGTCCAGCCCGGAAGCGAGATAGTACTCCGCGCTCACGCCGGTATACGTTTCCAGTTCCGCGGCCAGTGCCCTGCGCCGGTCATCCTCCAGCGCATCGCCTTCATACAGTGCCGGGAGCAGACGCTCCGACGCAAAAGCCTGTGCCTGCTTCACGAACGCGTCCTGCGCGCACGGCCGTTCCTTCATATGATACCAGTGCGTGGCCGCCATGGCAGGCATCATGGAAAGCACAGTGCTCTGCCCGCTCTCCCCGGCCGCCCAGCCGATGAGCGCCACGCCCTGCACCGGAATGCCGGGCACCATGCGGCTTTCCGAGTACGGACTGCGTCCGAGCTCCGCGATCACGCGGCAGGCGCGTACCGTCCCGTAGCTCTCGCCGCAGATATAGACCGGACTGTTCCAGCGCGCATGCCGGCGAAGCCATTCAATGATGACAAACGCGGTGCTGCGCGCATCCCCGTCCACGGAAAAATACTTGCTGGCCTTATCCGGGTCCAGAAGCCGGGAAAGGCCCACGCCCACGGGATCCACAAACACCAGGTCACACTGGGGCAGAAGACAGTCCGGGTTTTCGTCAAGACCGTAGGCGAACCGTCCTTCCTCATCCCGGCGGATCAGCCACGGCCCGAAGCATTCCAGGTGCAGGGCGGATGTAGCCGAGCCCGGGCCTCCGTTCCAAAGGAACATCACCGGCCGCGGGCCCTCCGAAGGGCACAGATAGGAAAACGTAAAGATGGACGCCTCCGGGTGCCCGTCCGGCGCACGGAAAACAAAATCCTCACATACAGACGAAAACGCCAGCGTTCTGCCGGAGGTTTTCAGCGAATGCGTACGCTCAAAGCATCCGGGCACAAAATGTTCCAGACTGAAGGCTTCCGGAAGACTCATGATTCCTCATCCTTTCCTGAGAGGCAGACCGTGATCCGCTTTTCCCCGCATTTTTCGCCCCAGACCCGAAGCGAGATGGCTTCCGGACGCTTTTCCGGGAGCGGAATGGACAGCATCTGCCTTGCATACCCGGCTACACCGTGGATTTTCACCGGTTCTCCTTCCGGCTGTCCGTCCATGGACACGCTGTAATAGAGTCCCGCCAGTCCCTTTTCCTCTGCCAGGGCCGTGCCCGTCAGGGGAAGGTAGCCGAGATTGGCCAGAAGGAAGTCCGCCTGCGCGCCGCTCTCGCCCTCGGACATACCGAGCCATGCAATCTCCAGACGCGGCAGGGACCGGAAGGCGACCATGGCCGTCTCAAAGGCCCGGCGGCAGACGCCTTCCAGGTACTGAGGCGGCGGATTGTTGCGCACAAACCGGTCCGCCCAGCCGCCGAGCTCCATGTGCAGGCTTTCCGGCCATCCGGGCAGCGTGCACTTCTCCCATGCTCTGAATCCCCTGCCGCCGTTGAACGCCCGATCCCATTCCACCGCGGTCTTCGCTTCCCGCAGGAACTGTTCCCGGGACTCGGCAAAGAACATGCTCCAAGATTCCGGGCGTTCCGGATCCGCCTGGGCATGGAAGTCCCAGAGCTCCGTGACAAAGGCCATAATGCCCTTTTCATAGTATTCCCAGGTCGTATAGCTGCCCGGCGCTATATCCTTTGCGCCTTCCGGGAAAATCCCCCGGCATTTGTATCCCGTCTTTTCGTGCATGCTCTGTCCGAGCTCACGCATGGCCGTGAGATCCGACGCGTCGGTCTCCAGGTGCGGACAGAAGGCTGCCGGTGAAATGTGCAGCCCGCCATAGGTGTGAAAGTTCATATTGAACACGATCCGCGGATGCGCTTCCACGAAATCGGCCAGTGCCCTGACCTCGCAGTCATGCAGCGGGGCCGGACCGCTGGTGGGCCGGTCCGGGTCAGGGTACTTCGCGTTCCACTCAAAGGGGAACTGCCGGTTCGGGTCCAGGTCCTCCCGGGGCCGGGCTTCCTTCAGTTCCACAAGTGTGCGCTTCCCGCCGCGCAGCCGGCCTTCGGGCACCAGGGTGTAGAACGTGCCCTGCGTGTCCTCCGGCGCCCTGGGCAGCAGGATAGACGGATCTTCCTCACAGGCCTTCCACCGGCCTGCCGGGTCCTGGATGCGGATCTGACGGATTTCGCCGTCCCCGTCCATATCCTCCGGCACCACGCCGTCCTCCTCGGGATAATAGGCCTCTGTGGACCCGCGCAGCATGCGCGGCGTGGTCAGCACCACTTCCGCCGCATCCGCGTTGATGCGCGGAATGGCGTACACCGCATAATCCCGAAGAAGGCGCGTGATTTCCGCGTCCTGACCATATGCCTCCAGCCAGTGCTGAAGGATATACATGACGGCCATGGACGAGGCGACCTCGCCGGAATGCAGGTTCCCGTCCACCAGGAAAGCCGGCTTGTCCTCCGCCGCGCCGCATGCTGTGTCCGTCAGGATCAACAGATCAATGTCCCGGCCTTCCCGGGTCCTGCCGATGGACGACAGGCTGCACAGCTGCGGCCATTTTTCAGCCCATTCCGTCAGCGTGTCATGGATTTCCTGCATCCGCGCATAATGATCAAACCGCATACTTTCATCCTTTCACATACTGGTCCATCCAGTCCAGCGCCGCCCTCTGGATGGCGGCAAAGTCCTCAAGCCGGTCCTGACTGTACCGGTGGCAGCAGTCCGGCAGAAGCATCAGGCGGACCGGAAGCTCCGGACACGCGTCCTTAAGCGCTGTATAGAACTGATGCGCGTTCTCCACCGGCACCTGCTGATCCTTTTCGCCATGGATCACGAGCACCGGCGTGGCGCATTCACCTGCGTAACATACCGGGGACGATCTGAGCGTGTCCACCAGAAAGTCTTCAAAATCCCGGTATTCATCCAGTACCGGCTGTCCGGCCTGGGACGACTTGAAATGGATAAACAGCCAGTTGGTCACAGCCTTGATGGGCACGGCAGCCCGGAAGCGCTTTGTGTGCACCGCCATCCAGGCGGCCATATATCCGCCGTAGCTGCCGCCCAGCACGCCCATCCGCTCCGCGTCCAGCTGCGGAAAGCGGCGCAGCGCTTCATCCACAAGCGTGAGCACATCATTGGGCGCGGTACCGTCAAAGGCCGGCTCCGGGTCCGCGTACCCGGCATTCTTGCCCGTGGACCCGCGGGGATTCGGCAGAAGCACCGCATAGCCCCTGTGGCACGCGCACGCCGTTTCCAGGGAAAACCCCGGCGCCCAGAATCCGGAGGGCCCGCCGTGCGCCCATACGAGCAGCGGGCGTTTTTCCATGCCATTTCCCGGCGGCATCAGGAGAAACGCGGAAAGCTCCGCGCGTCCGTCCTGGGACATGGTCCGGATCTCGTGCCACGCAATCTCCGGTGCTTCCCTCAGAAATGCATTGCAGGGCCCGAACACTTCTTCCGTCCTGTTTTCACGGATACGCACGGGGCGCGGCGGTTCCGCCAGCGTTCCGCAGATGGCGGCCAGGCTTCCGTCCTCCATGCGGGCAATCTCCATGATATTGCCTTCCGCCGGAATACGTTCAAAGTCCAGCCTGTCCTCGCCTGCCCTGACCCGGTACAGGCACGGCCGGAACGCTTCACACCCGCAGACCAGGTATGTATCCGCTTCACTGTCCCGGCACATGACGGCAGGCATGTCCGATGCCCGGTCCATATACGCTTCCAGTGCCAGGCAGGCCATGGTGCCTTCTGCCCGGTCCTCCGGATGCTTCTCTCCGTCCAGCCAGATGCGCCGCACCTGCGCGCCGTCCCCGGCACTCACCGCGGCAAGCGCGTACCTTCCGTCCGCGGACACCACGGGCCGAATGTCGCCCGCGGCCGACAGAGGCAGGTCCATCGGCGTGCACTTCCCGCTCTCAAGATCCACGAGCATGAACCCGCCGCGGTCCACGAGCAGACGTCTGCCCGGAACACAGGCGAGACAGCGGTAGGGTCTACTGCCCTCATCCAATGTCCGGCAGGCACCGTCCCAGACGCAGAGCCTGTAGACATACTGCCTGCGGAATCCGTGGTCCGCGTCAGCCCGGTAATGCAGTTCCTCGGCCACAAGCGGCATGTCCCACTGGCAGCCTTCCGGCGCGGTTTCGCGCACTTCCCTGCGGCACACAAATGCGAGGCCATGTTCCACAGGCAGAAGGCTCACCGCCTCAAACCCTTCCGGCACAGCCTGCACCTGCTCCGTTTCCCCAAAGCAGGTTCTGCAGCCGATCCTTCCGTCGGACACAAACCACAGCCTGCCGTCAGGCCCGAACGCCGGACAGCATTCCTGTTCCCCGCCCAGGGTGACCCAGGTATTTTCCCCGTCCGCGTTAAGAAGGATGCTTCTGGCCCAGACATGATTCCGCCAGGCCAGGCGCACCGCGGCCACATGGCTGCCCTGAACGGTCAGGGAGGAAAACCGCTCCAGGCGGCCATAGTCTTCACTGCGCAAACGCATCGGCATTCTCTTCTTCCTTCAGAAATCGGTCCATCCACTGCCGGATTTCCAGCATGTGCCGGATCCTGTTGTGCATGAGCCCGCTGCGCGTCAGGTCATGGTTTTCCCCCGGGAAAATCACCAGACGGCAGGGCACATCCGGGCGCAGGGCGCGGATGCAGTTGAACAGCTGATCCGCCTGCTCCACGCCGCAGCGCACATCGTTCTCACCGTGCAGCACAAGCGTGGGCGTGTTCAGCTTCCGGATATCCTTAAGCACGCTGTTTTTCGCGCGCCGGATCATGTATGCACGAAAGTCCGTCTGTCCGCTGCCGGAGATAAAGCCCATATCCCCGGTCCCGTAGGACGTCACCGGGCTGATCCAGGTGCGCTGGGCCGCCGCCGCGTGGAACCGGTCCGTGAGCAGGGTCAGCTTGTTGGTCATATATCCGCCGTAGCTGCCGCCGGTCACGCCGATGCGCGCGCTGTCGATTCTCGGAAACCGCTTCACGCAGGCGTCCGCGAATCCCAGAAGATCATCCACGGCCTCCCGGCCGTAGGCGCCTTCCATGTGCTCCGGCCCGTAGCCCGCGCTCCCGCGTGGATTGCAGTACATGACCGCGTATCCGGCACTGCACAGGCTCTGGGCCTCAAAAAAGAAAATATCCTCGCCGTAGAAGCACTCCGGTCCGCCGTGCACATACAGGATACCAGGACAGGGCAGGTCTCCGGGCGGCATGAGCACCCAGCCCGGCACCGGCGCGTCCACATGGACGGGCAATGCCCAGTCCATGTCCTCTGCCCAGGCGTTTTCATCCGCAAGCAGGCGCTCCGTGCCCGTCTTCAGGTCCAGTTCATACAGTGCCGCCGGATGGCAGGCGCTGCTCCTGAGAAACACAAGCTTTCCTTTTCTCGGCGGCGCAAAGGCCTGAATGCAGCCATGCTCCAGGATATGTTGCCCGTCGCTCAGCCGGCAGACGCACATCTGTGCTTCCCGGGCGGTGAGCACGAACATGTCCCCGTCTTCGGAAGTGCCGAGTATTTGCCCCGTCTCCTTTGCGCGGTCATCTCCGAGCACGGCAGGCGCAATCCCTTCTCCGGATATGCCTTCCATGAGCGCCGTTTCCCCGCTGTCCGTGCGCAGAAAAAGCTCTGTACGCCCATGTTCCCGGCTCTCTCCTGCATAGATGATGCCGTTTTCCGCAGGAACCGGGGCCGCCGCCGCGGATACCGCGTGCTGCGTCTCCAGCTGCGTCACGTTTCCCGCTCCAGCAAGACACAGCTCCGGCACGAGACGCTTTTCGCGTCCGTGCGGATAGCCCAGGAAAAACACCCGTTTCCGGTCCGCATAGACCGGTTTTTCCGCGCGCCAGTTTTCCCCGGCCAGAATTTCACAGGTCTCGCCTTCCACGTCCACTTCATACAGCCGGCAGTCCCTGCCGCTGAAAAAGCCGCCGGCTTCATCCAGCTTGTACATGAGCTCATCCGTCACGCGCGGCGCGTGCTTTTCCTTTTCCAGAAACAGTTCCGCTTCCCGGGCTGTCATTTCCGGGAACGGATCCTGGCCGGGGCAGACGGGCACGCACACAGCCAGGCAGCTGCTGTCCGGGCTCCAGGCATATTCCTTCACGCCCCACCGGAAAAAGGTGCACTGTTCTTCGGATCCGTCCTGCATATCCCGGATCCATACCTGAGGAAAGGGCGTGTCCATGCTCAGAAACGCAAGAAAATGCCCGTCGGGAGAAAACCGCGGGCAGTTCTGGGCAGACGTCTCCCTGGATGCCGGCTCCATCTGTCCTGTTGCATTGCACAGGAGCATGAGCCGGGGCTGCATTCTGCCCGTGGCATAATCACTGGTGGAACGCACAAAGGCCGTCCACGCACCATCCGGCGAAAGCGCCGGGTCCGATAACCAGACAACCCGGCGCAGGTCTTCCTCACAAAGTCTTGTCATGCAGCCTCCGTTACTGTTCCTCGGCCAGATGGCACGCCACTTCATGTCCCGGTCCGATGCTCCGGAGCACAGGCGCTTCCTTCCGGCAGCGCTCACAGGCCTGGGGACAGCGTCCGGCAAAGGCGCAGCCCGCAGGCAGGTTGACCGGACTCGGCACGTCCCCGCTGAGAACCACGCGCTCACGCTGCTTTTCCACCACCGGGTCCGCAATGGGAATGGCGGAGAGCAGGGCCCGGGTATAGGGATGCCGCGTGCTCAGATAAATATCCTCGCTGCGCGCGATCTCCACAATATTGCCCAGATACATCACCGCGATGCGGTCAGAGATCTGGCGCACCATGGACAGGTCATGGGTGATGAAAATATAGGCCATGCCCATCTCACGCTGCAGGCGCTTGAGCAGGTTCACCACCTGTGCCTGAATGGAAACGTCCAGCGCGGATATGGGCTCATCACAGACGATCAGCCTGGGCTTCAGGGACAGGGCCCTGGCAATGCCCACGCGCTGGCGCTGGCCGCCGGAAAACTCATGCGGGAACCGGGCCGCATGACTGCTGTTGAGGCCGACGTCCGCCAGCAGCCGGAGCACTTCCCTGTTTCTTTCCTCCCGCGTGGCATACGTATGGTGCACATCCATGCCCTCGGCCACCGTATCCCCGATAACACTGAGCGGGTCCAGGCACGCATAGGGATCCTGGAAAATCATCTGCACCTGACGCGTATACTCCTTGCGCTCATGCCGGTTGAAGCTCCAGATATCCCGGCCTTCCCACAGCACCTGGCCACCGGCCGGGCGCAGAAGACGGAGAACGGTCTTGCCCAGTGTGGATTTCCCGCAGCCGGACTCGCCCACAAGCCCGATGGTCTCGCCTTCCCGGACGGTCAGGTTCACGCCGTTGACCGCCTTCAGGATGCCGCCCTGCACCCGGAAATGCGTATGCACATCCTTAAGCTCCAGAACGACTTTCTTTTCTGCTTCAGACATGCTCTCCTTCTCCTCTCAGCTGCTCGCCATGCTTGGACACATACTCGGGATGGCACAGCCAGCACGCAGCATAATGCCCTTCCTCCGGAAGGTCAAACGCGTCAGGCATGCAGCGCCTGCAGATCTTCATGGCATGGTCGCAGCGTGCGGCAAAGGGACAGCCCTCCGGCGGCGCGATCAGGTCCGGGGGCACGCCGGGGATGGAGTGCAGTTCCTCCCGGGTGCGCTCGTCCAGACGCGGCACGCTGTCCAGCAGACCCCAGGTATAGGGATGCCGCGGGTGATGGAAAATGGTCATGGCGTCCCCGTGCTCCACAATCTTGCCGGCATACATGACATAGATCCGGTCGGCCATCTTGGCCACCACGCCCATGTCATGCGTGATAAGCACAATGGACGTATTCGTCTTTTCCTTGAGATCATTCATGAGATCAATGATCTGCGCCTGGATGGTGACGTCCAGAGCTGTGGTGGGCTCATCCGCAAACAGGACTGCGGGATCGCAGATCAGGGCCATGGCGATCATGATGCGCTGGCGCATGCCACCGGAGAGCTGATGCGGATACCGCTTCATGTTGGCCTCCGGATTGGGCAGGGAGATCAGACGCAGAATGTTCAGCGCCTTTTCCCGGGCCTCCGCGCGGCTTACCCTGTGATGCCGCAGATAGGCTTCCGTGATCTGGCGTCCCACCTGCATGGTGGGGTTCAGAAAGGTGAACGGATCCTGAAAGATCATGCTCATGCGGTTGCCCAGGATCTCCCGGGTTTCCTTTTCGCTCAGGCGCAGGATATCCCTGCCCTCGAACAGCACCTGTCCGCCGCGCACGGAACCGTTGGTGTGGGAGTTCAGGCCCATGGCGGTCTTTACCGTCACGGACTTGCCGCAGCCGGACTCGCCCACAATCCCCACCGTCTCCCGGCGGTTGACATGGAAGGATACCCCGCGCACAGCCTGCACGCTTCCGGCGTACATGTCAAAGGTGACCACCAGGTCTTTTACATCCAGTATTCTTTCTTCCATGATGTTCACCTCAGCTGCGAAGTTTCGGGTCCAGGGCGTCTCTCAGTCCGTCACCCACCAGGTTGAAGCACAGCATGGTGATGCCGACCATGACGCAGGGAATGATGAACTGATAGGGATAGTAGCGGAAGTTCTCACCGGCGGACTTGATGAGCTGTCCCCAGGACGGGGTGGGCGGCGTCACGCCCAGGCCGATGTAGCTCAGGAATGCTTCATAGAAGATCACGCTGGGAATGCTCATGGTGATGCCCACCACGCGGATGCCCAGAGTATTGGGGATCAGGCGCCTGACGATGATCCACCAGGCCGGGGCACCCATGGTCTCGGACGCGGTCACGAAATCGCGCGCCTTGATCTGAAGCACCAGTCCACGGGTGGACCTTGCCGCGCCCATCCAGCCCGTGAGCGACATGGCCACGATCAGGGTCATGACGCTTCCGGAACCGAACACGAGCATGAGCAGGATCATGTAGATCAGGCTCGGAATGCCCATGAGCACATCGATCATGCGCATGATCACCGTGTCCACCCAGCCGCCGAAGTAGCCGGAGACACCGCCGATGAGCATGCCGATGACTTCCGGAATCAGCGTGGCCAGAATGGCGATGAGCAGGGAGATGCGGCCGCCTTCCCATATGCGGGTCCAGATATCGCGTCCCATGTTGTCCGTGCCGAACCAGTGCACTGCATTCGGACTCTGGTTCAGGGCGGAATAGTCATTGGAACGGTAGTCAAACTCATTGAACATGGGACCGAACAGCACCAGAAGCACCAGAAGGAAGATCACGATCAGGCTGATCACGGCCGTCCGGTTCTTGCGGAAGGTCCGCCATACATCCTTCCAGTAGGTTGTCTGCTTCCGGGCAATGTCCGCATCCACGCCGGATGGCGGGGGCAGTTTTTCAAAATCGTCATCCAGAAATACGGTTTCCTTTACATCCGACATGTCTTACGCCCCCTTTCCGGCTTTTTCACGGATCCGCGGATCCAGCAGTCCATAGGCCACGTCCACAAGAAGATTCATGGTCACCAGGAACGTGCCGTAGAAGACCGTCAGACCCATGATCAGAGGATAGTCCAGGTTGGTGATGGAGTCCACGAAATACCTTCCCAGACCCGGGATCAGGAACATGCTCTCCACCACGAAGGAACCCATCATGATCCCGGCAATCCCGGGACCAAGCCCGGTGACAATGGGCACCAGGGAATTCTTCACCTCATGCCGCATGACCACCTGGGCCGGATTCAGGCCCTTGGCCCGGGCCGTGATGATGTAGTCCTGCGTCATGACGCCCAGCATGCTGGCGCGCATGGACCGGGTTTCTCCCGCCACTGTGCCGAGCCCCAGCACAATAGCCGGCATGATCATCTTGTCCGGACTCCCCCATCCCACCACCGGGAGCCATTTCAGCTGCACCCCGAAAAAATACCGCATCAGCGGTCCGAGAACCATGCTGGGCAGGGCAATGCCCAGCACTGCCACCAGCATCAGCAGATAATCCGGCCACCGGTTCCGGAACTGGGCACAGAGTATGCCGAAAAGCAGCCCGATCATGACACTGAAAAACAGGCTGGTCAGTCCCAGCTGCGCCGAAACAGGGAACGCTTCGCGGATAATGTCCACCACGCTGCGTCCGGCCTTTTTCAGGCTCCACCCGAGATCCCCGTGCAGAAGATTGCCCATATAGCGGAAATACTGTTCCATGACCGGCTTGTCCAGACCGTAGTATTCCCGCTGCTTTTCCTGCACCGCCGCCTTGGTGGTCAGGCTCGCAAAGGGATCGCCCGGAATCAGCTTCATCAGAAAAAACGTGGCTGTAGCCAGCACAAAAACCGTAGCCAGTGCAATGATGACCTTATTGAGTATATATCTGCCCATGCTGTCCTCGATTTCTCATGAAAAGAAGGAGCCTATCCGTTCTCCGCAGCAACGGATGCGGACAGGCTCCCGCTTTCATACCATATAGTTTACTTGGTTACGCCGCGCAGATCCAAATCGCCGCCATCGGTGACAAAGTAGCCCTGCAGGCCTTCTGCGGTCACCACATAGGTGGCATCCCAGCCCAGAATCAGGCACATGCAGTTCTCGCAGAAATACTTTTCCAGGTTTGCATAATTGGCAAGACGCTCGTCCAGGGTCGGAGAGGTCACAGCCGCATTATACAGCGCATCGAATTCCGGATCCGCATAGCCGCGCAGCGGAGAGGGGTTGGAGCTCTGGAAACCATCCAGATAGGATTCGCAGGCATCGGGAACGGAGTTCTCATTGCCGCCCCACCACAGATCGTACTGGCCGCTCATGGCGTTGGAGATCATCACCTGAATGGTGCAGGGAGCGATCTGGGTTTCAATGCCCAGGTTCACGCGCAGCATATCCTGCACGGCCGCCAGGTTGTCGATGGCGCCCTGGGATTCATAGCACATGAGTTCGAGCACGGGGATTTCTTCCTTGGTGGCACCCAGCTCTTCCAGAGCTGCGGCCAGATACTGCTGAGCCTTCTCAGGATCAGCCTTGGTATTCCAGGGAGCGTAATCGGGGTTTGCCTCATAGGCGGGCTCGCCAGGCGCGCTCAGGCGGTAGGCGGGCGTATAGCCGCTCATGGTGGAAGCAGCCAGGGCTTCACGGTCAATGGCAGCACTCAGGGCATTGCGGAAATTGGCATTGGACAGGAAACGTCCGGTTTCTTCCGACTTGCCGCCGGCACGCAGGTTCAGGCCCTGATAGGTGTGCGTGAAGGACTCATCGCTCACAAACAGGCCGCCGTCCCGGAGGGTCTGCAGCTTCAGAGGATCGTTGAAAGCGCCGATATCCAGATCGCCGGCCAGGAGCATATCCACCTGCACGTCCGCGCTGGCATTGAGGGTGATTTCAATCCGGTCCACCACGGCCGCAGCGGGATCGCGGTAAGCGGGGTTCTTGACCAGGGTCACGGATGCGTCAGGCAGCCACTCTTCCACCATGTAGGGCCCGTTGGCGAGATAGGTTTCCGCAGAGGAACCGTAGGTCACGCCGGCAGCTTCCACGAACGCCTGCTCCATGGGAGCATACAGGCTTGTGGAAGTGAAGTTGCTCTCATAGGTGGGGTTGGTGAAGGTGTACTCGATGGTCAGGTCATCAATGACCTTCACGCCGACTTCTTCAAATCCCACTTCGCCGCCGTAATAGGCTTCGGAATTGGCAAGACCGAAGGAAGCGTTGTCCTGGGGCTCATTGGGGTCCAGCAGGCGCTTCACAGCATAGTACAGGTCTTCAGTAGTGATCGGCGTGGTGCCGTCCTGATAGGTCAGGCCTTCACGCAGCTTGAACGTCCACACGCGGCCGTCCTCGCTCTTTTCATAGGAATCAGCGATTCCCAGCACATATCCACCGTCAGCGCTCTGCGTCATCAGGGCTTCGGAAGTGTGTTCCAGGATAAAATTGGCGACATCCAGATTCACCTTGCCATAGTCCAGGGTATTGGGGTCATAGCCGAACGCAATGCGTACGACGCTTCCCTCGCCCATGGCCGGCACCATTGCCATGCACATGGCAGCACAAAGAACCAGAGCCAGAATCTTTTTCACGGGTGTTTTTCCTCCTTGAGAGTTTTGCGTGGAAACGGACAGATGCCATTTCCTGCCATATACAGAGTTTACCAAGTATAATCCATGAATTCAATTCACTTTTTGTATCTTTCTTGTACACTTTTTCCCATTCCTTCTTTTTTCCCGGACCGGAAACCTATATAATGCATACAGTGCTTTCCCCTGGAAGACACGTTGCATCAAAAGAGCAAGAGCAGAACAGAAAGGCGGATTTTGTCCATGATCTATCATGTCAGAGCCAGTGCGCCGAAGGACGGCAACGGCCGTCCGGAAACCCCGTTTCGCCATATCAACGACGCCGCAGCCATCGCCATGCCGGGAGATGAAATTCTTGTGGCTCCCGGCATCTACAGGGAGTATGTGAACCCCAGGCATGCAGGAACAGAAGAAGCCCGGATTGTGTACCGCTCCGAAATCCCTCTGGCCGCCGTGATCACAGGCGCCGAGCTGCTTAGGGGCTGGGAGCTTGTTTCCGGAACCACCTGGACAGCCCGGGTGGACAACGGGATCTTCGGGGATTACAACCCCTATACCACCATGGTCTGCGGCGACTGGTACTTTGCCCCCACCGTGCGTCACACCGGAGCCGTGTATCTCAATGACCGCATGATGTATGAGACCGTCACGCTGGAAGAATGCATGGAAGGCCAGCCGGACCCGTGTTCCTGGCAGAAGGAGGAATCCACCTACAAGTGGTTCTGCCGTCAGGAAGGCAGCGAGACCGTGCTGTTTGCCAATTTCCATGGCTTTGATCCGAACAAGGAAAAAGTGGAAATCAATGTGCGCCGCAACTGCTTTATGCCCGAAGCCACCGGCATCGGCTACATCACCGTCAGCGGTTTTGACATCCAGAAGGCCGCCACGACCTGGGCACCGCCTGCCGCCTATCAGGACGGCATGATCGGCCCGCACTGGAGCCGCGGCTGGATCATTGAGGACTGCGAGATCAGCAACAGCCGCTGCTGCGGCATTTCCCTGGGCAAGTACCGCGACCCCGAGAATGATATGTACTTCTATACAAAGCACGTGAAAAGCCCCACTCAGATGGAGCGGGACGCCGTATGCCGCGGACAGTATCACGGCTGGCTGAAGGAAAACGTGGGCGGGCATATCATCCGCAGGTGTCACGTGCATCACTGCGAGCAGACCGGCATCGTGGGCCGCATGGGCGCGGTCTTCTCCACCATTGAGGACTGCCATATCCACCACATCTGCAATTCCCAGCAGCTGGGCGGCGCCGAGACCGCCGGCATCAAGCTGCACGCGGCCATTGATGTCATCATCCGCCGCAACCATATCCACAACTGCATCATGGGCGTATGGTGCGACTGGCAGGCCCAGGGCGCCCGGATCACCCAGAACCTGATGCATGACAACATGCCGCCCGCCGACACCCCCAAGGCCCAGGGCGCCATGTTCAGCACGGATGTGTTCATTGAGGTCGGGCACGGACCCACCCTGATTGACAACAACCTGCTGCTTTCCAATGTGTCCGTCACCATTCCCAGCCAGGGCATTGCCTGTGTGCACAACCTGATTCTGGGCAGCTTCAGTCTTATCAATTCCGGCGTGGACAGTGTGGTCAACGGCCAGCGTGAACCCCGCTACACGCCCTATCATATCCGTCACCGCACGGAAGTGGCCGGCTTCATGACCATTCTGCACGGGGATGACCGGATCTACAACAATATCTTTGTGCAGCACTATCCGATCACGGCCCCGGATAAGACACCGGCTGACAGCGATTATCAGGCAGTCGGCACGGCCCCGTTTGATATTTTCCCGACCTACGAGGAATGGATCAGCCATTTCATGATGGACCGGGAGCCGGATATGGGTCAGCTTGCGCCGTATCACTTCGGGCATCTCCCCGTATGGCTCCGCGGAAACGCCTACTTCAACGGCGCCACCGTATGCAGGCATGAAAAGGACATGCTCTGCGGAAACGGCGAAAAAGCCTGCATCGCCCTCGAGGAGAAGGACGGGAAAATGGTTCTGCGCTCCAACCTTGCCGAACTCATCGGGGATTTCCGGTGCGGTCTCATCACCACGGAAACCCTGGGCAAAGCCTTTGAGCCGGAACAGCGCTTTGAAAATCCGGACGGAAGCGACATCCATTTCGACCGCGATTACTTCGGCGCGCACCGCGGACTGAACGCGCTGCCCGGACCCTTCGCCGAAGGCGCTGACCACTGGACCGTCTGGGGCTGAGCGCTCTGCGCTTTTTCCACTGCAAAAGGCTCCGCAGCCGCGGAGCCTTTTCCTATGCCCGGAAATCTGGCCGGTTCCTGCTCAGTCATGCCCGCACGCATACCGCAGCGCGCCGACAAAGAGCTTCCGGAACTCGGGATGTTCCCACACTTCCAGATTATGCCCGGGCGCCAGGGCCGCCACCCTGCCGCTTCCGAAGGGACGGGTATAGCCGCTCACCGTACGGCCGCCGTGCTCGGACTCCGTCTCCATGAACGGTTCCACTTCCCCGGTGAACTTCAGCTGGTAATGCTCGTCCCGGACCGCAAAGTCCTTCACGCCCTCCGTGATCATGCACTGCCGGGTAATGTGCACCCGGGTCAGCTCACGGGGCGGATGGGTCACGAAATAGGAGCCCGTCATATCCGTGTACGCGGGAACCGGACGGTCCTCCTTGCCGATGGTGAGCCCGGAATGGATCGCCACCAGGCCGCCGCCCGCGCGCACATATTCCGCAAATTCCTCCGGGCCGAACTCAGTCACCCGGCTGTCAAACCAGGGATTCTGATTGGCCGGGGTCACGCAGTCCGTCCTGCACACCGCGAGCACGTCATACCGGCCCACAAACTCCCTGGTCAGGATATCCTTCGGTGCGGACACATAGTCCAGTTCCAGCCCTTCCCGCACAAAACTCCTCAGTCCGCGCTGAATCACTTCTCCCGGATGCCAGAAATCATCCACAAGCATCAGAACCTTCATCGCTGCAGCCTCCTTTTCACAAATATGCTGAATCAGATATTCAAAAAAGGCAGGAGAAATCCTTCCCCTGCCTTACGGTTCCATTACCAGTTCACTTCTGTTTCCAGGCTTGCCTGGCCGGTCAGTTCGCATGTGCGCGCGTCAGGCTGTCCAAAGCCCACATAGGCCTTCACGCAGTCCGTGACGCGGATTCTCTGTCCGTCCTCGTTCACTTCGGTGGCGGCATCCGGATCCAGCGGGATGCATACTTCCACGGTTTCCCCGGGCTTTACGCTTACGCGTGCAAAACCGGAAAGCCGCGGGCAGGGCGGAGCGAACTCCGAGCCCGTGCTGGTATACACCTGCACCACATTCTCCGCTTCCATGCTGCCGCAGTTGCGCACCTTCACATTAACGCAGCCCTTCCCGGTTCCGGCGAGCTCCAGCTCAAAGGGCACATAGCTCAGGCCGTAGCCGAAGGGATACAGGATATTGTCCCGTGTGTAACGGTATGTCCGGCCCTTCATGGAGTAATCCTTGAAGTCCGGCAGCGCGTCAGCCGTCTCATAGAACGTCACCGGCAGCTTGCCGGCCGGGCTCTTCCTGCCGAAGAGCACATTGGCCAGCGCCGTGCCGCCTGCCTGACCGGGGTACCAGGTCAGCAGCTCGGCATTGCCCTGGGGCACATTCAGGGAAGAACCCACTGCGAGCACGGTCACCATGGGTTTTCCGGTCTTTTCCAGGGCCTCCATCAGTTCGCGCTGGGACTCCGGCAGATTCAGGTGGAGCTTGTCGCCGCTGGCGCTGAAGTTGCCGGTGTCACCCTGCTCGCCTTCCAGTGTCTCGTCAAGACCCACGCAGGCAATGACCACATCCGCGCGTTCCGCGCACAGAAGTGCCTCGCTCAGGCGGTCGCCGGGCTGGGCAAGATTCTCTTCCTTGTCCTTTGCCAGATCACAGCCCTTGGAATAGTAGACCCGGATGCCCTTTTCCCTGCAGAAGGCGCGGATGCCTTCCAGGAAGGTCACGCTCCGGGAGGATGTCCCGTGATAATTGCCCACCAGTGCACCGAGGCTGTCCGCGTTCGGTCCGATCACAGCCACGGAGTGCAGCCTGCCGGCATCCAGCGGCAGAAGGCCGTCGTTTTTCAGGAGCACCATGCTCTTTTCCGCTGCTTCAAGAGCCAGCTGATCGTTCTCGTCCGTGTCCACGCAGCTGTAGTCCAGGCTGTCCCACTCGCAGTCATCGCTGAACATGCCCAGCATGTACCGGCTGGTGAAGAGGCGTTCGCAGGCCGTGGTAATGGTTTCCTCCGTCACCAGGCCTTCCTTGTAGGCTTCCAGCAGATGCAGGTAGGTCACGCCGCAGTTGACGTCGCAGCCGTTGTTGATGGCCAGGGCTGCGGATTCCGGCGCGGTATCCGTCACATGATGATACATATGGAAGTCCGCGATGGCCCAGCAGTCGCTGGTGACGTGACCCTCAAAGCCCCATTCCCCGCGGAGCGTTTTTTTCAGGAGTGTCTCACTTCCGCAGGCCGGCTCGCCGTTGACGCGGTTATAGGCGCCCATGACGGCCTCCACATGCCCTTCCTGCACAGCTGCCTTGAAGGCGGGCAGGTAGGTCTCGGCCATATCCTTGGGCGTTGCCTTGGCATCAAACTCATGCCGGATGGCTTCCGGGCCCGAATGCACGGCCATATGCTTGGCGCAGGCTGCGGTCTTCAGGTAGCTGCCTTTTCCCTGGAGTCCCCGGATATAGGCGACGCCGAGACGGGCGGTCAGATACGGATCCTCGCCCAGGGTTTCATGACCGCGGCCCCAGCGGGGATCGCGGAAAATATTGATGTTCGGGCTCCAGAACGTGAGACCCTTGTAGATGTCCCGGTCGCCGTGGGCCGACTGCCCGTTGTACTTGGCTCTTCCTTCCGTGGACACCACATCGCCGACCTTCTCATGAAAGTCCGCGTCAAAAATAGCGGCAAGACCGATTGCCTGCGGGAACACCGTGGCCGTGCCGGCGCGCGCCACGCCGTGCAGAGCTTCATTCCACCAGTTGTATGCGGGGATGCCCAGCCGCTCGATTGCAGGAGCATCAAATCTGAGCTGGGAGGCCTTTTCCTCCAGCGTCATTTTGGCCACCAGTTCTTTTGCCTTCTGTCTTGCCTCATTGCGGTCCATGCCCATTCCTCCATCTCTCTTCCGCGTACCTGTCCTAAAGCATCATTGACGATTATATCAGCTTATGCGCGGCTTGTGAACGTTTCTGAAGACATGCGCAAAAAATACCCATAGTTATCGCAACGCGCGGCAGATCATGATTTCCCTGTGGCAAACCAGCCGGGATCATGATATAATTCCGGCATGCTTATCCCAATTCAGGAGGTGCAGCGCTTTGCTCGGTGCCGTTGCGTTTGATCTGGATGACACCCTGCTCAGGGATGATCTCAGCATATCCGACAGGACGGTTGCCGTCATGCGTCATCTGCGCCGCTGCGGCGTTCATATTCTTCCGGCCAGCGGCCGGGCCCTGGAAAGCATGCGGCCCTTTGTGGAGCGGCTTGACTGTGCTTCCCTGGTCGTAGCCTGCAATGGTGCCGAAATCTACTCGCCCTCCCTTGAGCTGATCTACGGCGCGCGCATGGACGAGGCGACCGCCCTGGAAGTGACCGCCTTCGGTCGGGAAAACGGCATGTACATGCAGACCTACGAAGGGGATTTCTTCTATTATAATGAGCAGTCCCGGTGGGCCGACAGCTATGCCCGCGCTTCCATGCTCCGCGGCAGGCTCGTTGAAGACCTGGATGCCTTCCTGATCCGGCATCCCACTTCCAAGATCCTGATGATGGGCCCGGAGGAAACCATAACCCGGATGCGTGAGGAAGGCCAGGAACGTTTCCGTTCCCGGCTGAGCGTGACCACGTCAAAGCCGTATTTCCTGGAATTCAATCCGGTGGAGGCCACCAAGGGAAACGCCATGGACATCTGTTCGGATATCCTGCATTTTTCCATGGACCAGCTCGTGGCCTACGGCGACAGCCTGAATGATGTGAGCATGCTGCTGCGCGCCGGCACCGGCGTGGCCGTGGCCAATGGGCGCGAGGACGTGAAAAAACAGGTTTCACGCATCGCACCGGGAAATCAGGAGGACGGGGTTGCCCGGGACCTGATGGAGCATTATCCCGAATTCTTTCAAGGAGTTGTACTATGATCCAGGCATCGGCGTTTGTGGAAGCCCTGCAGCTGAACGTGCTCTCGCCTTCCACCCGGGAGGAATGGGACATCCAGTCCGCTGACATCAACCGTCCGGGCATGCAGTTCTGCGGGTTTTATGAGTATTTTGCCTTTGAACGGCCGCAGGTCATCGGCAAGGTGGAAATGACCTATCTGGAGAACATGGAGCCGGAAGCCCGGCGCAGCATGTTCAAGACCTACTTTTCCTATGAAATTCCCTGTGTCATCTGCTGCAGGGGCATGAAGCCGCCCGCAGACCTTTTGGAAGCCGCAGCCGCGCGCAATATCGCCGTCCTGCAGACTTCCAAGACCACGACCAAGTTTTCCTTTGACGCCATCTCCTATCTGAACCGGGAGCTGGCCCCGCATGTGACGCATCACGGGGTTATGGTGGACGTATACGGCGTGGGCGTGCTCATCACGGGCGAAAGCGGCGTGGGCAAGAGCGAGACCGCACTGGAGCTGATCAAGCGCGGACACTCCCTGGTGGCGGACGATGTGGTGGATATCTGCCGCGTCTCCGATACCCGGCTCATCGGCGAGTGCCCGGCCATGATCCGGCATTTCATGGAAATCCGCGGCATGGGCATCATTGATATCCGCGCCATGTACGGCGTCAGCGCCGTGGCTGTTTCCAAGTCCATTGACATGGTCATCCACCTGGAGCCCTGGGTGGAGGGCAAGGAATACGACCGTCTCGGCCTGGAAGATGACTATATCACCATACTCGGCGTGAAAGTGCCCCAGCTGGTGACACCGGTGCGGCCCGGCCGCAACCTGGCCATCATCATTGAGGTGGCCGCCCGCAATCTGAGCCTGAAGCGGCTCGGATACAGCGCAGCCCGGGAGCTTGACCGACGCCTGAACGAAATGTATGTAAAGAACAGCAGCGAGCAGTAATGCATGCTCAAGCGCAACCCCGTTTCCATTCCTGCTCCGGGCGTCTTCTGCCGCCGGGAGCGGCTATACAGGACAGAAACCATCCAAAACAGGAGGAACAGTGTTATGATCCGTATTGGTCTCGACATCGGCGGCACCGGCATCAAGTTAGGTCTCGTGAATGAGCAGGGACAGATTCTGAGAAAGTCATCCATTGAAACCCGCACGGACATTTCCTTCCAGGAGCAGGTCCTGGCCATGGTCAACGCCACCAAGGCGCTTCTGGATGCCCAGGGTGTGAGTCTGGACGACATCCACTCCATCGGCGCAGGCGTTCCCGGCATTGCCGACCCGCGCACCGGCGAAGTGATCTTCTGCACCAACCTCGGCTGGAATCATGTGCCGTTCCGCAGCACCTTCCAGCAGTACATCAACAAGCCTGTCTACATCGACAATGATGCCACCGTGGCCGGCCTTGCGGAAAGCGTTGCGGGCATCAGCAAGGGCACATCCTCCAGCGTTTTCCTGACGCTCGGCACCGGCGTAGGCGCCGGCATCATCATCAACGGCAGGATCTGGAGCGGTGCGCACGGCGTCGGCAGCGAAGTGGGCCATGCCATCCTTGAACTGGACGGCGAGCCCTGCTCCTGCGGCAATCACGGCTGCGTGGAGCGTTACTGCTCTGCCACCGCCATCATCCGCATGGCCCGTGAACTCCTGGTCTATCATCCGGAAAGCGCCATCATGAAGGCCTGCGGAGAAAACCTGGACAACGTGAACGCCAAGATGGTCTTCGACGCAGCCCGGGAGCTGGATCCCATCGGCCTGAAAGTGTTCAACCGCTATGTTTCCAATCTCGGCCAGGCCATTGCCAGTCTGTGCAACATTCTCGACCCGGAAATGGTGGTGCTCGGCGGCGGCGTTTCCCGTGCCGGCGAATACCTGATCGATGCCGTGCGCAGGGAATATCCCAAGTACATGCTTTACAAGGATATGCCCATGCCCAGCGTGGAGCTTGCCGTGCTCGGCGCGGACGCCGGCATCATCGGCGCCTCCATGCTCGGAGACTGAGACTGTTTTTCCCGTTTTGCAGCAGGGATCCGGCCCAAAGCCGGGTCCTTTTTTTGTTCTTCCTGAAACTCTTTCGACAAAGAAAAAGGAATTTTCCCGGAATGCGCGTATATATTACTGTACCCTAACAGGAAAGGAAGTCCGAGGCATGGAAATCCGGGATCAGCTCAATGCACAGCTGGATCAGTTCCTTTCTCCCTTTGCCACGCGGAATGCCGGCGATCACAGACGCGCCGCGCCGTTCCCGGAGTCCGGTGAATTCCGTACGGACTTTCAGCGTGACCGCGACCGGATCATTCACTGCAAGGCGTTCCGCCGGCTGGAAGGCAAGACCCAGGTGTTTCTTGCACCGGAAGGCGATCACTTCCGCACGCGTCTGACCCACACGCTGGAAGTCACCCAGGTGGCCCGGACCCTTGCCCGGTGCCTGGGACTGAACGAGGATCTCACAGAAGCCATTGCGCTGGGGCACGATCTCGGGCACACGCCCTTCGGGCATATCGGCGAGCGCACGCTGGCCAGTGTCATGCCCGACGGCTTTGATCATGCGGAGCAGTCCCTGCGCGTAGTGGATGTGCTGGAGCGCGAAGGACGCGGGCTGAACCTGACCTGGGAAGTGCGCAACGGCATTGTCTCGCATTCCGGCGACCGGCGCAGCGCCACGCTCGAAGGCGAATGCGTCCGCAAGGCGGACCGCATTGCCTACCTCAACCATGACCTGGACGACGCGCTGCGCGCCCAGGTGCTCAGGCCCTTCGACCTTCCCGCCGACTGCATCCGCGTGCTCGGCGCCTCCCACGGTGAGCGGATCGAGACCATGGTCCGGGATATCGTGGATCACTCCCGGAATCAGAGCGAACTGTCCATGTCCAACGAAGTGGAAAGCGCCATGAACGGCCTGCGGGAATTCATGTTTGAACGGGTATACCGGGACAGTTGGCGCGCGGCGCAGGAGGAAAAATGTGATTTCATTCTCCGCCGGATGTTCGAGCATTACCTCAGCCATCCCGCGGACATGCCGCAGGAATTCCTCCTTATCGGCTACCGTGAAGGCATGGAGCGCGCGGTATGCGATTTCCTGTCCGGCATGACAGACCGGTATGCCATCCGGCTGTTCAACCAGCTTTTCGTGCCGACGGGTTTTCCTGTCGCCTGAGAACTTCATTTCTGTGGCAGGAAAAAGGGCAAATCTGACGAAATCAAGAGAAATGGTGACGTACCATGGCAGGAAGATACCCGGACCGGTTTCTGGAAGAGCTCAGGCGCAGTGCAGATCTTGTGCAGTACGTCTCCTCCTATGTGGCCCTCAAGCAGAACGGCCGCAGATACTGGGGGCTGTGTCCATTCCATGGAGAAAAGACCGCCTCTTTTTCCGTGGATCCATCCCAGCAGCTCTATTACTGCTTCGGATGCAAGAAAGGCGGAACCGTATTCACTTTCATTCAGGAAATGGAGCATCTGACGTTTCCGGAGGCCATCGCATTCGTGGCGGACAGGGAGCACATCCCGCTGCCCGAAATGGAAGAGGATCCCGCGTTCCTCAAGCGCAAGCAGCTCAGAGCCCGGATCTATGAAGCCAACCGTGAAGCCGCCCGATTCTATCATTCCACTCTGTTCACGCCGGCGGGCAGCGCAAGCCTTGCATACCTGCGCTCACGCGGGCTCAATGATTCCACTATACGAAAGTTCGGTCTGGGGGCAGCACCGGATGGCTACGAGAATCTCAAGAAGCATCTCGTGGGACTCGGGTTCACTGAACAGGAACTTCTCCAGGCTGGACTTCTTGTTTCCAAGGAAAGCGACAGCGGCACCCGGCATGTCTATGACATGTTCCGGAACCGGTGCATGTTCCCCATCATTGACCAGTACGGGAATGTCACCGGCTTCGGCGGACGGATTCTCGGCACGGGACCCATAAAGTACCTCAACACAGCGGACACGGTCGCATACAACAAGCGCTTCGGCGTCTATGCGGCCAATCTTCTGCGCAAGGAACGGAATCTTGACCGGATCATTCTGGTGGAAGGCTATATGGATGTCATCGCCCTCACCCAGTTCGGCGTCCGCGGTGTGGTCGCCTCCCTGGGCACGGCCTTCACCCATGAACAGGCCCGCCTTCTGAAGCGTTACGCGCCGAAGATCTACCTGAGCTATGATGGTGACAGCGCCGGTCAGCATGCCATTCTGCGCGCCCTGGACATTCTCCGGGACGAGGAAATCCCGGCAAGGGTGCTTGACTATCCCGACGGCATGGACCCGGACGAGTTCATCCGCAGAAAGGGCCCGGAAGCCTTTGAAAAGCTTCCTGTGCTTTCGCCGGAGAGCTACCGTCTGCGTCGGCTCAGGGATGAGCACGATCTCTCCACCCAGGAAGGCAAGACCGAGTACGCCAAGGCCGCCGGACGCATCCTGAAGGACCTGGACCCCGTGGACCTGGAAAACCAGCTGAAGGAGCTCATGATCCAGACAGGCTTTTCCCGGGAAGTGCTGCTCGCTCAGATCGACCGGAGCGCCCCGCTCCCGCGCTCCAGTGCCTCCGGCACGCCACGGCCGCCGGAAGCGCGTACCATCATGCGGAGCCATGAAAAAACCGACGAGGATGTACACACCCAGGAAACCATTCTCTCCATTCTGGCATCCCTGGACATACCGCACCAGGACATTGTGGGGCCCGAGGATTTCACGGATCCGTTTCTGCGAGACCTGTTTCTGGGACTCGACAGCGGAAAAAGCGTGGCGCTTCTCGTGGACATGCAATCCGACGAGCCCTCCCGCGAGCGTGCCAGCCAGGTTCTGCTCAGTCCCGCATCCTCGGACAGAAACGAAGACATTCTCATGCTCAAGGAATCCATTCATCACCTTCGGATTCTGCGGCTTAACCGTCAGCGTGACGAACTCAGGAAGGCTCTGAGCGCCGCTGATGACGACAACGAAAAGCAGCGTATTATGAGTCAGATTCAGGAGATCTCCGGCATGATCCGGAAGCTTTGATTTCTCCGGCGACCGACGCATCGACCTTAAGGAGGACGTATGGCCAGTACCGAAACACGCGAGGAGCGTTTCAATGAACTTCTGGAATGGGCAAAACGCAGACCCGGCATCAGCAAAACGGAGCTTATGGACCAGATGCCTGAGCTGGATCCGGAGGATCTGGAGCAGCTCATTTCCATGCTGCGGGAGTCCGGCTGTCCCGTCCACGACATGGATGACATCGAAGGTGCCGAGGAACTGAAAAACCAGACGGTGGACGGCAAGCCCGTCGCAGCCCCGGAGATCAGTGTTCCTGACGGGGTGAATCTCAATGACCCCGTACGCCTTTACCTGCGCGAAATCGGCTCCATTCCCCTGCTCACAGGCGAAGAGGAAGTCGAGCTGGCAAAAATGCTGGAACAGGGCACAGACGAGGAAAAGGATTTCGCGCGCAAGCGCCTGAGTGAATCCAATCTGCGTCTGGTTGTTTCCATTGCCAAGCGCTATATCGGCCGCGGCATGCAGTTCCTGGACCTGATCCAGGAAGGCAATCTCGGACTCATGAAGGCTGTGGAAAAGTTCGACTATACACGTCAGTATAAATTCTCTACCTATGCCACATGGTGGATCCGTCAGTCCATCACCCGCGCCATTGCCGACCAGGCGAGAACCATCCGGATTCCTGTGCATATGGTGGAAACCGTAAACCGTCTTTCCAGGGTCAGCCGGGATCTGCAGCAGGAGCTCGGCCGTGATCCCACCATGGCCGAACTGGCCAAGGCCATGAACATGACGGAACAGAAAGTCACGGAAATCCTTCAGGCTGCGCAGGAGCCTGTCAGTCTGGAAACGCCCATCGGCGAGGAAGAAGACAGCTCACTGGGCGATTTCATCGCCGATGATGAATCGCTCACGCCTGTCAACGCCGCCTCCCGCCATCTGATGCAGGAACAGCTCAATGAAGCGCTCAATACGCTGACGCCCAGAGAGCGCCGGGTGCTCTATCTGCGCTACGGGCTCGGGGACGGCCGCGCACGGACGCTGGAAGAAGTGGGCCGTGAATTCCACGTGACCCGCGAGCGCATCCGCCAGATCGAGGCCAAGGCGCTGAGAAAGCTGCAGCAGACCGGACGCAACAACCGGCTGCAGGATTATCTTGAGTAAGATTTCCGTTCTTTTCTAGAGAGGAAGATTCACGTTTGACCTATAAAGAGGAAGACCGTAATTCCCGGGCAGATGATATCGTCGAGCTCGGAAAATCCCGGGGCGCCATGACTGCCGGCGAAATCCGGGAGCTTATGGGAGACATGGAGCAGGATACCAATCTTTTCTACGATATTGTGGACCGTCTGGAAAGCGCGCAAGTGACGGTGGATCTCCAGGAAATAAAGGATGAGGAATCCCCCCTGGACACCTTCGAGACATCCACCAGACGTCTGAACGATATTCTTGAGCCCTCCGCCTCCGCGCTGATGGAGGAAGAAAAAAACAACGCGCACAAAACCCTGTACGCCTCGTCAGATGATGTCAATCTCAGTGATCCCGTCCGCATGTACCTCAAGGAGATCGGACAGATTCCGCTGCTCACCGCTGATGAGGAAGTGGAGCTGGCCAAGCGCATTCAGGCCGGCGATGAAAGTGCCAAGGAAAAACTGATCCAGTCCAACCTGCGTCTGGTGGTATCCATTGCCGGACGCTACACCAACCGGGGCCTGCAGTACCTGGACCTGATCCAGGAAGGCAATCTTGGCCTGATGAAGGCCGCTGACAAGTTCGACTACACCAAGGGCTTCAAGTTCTCCACCTACGCCACATGGTGGATCCGTCAGTCCATTACCCGGGCGCTTGCCGATCAGGCGAGAACCATCCGGATTCCCGTGCATATGGTGGAAACCATCAACCGCGTCATCCGCACCAGCCGCCAGCTGATGCAGGAACTGGGAAGGGAGCCGAGCACGGCAGAGATTGCCGAGGCCATGAAGCTGCCCGAATCCCGGGTCCAGGAGATCATCAAGATTGCCCAGGACCCCGTCAGCCTGGAAACCCCGATCGGAGAAGAGGAAGACAGCCATCTGGGCGACTTCATTCCCGATGACAGCGCACCCGCGCCGTCGGATGCCGCTTTCTATTCCCTGCAGCGCGAGCAGCTCATGGAAGTGCTCGGCACACTGTCGGACCGCGAAAAGAATGTCATCTGTCTGCGCTACGGCCTCGACGGCGGCCGGAGCTATACGCTGGAGGAAGTCGGTTCCATCTATCACGTAACCCGTGAGCGCATCCGTCAGATTGAGGCCAAGGCCCTCCGGAAACTGCGTCAGAACCGTCAGCTGAGAGATCTGAGGGATTAAGGAATGGATAAACGTCTTCAGACATGCCTGGATCTGTATGTTCCCGGCGACACAGGCGCGGATATCGGTACGGACCACGCGCTGCTCCCCTGCGCCGTACTGCGGCGCGGGCTGTGCCGGCATATGATTCTCTCCGACATCTCCCCCTCTGCCCTGGAGCATGCGCGCCAGCAGGTGCAGCGTCAGGGACTGGAAGACCGCGTCACGCTGCGGCTGGCCGACGGTCTGCAGGCACTGGACCGGACATGCTGCTGCATATCCGTGACCGGCATGGGTGGAATTCACATGAGTGAGCTGCTCCTTTCGGGGCAGCCTTTTCTGCACAATGCAGCGCTTGTGCTCAGCCCGCACCGGGATCATGACCGGGTGCGCCGCGCCCTTTCAGAGATCGGCTATCATCTGACGGATGAAGTGCTGTGCTTCAGCAACGGCCGCTTTTATCTGGCCATGCGCGCCGTGCCCGGAACCCCGGACCGCGACGAAAGCCATCTGCGGTATGGATCGCTGCTCTTTGAGAAGCGTGACGCCCTGACCCGGGACTATATCGCGCATCAGATCGCACTGCTTCGGGAGCAGATATGTGCACGCGAAGCGGCGCTCACGCCGGCGGAGGACCTGAAGGAAGACCTCGCGTTTTATCTTGGCAAGGAGAATGCTTTATGACCATCAGGGAAGTATATGACTGGCTGGACAGGCTTGCGCCGTTTGACACCCAGGAGGATTTTGACAATTCCGGTCTTCTGCTCGGACATCCGGACGCCCCGGTGCGCCGGGTGTTTTTCACGCTTGACGTCACCGACGCCTGTCTTGCGGAAGCCGAGAAATTCGGGGCCGACCTTGTCATCTCCCATCACCCCCTGATCTTCCATCCCCGCACGCATCTGCGGGAGGATGATCACGAGGCCGCGCTTCTGTGCCGCATGATCCGCCGCGGCATGGGGCTGATCAGTGCGCACACCAATCTGGATCAGGCCGACGGCGGCATCAACGATACGCTTGTGCATCTGCTCGGCCTGGAGCCTTTACCTGAGCATACCCGGTATGTGCGCGCGGGCAAATTGCCGCAGCCCATGACATGCGTCGAGCTGGAAGCGTACGTGTCCGAACGTCTGCATACGCCCGTGCGCGTCATGGGCAGCGGGAATGTGCCGCTCATTCAGACCCTCGCCGTGTCCTCCGGCGCCGGAAGTGATTTCTGGCCCGAAGCCGCCGCGCTGGGCGCCCAGGCGTTTCTCTCCGGGGAAGTGCGGCATCATCACGCCCTGGCCATGAACGCCCAGGGCATGATCGCGCTGGAAGCCGGCCACGATGCGACGGAAAAGCCGGGAATTCTTGCCCTGGCGGATGCTTTACAAAGCTGGTTTCATGCAGTAGAATATGATGCTATCGTATGCAAATCGGAGGCAGACACGTATACCCTGTCCCCCAGCCTGTGACAGGCCAAAACTATCGGAAAAGGAGGACGAAGCATGGATAAAATGGAACTGCTCTGGGACTACATGCAAGAAGACATCAAGGCGGACCGGATCGAACTGGAGATCAAGCGTTCGCCCCTGCGTCAGAAGCTTGAAAAGACCAGAGACTTCATTATGAGCCAGCAGAAAGTCTACAAGGATATGGAAGAGCGGGTGGCCATCTCAGCCGACCGCAAGGACGCCATCCGGGATGCGCTCAAGCGCAGTGAGGAGCAGCTGGCTCAGCTTCAGGCCCGGTTTGAAGAGCACGCCCCGGAAACCGTGGAGGAGGCTTCAGCCTTTGCCGCGGATGTGGACAAGTGCCGCAGAACAATCATCTCCTATGAGCAGGAACTGAAAAAACTGCACAAGGAAGGTGTGGAACTGGAAGCCAAAGGCCGCTCCATCCGGCATGACACTGCTGTGGCCAAGCAGGATTTTGACCGCATCAAGGCAGTGTACAATCAGGAATCCAAAGAAAGGAAGACCGAGCTTGAAGCCCAGCGCTCCGCCGCCGATGCCAAGCTGTCCGGCGTGGACCCGGATCTGCTCGCGGTATACAATACCGTGAAAAAGCACATCTCCCCGCCCATGGCCCGCCTGGTGAACAACCAGTGCAGCGGCTGCAACACTTCCCAGCCTTCCGCGGCCCTGAGAAAAATCGATCTGGGCACCGACATTGTGGAATGCGAAACCTGCGGCCGAATCCTTATCAAATGAACGCCGGACCTTCGGGTCCGGTTTTTTCGTGGCCGCAGGCTGCTTCTGTCCTTTGAATGTACAGATTCTTGCATCCCCCTGCGATTGTGCTATACTTTTTCAGACCTCTATCCATGATTTTCCGAGGTCCTGAGGAGGGTATCTGTTTTGGAAAAAATCGGTGAAATCCTCTCGTCCGGCAACGGACGTCTGGAGGTATCCTTCTGCAGCCGTGAGGACTGCGGCACCTGCCACGCCTGTGACGGCGAGAAAAAGAACACCATCATTTCGCTCCCGGGCGAAGGCCGTGTCGGCGATTATGCCTGTGTGGAGCTGCCCACCGGAACGGTGGTCAAGGCTTCCCTGCTGGCCTATGCCTTCCCGCTCGCCTTTTTCCTGCTCGGAATGCTTCTTGGCACGCAGATCATGCCCGATCCTTCCATGGGCGCGGCTATTTTCGGTTTTCTGTTCCTGGGCGTTTCAGCGCTTGTGCTTTATGTAACCGAGAAAAAACGCCGGAGCTCGTCCGCCTGGCAGCCGAAGCTGGTCCGTGTGATTCCCAGAGAACTCCGGGACAGGCCCGTTCACGAAAGCGAGGCGAAATAAATGCGCAGAGCATGCGCGCTTTTCCTCTGCCTGCTGATGCTGCTGCCGGGGCTTTCCCTGGCGGATACACCCAAGCCCATTGAAGTGATCCCCTATGATGAGCTGCCCCCGGTGGTGGACGGACAGTCGCATTACCTGCTGCTGTGCGTGGACCAGTGGAGCGGCAAGCCCGGAAACCTGGGCAACACGGACGGCATGGTGCTGGTTACCCTGGACCGGCGTGCACACCGCGTCATGCTGACCAGCTTCATCCGCGATGCCCTGGTGCTCAAGCCCAACGGCGGCATCGGCCGCATCAACTATATCGCCAAGGATTACAGTCCTGAGACCCTGTGTCAGGTCATTTCCGAGCATATCGGCGTGCGCGTGGAGAAGTACATTCTCTTTGATTTCAGTCAGATCCAGGATATCATCGACTATATGGGCGGTGTTTCCATCGACATCACCGATGCCGAGTCCACCTATCTGACGCGCTACGCGATTCACAAGGATGCCACACAGCCGCGGCTGCGCGGTGCTGGCACCTATCTGTTCAGCGGGCACGCCGCGGTCATCTACATGCGCATCCGCAAGGCGGGCGGCGGCGGAGACTTCATGCGCACTCAGCGCGTGCGCACTGTGCTCTCCACGCTCGCGGACCAGTGCCGCGAAATCTCCTATGAGGACGCTAAGGCACTGGTAAACTCCATCATGGAGCACACCACCATGACCAACATGAACCTGGACATGATGCTCTCCGCCATGGACACCGCCTACGGCCTGCGCGACTGCACCATTGAAGAGCTGCGCATTCCGCCGGACGGCGCCGTCCATCCCATCAGCTATGCCGGCATGGCTGCCCAGGAACTGGACTGGGATGTCTGCCGCGCTTCCATGAGCAATTATCTGGAAAACAGTTTCCTTGTCCTGGATGAGGAAACAGAAGAATCCCTGGAACTGGACCCGGACGCATTGGATCTGCCCTGAACCATGCGTCTTATGAATAACCGGGAAAGGAGGAGTCAGACAGACGTCAAGGACTGTCCCGGACAGTCACCCGCGTTCTTTCTGCAAGCAAGCATACATGAAATGTCCCCAGTGCGGACAATGGAACCGTTCCCATCTTCCCCGCTGCATGAAATGCGGTTTTTCCTTTGAAGGCCTGCATTCCTCCGAGCCCTCCTGGCGCAGCACGCTCCGGGACGGCCAGAAAGGTGCCGCCTATTACCGCATGGATGAGGAAGGCCAGAGCGATGCCACTGTAGACCCACGGGATGATCTGGCCATGGAAATGCAGGAGCTGAAAAAGCGCAAGGCCGAAGGCGCGCGCATGCAGCGCCGCATGCGGCAGGAAAGTTCCCAGCGCGGCGCGGCCCCTTCCTCCATGGCCATTCATACCCACGCCACTTCGGATTCCTTCTGGAATCTGGACCGTACTTCCCGGGCCACCGTCCACGCCCGCCTCAATGAAAGCGGAAGCCGGACAACCGTGGTCACCCCCGTCTATGATGCCGAGGAAGCGGTGGACGATTCCCATAACTATGACCCGCTCTGGGCGGAAGCCGAAATGTACGGCACCCGCTGGCAGACGCCCCGGGAAACCCGGGATCTGACCGGAATTCTGCCCGAGCGCAGGCGCAGGGCGCGCACGGTTCTGCGCGCCGTCACCGTCATTCTTTTCCTCATTGTCCTCGGGCTCGCCGTCTTTTTCGGATACTCCTATTTCCAGGACCGTGCCGAGCGCCAGCGTGAGGAGATGCGGGCAAGCGTGGTGGCATCCATGACCGACGACCTCGCCAGCCATACCATCATGATTCCCGGCAATGACGGAGCCCAGATCTATATCCGTGAGCTTCACGCCTCGTACGTGGTGACGGACGGCTTCGCCACCATTGAGATCCCGGACCATACCTGGTATGACAATCTGGAGGATTTCCTGCAGGAAACCATGGAAGTCACGCTGACGCCCTTCGTCAAGACTTCCAGCGGACAGCAGCGGCCCCTGGAACCCATCACGTATTCCATTGACATCCCGCTCTCGCCCATTACCCTGACCAGCCCGGACAGCCTGCGCACCAATGTGTCCTCCACCATGTTCACGCTCTCCTTTGTGGTGCGTCCGGGATCCAAGGTATTCATCAATGATGTGGAGGTCTCCGATACCGTTAACTCCGAGACCGGTGAGTTCGCCTACAATGCCACGGTTCAGCCCATCGGCGACAATGTGTTCACCGTGCGCTGCCGCAGCCAGTACTGCCGCGAAAACAGCATGGACGTCGTGCTCTACCGTGAGCCCCAGGAAATCCCCCTGGATCTTGCCGCCGACACCTATACGTCCTACAGCCAGGAATACATGAAGATTTCCTGCTCCACGCTGCCCGGCGCCACCGTCACCGTGGAGAGCCCGTATTCGGACCTGAACATCACAAACCTTGCCACTACGGGCAGCTTTACCTTCTACGCGCATTTTGACCACATCGGCACCAACACGGTCAAGATCCGTTCCTCGTTCCCCGGGAAAACGGACTCGGTCATTGAATACAATATCTACTATCTGCCGCCGGCCTCGGTCTACACGCCCAAGGCATGGCCGCTCAATGAAGCCGGCTATTCCGAGCTCGTTTCCAACATCACCTACCGTGCCGAACATACCCAGGTCTATGTGGTCACCGGCACACTGCAGTATTTCGTCTCTGAAAAGCCCCAGATGGCCGTGTTCTTCACCAGCGATGACGGCAAAAGCCAGCCGGTCATGGTGGAAAACTTTACGAAAACCAACTGGGTCCAGGGACAGTTCTACCGTATTTACGGAGACGTCTATTCCTCGTATAACGGCATGCCGTGGCTCTGCGGCCGTTACACCTATACCTACTGACAAAGGAGACTGAAAGCATGTACGATCTTCTGATCATCGGAGGTGGTCCCGCAGCCTGGAGCTGTGCCATGACCGCCCGCTCCCGCTCCCTCTCCGCGCTGGTGGTCACTACCGGCATGAAGGAATCCGGACTGAGCAAGGCGGAACGGATTGTCAATTACCCCGGCGTTCCGGATATCAGCGGGCAGGAATTGCTTGCCGTTTTCCGTCAGCAGGCCCTGGACATGGGCGTGGAGGAAAAGGTGGCCAATGCGCGTCAGGTGATGGCCATGGGCGATTCCTTCATGGTACTGGCCGCCAATGATATTCTCGAGAGCCGCGCCCTGGTCCTGGCCCTTGGAGCCACAAGGCCCAAAATGCTCCCGGGCGAGGAAGAACTGCTGGGCAGCGGCGTATCCTGGTGCGGCACCTGTGACGGTGTCTTCTACCGCGGCAAGGAAGTGGCCGTGATCAGCGCCTGGGACGGGGGCGTGGAGGAAGCCGAGTTCCTCTCCGGATTGTGCTCGCACGTGGACTATTACGTGTTGCGCGCCCATGATCATGTGCTTCCCGAGGCCGTCACCGAAATCAGCGGCCGCCCCCAGAGCCTGCGCAGGGAAGACGGCAAGATCTGCCTGGTCACCGATGCCGGTGAAAAAGCCTATGACGGCGTATTCATTTTCCGTCCCTCTGTCGCGCCGACCCAGCTGCTGCCGGAGCTGGCTACGGAAAACGGGTTCATCCAGGTGGACCGCCGGATGCAGACAAACCTGCCGCTGGTCTATGCCTGCGGTGACTGCACCGGACGTCCGCTTCAGATCGCCAAGGCCACCGGTGAAGGCAATGTGGCCGCCATTTCCGCGGCGGAAGACCTGCAGAAAAAGAGCCGGGAGTCTGCGCAATGAAGTGCCTCTGCCTGCTGCTCTGTCTGCTGATGCTCCCTCTTCCGGCGCTCAGCGAGGACGTCACATTCATCACCGGCACGGCTGTATGGCCGGATGAGGAAAATCCCCTCTTTACCTACACCTATTCCCTCCCGCATCTGACAGAAGGCGTCCCGGGCAGCGAGGGCTTCAATGCGTTCTATGACTATACCCTGGATGACGCGCTCGCCTTTACCGTGCCCATTCTGGGCGAAAGCCTGACTGCAGGCGGAGAAAAGGTGGACATGCAGGTGACCACGGAGATTACCTGCCAGACTGACCGTTATCTCTCCGTGAAGGTCCTCACCTCGCGCAAGGACAGCACCGGCACCAGCACTGTCTGTGCCGCCCAGGTGTTTGCCCGGACCGGCTTCCGCGAGGGCCTGGTGGAAAGCCTGCCGCGGCTTCTGCATCTGCTGCCGGAAGACAAGAATGATGCATGGCTGGAAGAGCGGCAGACCCAGAAGGTCAATGACTGCATCTCGTCCATGGTATGGGAACGGGTGCAGGAAATGGAGCTCCCGCTTCTGCCGGACGCTTCCCTGGACCTTCTGCGCGGCATGTTCTACCCCGAAGAGGACTTTTATCTGGACGCGCAGGAAACCCCCGTGTTTTTCCTGCAGGAAGGCGTCCTGACTGATGAATCCCAGGGAATTCTTCTGATTCCAATTCCCATGGAAGATATACTTGATGAACTTTGAACCTACAACTGAGGAGGCGTATCTGCATGCAACCCATTACCATCACCACCGCTCCCGTACTCAAGGACAAACCCCAGGATGAGAGCAAACTCGGCTTCGGCAGCATTTTCACCGACCATATGTTCATGATGAACTATGAAGCCGGTCGCGGCTGGTTCGACGCCCGCATCGTGCCCTATCAGGACTTCCGTATGGATCCTGCCAGCATGGTGCTGCATTACGGCCAGGCGATCTTTGAAGGCACCAAGTGCTATCGGCGTCCTGATGGCTCCCTGCAGCTGTTCCGGCCCGAGGAAAACCTTGCCCGTATGTCCCGCAGCGCCAAGCGCATGTGCATGCCCGAGCTGGATGAGGAAACCGCACTGGAAGGTCTCAAGCAGCTTGTCATGCTTGATAAGGACTGGGTTCCGCACACCGAGGGCACCAGCCTCTATATCCGGCCTACCATGATTTCCCTGGATGTACAGCTGGGCGTGCATGCATCCAAGACCTATCTGTTCTTCATTATCCTCTGCCCTGTGGGATCCTACTACAAGAACGGCCTCAAGCCTGTGGGCATCTATGTGGAGGATGAGTATGTGCGTGCCGTGCGCGGCGGCACCGGTTTTACCAAGTGCGCAGGCAACTATGCCGCTTCCATCCTGGCAGGTGACATTGCTGAGAAAAAGGGCTATTCCCAGGTGCTGTGGCTCGACGGCGTGGAGCAGAAGTATGTGGAGGAAGTCGGCTCCATGAACATGCTCTTCGTATACGGCAACAAGATCGTCACGCCTGCCCTGAACGGTTCCATTCTTCCCGGCATCACCCGTGCATCCCTTCTGCATCTGGCCAAGGACCTGGGCTATGAAGTGGAAGAAAAGCGGATTGCCATTGCCGACGTATTCGAAGACATCAAGAGCGGTGCGCTCACCGAGGCCTTCGGTTCCGGTACGGCCGCCGTGGTCTCCCCGGTGGGTGAGCTGTGCTGGAAGGGTGAAAAGCTCGTCATCAACGGCGGCGAGATCGGCCCTGTCACCAAGAAACTCTATGATACCCTGACCGGTATCCAGTACGGCAGACTGGAAGATCCCTATCACTGGATCACCCGTCTGTAAGACCTCAAGGAGAACAGATGTTACGCAGCACACAGTATGAGCGGTTTCCCTGGGAATTCCGGACCCAGAGCCAGATACGTGATGATCTTCTGGAAGCATGCACCCGGCGTCTCAGCGAACTGCCCGGACTCAATGTCCTGGATCCTTCCCTGTCATCCGCCGACGCGTCCGCGCTTTATCGGATCTCCCACACCGCCCTGGAGCATCCGCTCCTCCCGGAACCGGACAGCGCGGACCAGCTCGCACAGATGGTGCTTGCCGGCGTGGAGGAAGAGCTGTGCCTGCTTTCCCCGGACGAATATGCACTTCTGGGCCGGCTTGTCAGCGGGCTGGGCGAAACGGCGATTTACTCACGGGATGAGCTTCCCGCCGCCGAAATGCTCGCCCGCAGACTCTGGCTCTATATCACCATGCCGGAAGACGGCACCGTACGCCTGCATATGGATATCAAGCTGGTCTCCCTGTTTCATGCCTGCTTTCAGTCCGCCATGTCCGCGCGCTGTCATGCGCGCATGGAGGAATTCCAGGAACAGACCAATTATGTGCTGATGTATCAGGGCATGCTGCCTGCCCCGCAGGCGCTCCATATGCTGCAGATCATGCTGACGCCGGAATTCACCCGGCGGGAAGACCTTTGCCGCCGTGCCCTGCTGAGCATGTATGATCACGCCTATGCGCCGGACATGGAACTGATGCTTCTGCATCCGGGTCTGGCGGTTCCCCGGCTCCTGATGGCCCGCCGGGACGTGCTCAGTCCGGAACCCTATGACGCCATCACCTATCCCTATGCCCAGTTCACCGATACGGAATCCATGGTGGCTGAGCGCCTGGCAGGTCTTGTGCACTCCGCTCTCCGGCAGGAAAAGGACGGAACACAGGTGCTGACGGATATATGCATTCTGGCCAAGCAGGGCGCCGGCGCGGAGGATATGCTTCGCGCCCTGGCCGCCTCTCTGGTGATCGGACCCACGCCCGACATGATCGCCTGCGTGCGTGAACTGCACGCCGTGATTCAGCCCTGGCCCATTGCCGCAGCCGCTGCAGGAGGTGGAATATGGCCGTAACCAGCTTTCAGACCCTGCCCGGTGACCGCGGCCGACGCATTGATGAATGTGTATCCAGGCAGCTTCCTGGGCTTGGGCCCAATGGCGTGCGCAAGGTGTTCCAGAACCGGGATGTCAAGCTGGACGGAGTGCGCGTGAAAATGGACGTGCGTGTATATCCCGGCCAGACGGTCACGGTCTATTACATGGAAAACCTGCTTCAGTCCCGGCCTGTGCTCCAAGTGGTCTATGAGGACGCAGACGTTTTGCTGATCAACAAGGCAGCCGGCATTTCCGTGGAAGGCGATGACGGCGGCGGCGTCTCTCTCACGTCCCTGGCGGCTCAGTACGCCGGGCATCCGGTATTTCCATGCCACAGGCTGGACAACCAGACCTGCGGTCTGATTCTCTTCGCGCATCATGAGTCCGCCCTGCATATCCTGGAAGACGTTTTCTTCCGCCGCAGCCTGGACAAGCGCTATGTCTGCCTGGTGCGCGGCACGCCCAAGCCCCCGGAATGCACCTGCACCGCCTATCTGCGCAAATACCCGGATCAGGCGCGTGTCCGGGTCACTGACCGGGAAGTGCCGGGCAGCACACGGATCATCACTGCCTACGAAACCCTGGAAACCATGGAGCAGATCAGCCGTCTGCGCGTGCACCTCATTACCGGACGCACACACCAGATCCGCGCTCATCTTGCCGCTCTCGGACATCCCATTCTCGGGGATGACGTCTACGGAGACCGTTCACTGAACCGGGATATGAAAACGCAGGGCCGCCTGAAGCTGTGCTCTACGGAACTGTGCCTGGACACAGGCGGCCGTCTTCCCGCTCTGGACGGAAAACACTTCGTGATTTCCCCGCCTTTCTGAGGAGGCTCTATGAAATACCACATTGATACCATACCCCTGTGGGATGCCGTCAAGCTCGACGGCGAATGTCCGCTCTGCGCCCTTTCCCGGAAACTGGAACTGGGTGAAGTGGAGCGATATCTCGGTGCTTCCGTCATGGAACCGGATACCCGGATTCAGGTCAATGAAAAAGGCTTCTGCCGCAGGCATCACACCATGCTCTACGGCATGAGCAACCGTCTCGGGCACGCCCTGATGCTGGAAAGCCATACGGCCAAGACCCGGGAACGCATGCAGAAAATCCTGGACAGTATGGACAAGTCTGCGGATTCCCTGGCCAATGCCACCCTCGGCAAGTTCAGCCGCAGCGGATCCCAGGCGGCTGAGGAACTCAAAAAACAGGCTGCTGCCCTGGCCAATATCACCTCCAGCTGCATTCTGTGCGACAGCATCCAGGAAAACATGGAGCGCTACCTGCATACCTTTTTTCACCTGTATCACAATGACAGTGAATTCCGTCAGCGCTTCTCCCAGAGCAAGGGCGTCTGTCTGCCTCACGCGGCGGATCTGGCCGGCATGGCCGTTACAGACCTGAGCGCCAAGGACTGCGCATCCTTCATTCACATGCTGTCAGGCCTGGAAAGAACGAACATGGACCGGATTCAGGAAGACATATCCTGGTTCATCAAGAAATTCGATTACCGGTATCAGAACGAAAGCTGGAAGAACAGTCAGGATGCGGTTCCCCGCACCGTGAACAAGCTGCGTTCCTGGTGCGTGGGCGATGAACCGAATCCCGAGAAATAACTGCACAGTGCAAAAAAGGAAGCCGCCGGGCCAATGCCATGATTGGATTGACATTGGCCCGGCGGCTTCCTTTTCGTTTCACTTCTGTTCCTGTGCGGCCTGCTGAATATTGATGGGCGGTGCGCTGGCCGGGTCAAAGCGTTCCAGCTGCACACCGGCCTCCGACAGAAGCTCAATGCTGAACTTGTCCGGATATCCCTCCTGATACACCACCCGCCGGATTCCGGCATTGATGATCATTTTTGCGCACACAGAGCAGGGCTGATGCGTGCAGTACAGGGTGGCCCCGTCAATGGACACGCCCAGACGCGCCGCCTGGATAATAGCGTTCTGCTCCGCATGGGTGGCATAGCAGATTTCCGCCCGGGTGCCACTGGGAATCCCCAGCTTCTCCCGCAGGCATCCGCCGCGCTCCCAGCAGGTTTTCAGGCCTGAAGGTGCGCCGTTGTACCCGGTTGTCATAATACGCTTGTTCTGCACAATCACGCAGCCGATCGCCCGTCCGGGCCGGGCACAGCTGGACCACTTGGCAATCTCATAGGCCATGGCCATAAATCTCGTATCCCACTTGTCCATGTTTCGTCCTCCTCCAGTCCTTTTTATCGTTTTGTCACCACCAGCTGCGGCGGGAGCTGCATTTCGTGCATATATTGACCCCGGCCGACCAGGGAATCGGTCGTCCGCAGATCCGGCACGTCCGTCCCTTCAGCCGGGCGTGCTGCAGGATCTTAATGATTGCATTGGATATCTCCGCCTTGCGCTGAGCAATCAGGGTGGTGGCCGTCAGCTTTTCCTCATCCTCCAGAAACCCTCGTGCATAGGCAAAGCACAGATCACATACCCGGTAATCATACTCAAGATACTCAAGCTTTTCCGCGCCTCCGCCGGAAACAAGCTCCGGCACTTCCCGAAGAATCGGATAATGCTCCCCGTTCTGCTCCGCCAGGGCAAGACGCTTCCATATATCCAGGAGCTGCGGCTCCTCTTCATTGAACGCAATCGACACCAGTCTGTACTCCAGCTGCTTGTCAATCCGGCTCTCGTCCAGGTATTCCGTGAGCTTCAGTGCGTGCACTTCCTGCCCCTTGTCCCAGCCAGGACCCGGGTCGATGCTGATCCAGCGCTTCAGAAGGTCCGACAGAACGGTGTCCACACTCAGAAGCGTTTCCGGGAAATGAATGACCGCCCTGGTGATCGGATGCACCGCGCCTTCCAGCGCACTGCGGATCATGGCCTTGCCCACCTCCGCATTCACATACCCGGTGTCATAGATGCCGTACCGGCCTGCCCGTCCGCAGATCTGCCGGATTTCCTCCGGCAGGAGCGTGCGCCGCTCCACGCCGTCAAACTTGTTCATCTCCAGCATGATCACCCGGCGTATGGGCAGATTCATACCCATGCCTATGGCATCCGTGGCCACCACCACCTGGCTTGCGCCTTCAGCGAACTTTCTGGCCTCTTCGTGTCGTACCTCGTGGGGAAGCGCGCCATAGATAATGCTTGGCTTCATCCTGTTACTGAAGTGCTTCTGAATATCCGCCGCCACAGCATGCACATCCCGCCGTGAAAACACAATGACCGCATCGCCCGGCATAAGGTCCTTGGGGAAATGGAATGGCTGGCTTTCCACCACCAGCGGCGTCAGGCGCTCATGCCGCACGATCTCCAGATCATCCCCGCAGGATCGGACAATGGCGGTGAGAATATCCTCCGCCTCCGGTGCCGCACACATGTGGATCTCGGAAGCCATCAGCCCGAGCACGGCCTCGGACCATGCCCCGCCGCGCTCCCGGTCCGCAATCATCTGACACTCATCAATGACGGCAATATCGTAGACCTTCTGCATATTGGCCATCTCAATGGTGGAAGACTGAATACTGGAGAACGGGACCTGGACCTCCTCCTCTCCGGTCAGAAGCGTACAGGGAAAGCCTTCCTCGTTCAGTCTCTGAAACTGTTCATATGCCAGCAGCCTCAGGGGTGCCAGATACGTCGCTTCCCCGCCCTGTCCGGCCACTTCCCGCACGCGCTGCATGGCGTCATGCGTCTTGGCTGAGTTGGTGGGACCGATATGCAGATAAAAATGCCGCTTCATCTGCCGCGTGAGCGGATACAGGTCCGGGTAGTGCTCCGGAATCGCTTCCAGCAGATGGTTCTGAATCCGGATATTCTTTTCCCGGAGCTGGTAAGCCTGACGCAGCTGGCTGCCCTGTTTCGGATTCTGGCGCGCTGCCTCAAGGATTTCCTGTCCGGTGAGCCGGCTTTCCAGCAGTTTTTCGAGATACCGCACATGCCTGTGCGCTTCCGTCTGAACCCCTTTTTTCAGGTATGTATCGACCCTGTCACAGAGTTCAGGATCAATTTTCCGTGCTTCCCGACTGAGAAAGCTCTCCGCCTTTCCCTGCGGATAACGCCTGGCCACGAGGCGGCGTACGGAAAATGAGCCCTCATACTTCTGGATCATGCTTTCTGCGCGTTCCAGGGAAAACGGCCTGCGGATGGATGGATCACACGCGGTAAACGGCTCCCTGGCAAATCCCTGCAGGATTTCTTCCTTCAGCTGCTCGCACCAGACCTCCAAATGCGACGCAAACAGTTCCCGTATTTCCTTTCTCAGCTCTTCACGCACCGGCTCCAGCTCTTCCCCGCGCTCCGCCCGCAATGCGGTCTGTTCATCCCACAGAAGGCGCCGGTTCAGACTGCTCAGATAACTCAGCATCACGTCCCTGGGGGATCTTAAGGTCTGTTCCCCGCACTTCTTTTCCAGCATCAGAAATTCCGGACGAAGTGTACTGCTCTGAAGCACCGTCTTTCTCGCCAGGCACGCGAGTACGCGGCTCTCCTGCTCCGCTTTTTCCAGGCGCCTGCAGAATTCCGGGTTCTTCATCGCCTTTTTGCGCGTTCCCTTCCCCGCGGACACGGAAATTCCGAACATGTCAAAAAGAAGCCGGTCGCGGATCAGTAGTTTTTCCTCGCCCGTCTTTACAAGACAGTAGGTATCCAGCAGTTCACTGCGCTTGGCATTCACAGAAGCACATTCCTCCGATGATGATTTCCATCCTTGTCAGACAGACGCCTTCATTATAAGGAACGCAAGTTTTTCCGTCAATGCAGGTGCATTTCAGGCCCCGTGTCTTTCCCTGATTCACACAATCCGCAAAACCCTGAGGCTTAATGACAGCATCTTCTCCCGGCCGCATCCGGAGGACCGGAAAGTCTTTTCCCGTTTATCGGAAATTTCGTGGAAAAAAGATTCTGAGGCACCGTTTTTCGCCTTGACATCCATCCGGGAAACCCGTAAAATAGCCGATGGTATTTGTTCTCCGCTAGCCCCGGTAGAATTGATACACCGTGTACGCATGCGACCATCATGCTGACACATCCTTTTCAACCAGCTCTAAGGAGGAGTTTCCTTTGAAGACTTTCATGCCAAAGGCTGCCGACATCCAGCGCAAATGGTATGTCGTAGATGCCGAGGGACAGGTGTTCGGCCGTGTGGCCAGCCAGGTTGCCAATATCCTGCGCGGCAAGAACAAGCCGATCTACACCCCCAATGTGGACACCGGTGACTATGTCATCATCATCAATGCTGACAAGGTCGTTCTGACCGGCAAGAAGCTGGATCAGAAGTTCTACTATCATCACAGCGGTTATCCGGGCGGACTCAAAGAGACCAGCTATCGGAAACTGCTGGCTGAGAAGCCTGAGTTTGCCATGCAGCGCGCTGTTGTCGGCATGCTGCCCAAGGGACCCCTTGGCCGCAAGATGGCTAAGAAACTCAAGGTATACGCTGGACCTGATTATGAACAGGTGGCTCAGAAGCCCGAGAAGATCGAGCTCGACAGAACAGCCCCCGGCGGAAAGGAGTAATGTATCATGGCTAAGGTTGAATACAGTGCTGTAGGTCGCCGCAAGGAAGCTGTTGCCCGCGTTCGTCTGGTTCCCGGTGATGGAAAGATCGTTGTCAACAAGCGTGACATCGACAACTACTTCGGTCTGGATACCCTGAAGATGATCATTCGTCAGCCCCTGAACCTGACCAATACCACCAATTTTGATGTTCTGGTCAACGTTCATGGCGGCGGAATCGCCGGCCAGGCCGGTGCCATCCGTCACGGTATCTCCCGTGCCCTGTGCAAGGCTGATCCCGAGATCCGCACCACTCTGAAGAAGAATGGTCTTCTCACCCGCGATCCTCGTATGAAGGAACGCAAGAAGTACGGCCTCAAGGCTGCACGTCGTGCTCCGCAGTTCTCCAAGAGATAATCGAGGACAAGAAATCATCGAAAGAGCCCGGAAATACGCCATTTCCGGGCTCTTTCTTTACCCAAATCCTTTTGATTCCTTTTCGAGAATTTTGAAGAAAAATCGCTCCGATTTAGTAGTTAATACTGGGGCAACGACCCCTTAGTAGTTATTTTTTGGGGCACCACACGCGAAAATGACGGAGAGAAAGAAGTCACAGAATGCACCGATCGTACTTCTGGATGAAGCGACGGCTTCTCTTGACGTAGAGAA
>CAMNDE010000023.1:0-44022 GCA_946534895.1 uncultured Clostridia bacterium
CCTGACGAGAGGCGTTTTTGCATGCCTGTTTACTTTGCGATCACATTCCGCCGCTTTTCCGCCACAGCGATCCATTTCTGACTCCGCCACCGGTGCAGAAGGATCAGGCCGCGGGTCATCTCATCCAGGGCAAACCCGACCCAGACACCGTACAGGCCCCATCCCAGCGCAATCCCGAACAGATACGCACCGCCCACGGACACGATCCAGGCACTGGCCTGGTTCACGATGAGCTGGTATGTCACATCCCCGGCCGCCTGCAGCGCGCCGGCCAGGGAATTGTTCAGTGCGCGCCCGATCTCCACCACAAAGTCGATCAGGAAAACAATCGATGCCGTCCGGATGATCACCTCGTCCGCGGTAAAGATCTGCATGAGCGGAACGCGCAGAAGAATCACGGCAATGGAGAAAAACGCGTTGGAAAGAACGGCCACTCTTGTGACCAATGCCCGGATATAATTGGCCTCATCATATTTTCCGGCGCCCACCCGGTAGCCCACCATCAGGCTGCTGGCCTGGGAAAAGGACATGCCCACCAGGGCAATGTAATGCACAAGATTGGATACATAGACCTTGGTGGCCACCATCACCGTGCCGGTCAGGGAGATAATGGACGTGGTCACCAGCTGGCTGAGCGAATAGGCAATATTGCTCACACCGCCGGGAATCCCGATGGAGAGCATCAGCCGGAAATCCTCCTTCGGGAACGGACGGAAATGTTTCAGTGAAATCCGGATGCCCGCGCTGCAGGCCACACCCGCGGCAATGCACAGGGATACCACGCGGCTGAGCACGCTGGCCGCGGCCACACCGGCCACCGGACTGATGCCGAGCAGTTCCGGGTGGAAGACTGCGATATAATTGCCGGCCACATTGACGATATTGGCCACCAGATTGATGATGAGCGGCGCATTTGTCTTTCCGATGGACCGGCAGATGCTTGAGAACACGATCTCCGCGCACTGGAAGATCATGAGCCCGCCATAGATGCGCATATAGAGCGCTGCCGCCTCAGCAGCTTCCGCGTCAAGCGTCATGATTCCCAGCATGAATTCCGGAATCATGAGGAAAACCAGCCCGAACAGAAGCCCCAGCAGCAGATTGGTCACCACGGCAAGGCTCGCATACCGGTTGACCTTGCTCCGGTTCTTCATGCCCAGCGCCTGGTTGATGCACACCAGCGTGCCCGAGGAAACGGACATGGCCAGGATCATGGACAGCATGATATACTGTCCGGCCACGCTGACCGCGCTGACCACGCTGTCGGACACGCGGCTCAGAAACGCAACGTCGATCAGACTGACCGTGGACCGGAGTATGCTTTCCAGAAGGATCGGGTATGCCAGCTGGATCAGGCCCACCCGGCTCGGATCCCTCTTTCTGTCCTCATTGCTTGCCCATAATACCGGATTCATGTCTTTCCCTTACCTGTCCATTCATGGATTCTGCCCGTTTTCCGAAGAAAAGGGAGCACTGCGAAATGGACTCCCCGTGCGTAATTGCGCACCAAGGTAAGAGTGCTTCGCTGCGCCCCCTGTCACTCCTGCACAAAAGCAGAAGAAAATCAGTGAACTTTCATTGTCATGCCCGGGTTCAGCCGGATATGCACGATTTCGCCGCCGTGCAGGAAAATCTCATAGTTGGTCTGATCGCCGTTGCGCTGGAAGTCAATCACCCAGTTCGCGTTCTCGTCAGAGTGTCCTTCCTCAATGGACAGGTGATTCAGCTGCGTGGACTGCCGGGAAGCGAGGAGTGCCCAGGGATCATCGTCCTCGGGATCCGGACGGCGGTAGAAGTTCAGTCCGACGCCTGTACCCGCGGCATAATATTCATACTCGCCCACTTCCACCAGCAGGCAGCGGCCGCGCTCCTGCAGGTGATACTGGTTCTCGGGAAGCATGACGCTGAACTGGGTGGCACCCACGCGTCCGCGGCTGCCGCGGAAGAACTGGGCCAGCACATGGAAGTGCTCCAGCTTCAGATACTGGCTGCTGGCAAACTCTTCCTTGATCTTTTCATAACGCACCACCCGACTGGTTACCCAGCTGCCCCTCACACCTGCGCAAGGCGCCGCATGTCCTCCCGTACTTCCTGAAACCGTTCCAGAAGATTATAGACGGCATCTTCCGAGAGCACGCCCCGCTTCAGTGTATCCGGAAACATGCCCTGTTCATCCGCCGCAAAGTCTTCCTTCCATTCCGGCCCGGCATAATAGGTTTCCAGTGCCTTCACCTCGTCCTGGATTTCCTCATACGCCCTCAGGGCCGACTCCAGCTGCGCCGCCGTCTGCTGCGCCCTGTCCAGTATATGTTCATACTCGGTCACCCGTTTTTCCTGATTCATGCCGGCCTATCCCCCTGTTCATCCGCTGTATGCTGCCTTTTGGAAAGAAGGAAACAGCGTGTATTCGGTTTCTCTGATCTATACGCATTATACCCGAGCCGCCCGCGGTACGCAACGGAAAACGCCCGGAGGCATGCATCCTCCGGGCATTTCCCGCATCAGCCGTTTCCCATATTGGCCATTTCCACACTCCATTCCACATTCTCTTCCCGGCCATGTGCATACAGGAACTGCACAAACTGCACCCGGTAGCCGTCGGAAAGGTACTCGGGATCCGTGGTGAACATGAAATCCCAGTTATGCTGCACGCGGCCGAGCTCGGCGTCATCAAATTCGCGGTGCAGAAGACCAACCTGATATTTTCCAAGCCGTTCCAGGGCATCGCTCCCATACCGCTCAGCAATCGCCTGTTCCGCCAGCATCAGGGCATGATCATATGCGACCGCGGACGGTACCGCATAGTCCTCACCGTAGACTTCACAGAGCACTTCCGGAGGCCAGAAATACATGACCTCCCCGTACTCCCTGATGGCATCCCTTTCCAGAGGATACGGGTTTTCCATGATATGCACCGCGCCGTCCCGGCTTCTGTCCGCATCGTCCTGTTTCCAGGTCCTGAGCCCGCCCCCGGTGCGTCCGAAACCGACCGAATAAATCATTCTGCCCGTGCTGCGGTCATTGTACACAAACCCCCACTCAGCTTTCTCAGGCGGATAACTGCCGGTTTCAAGGTCCAGACCCAGACTGAAGGATTCGTAAACCGTCCATGCGTCATCACTCTGCTCAGGCAGTTCCGCTCCATAGGCTTCCTTCAGCGCCTTGACAGCATAGGCGCGGGCTTCCTCTATGCTCATATCCCCTTCTCCGGGGATGAGATTCACATTCATGCCGTACGCCCCGATGGCCACCATCATTTCTCCATGCCAGTGTTTCTGTTCAATGCTCCATGCGCCTTCATCCGCGCCAAAGGCCGCCAGGCAGATTTCCCGCACCGCATCCCGTTCCCAGAACCCATGTCCCGCATGGAAGGCCTGCATGAGCCGCGAGCCCTCGTCAAGCGTGATTCCATTTTCATTCAGCGCGGTGATGAGCTGTTTCATTTCATCATAGGAATAGTTTTCCTGTGTATTGCCCTGGGCCATCGGCACCGCGATTTCCTCCACAATTTCTCTTGGTGAAAGCAGCACTGCCGCCAGTGCCGTCACAGTAAGCAGCAGAAGCGCTGCCGCCAGTACAAGAGCAGCCGGTATCTTTCTTTTCACGTTTCGTCCTCCTGTTGCGTTTTCAAAATACCTCTCGCGCTGCCGGGCGCTGGTACACAGCCCGGAGAGTTCCGCGTTCAGTGAGTGCTGAATCCTTTCTTCCAAGCGCTTATCCTTCATCTGCCTCACCTCCTGCCAGTACGCTTTTCAGCAGTGCTTCCGCTTTCCGCAGCCTCCGCTGAACAGATGACTGGGATACGCCCAGTACGTCGGCCGTTTCCTGCAAGGTCAGCCCCTGATAATAGTACAGAAGAATCACTTGCTTATACCGGTCCGGCAGCTCCATGACAGTCAGGGTGAGCGACCGATCCTCCATGTCCACAGCCGTCACCTGCGGCGGCAGATTCTCCAGCGCCTGCTTCCGGTCAACATGCCGGAACCAGGCCGAGCGCCGGTAATCCCTGCAGGTATTGATGGCTATGCGCAGAAGCCATGCCTTTTCGTTCACAATATCTCCACGTTCATAATCCTCCATGTGCTTCCACGCTTTCACCCAGGTATCCTGTGCCGCATCTTCCGCCTGGCCCTGGTCGGACAGATAGAGAAAGCATACATGCAGGACAGAATCCGCATATGCCTCAATCCAGACACGGATTCTCGCTTCCCGGTTCATGCCGGATGCCGCAGCATGGTTCACTGCTGTTCACCCCTTTCACCTATACAGACGAAACCGCGCATGGATTTCTCCCACTCCCTGATTTTTTTCTGCGTGCATCACTCAGGACATCTCCGGGCAGACGGCGCATGGCCCATATGACACGCCGGAATTCCGGATCCCCTCCGGGCAACCTGAAAAGCCGCTGTAAAAATGACAGTTTCGTCATCCCGACAGCGGCTTATAACAGACTGCCCGCACATGCCGCACCCTGCGCCTGGTCAGTCCGCAGAACATCAGACCACAGATACCGGTCTGTCCGTTACAAATCTGAAAAAACATGGTATGATCTGTTCCCGGCAGTCAGAATGCATCTCCGCTATACACCCAGTTGCTGAAGACGCACTCAGGCCATGGAGGAATACCCATGAGATATGAACTGGAAATTCTGGAAAAAATCATGTTCTATGATACACAGGGCGTCATAACAAGCTTTCCGCTGTACATCTACCGGACAAGGGAAACGGTGGTCAGGAAAGCGCTTGAAGCCGCTGTTGACCTTGCCATTCAGTGTCATCCGCTTTTCGGATGCCGTCTTGCCGAGGATGAAAACGGACCGTTTCTGGAAACAAACCCCGAAAAGCCGGTGATTCCGGACCTGAACCCCGAGGAAGAATTTTTCTACGGCGGTGAAAGCACGCATCATTTTCCCTGGGTCATCGGCATCCGGGGCAGGGAAATCATCTATACCGGCTATCATGGACTCGCGGACGGCATGGGTGCCACGGCCTTCATGAGAACCGTTCTCTATTACTATTTCAAAGAACTTGGAATGAACTGCGATCCCGGGAAAGCAGCCACCCTGGAAACTGTCACGCCTGAGTACCTGGAAAAGGACACAGAGTGCAGCGTCAGAAAGAACGGAACGCAGGACTGTCCCAGCCTCTTCCAGCCCAGTTCCCTCAAGCCCACGGTCTTTCCGGACGAACTGCTTGAGGAAGATCAGGACAGCTGCGCCATTCACTCACTCGCCATCAGCCTTGACGATATCCGGGAAAAGAGCAAAGCGTATGACGTAAGCCAGTTTGCCGTCATGACCACCTATATCGCTCAGGCGATCTGCTCCGTCCTGCCGGGCACGGACAATGTGGTGCTGATCAACATTATCGCGGATATGCGCAGCATGCTGAACAGCAGCACCACGCATAACTGTGTCATGACCGTCCCGGTCACCTTCTCCCAGAAAGAACTGATGAACAAGTCCGACGCCCTCGTCTGCACCATGTTCCGCTCCAGGCTCGACCTCGGCTTCAACCGGGAAGAGGCCCTGCACAGCTGCTTCAATTCCGCGCAGATGGAGCGCCAGATCGGCGGCAGCAAGCAGTACATCGCCGGTGCCGCCGCACAGATCAATCAGCAGTTCGGCTTCACACTCCCCATCGCGTCGGTCACCTATACGCACCTGACGCATACGGGTTTTTCCGATGACATGTTCCGTCTGCTGGACGATATCTATATCAGCCATGCCGGCAACAAAAAGCCCGGAAAGCAGGCCATCCGCGTGCTGAACGCGGTGACCACGGACAAGACCATTCATCTGATGATCATTGACGGCACCCGGAATGAACGTATCCTGCATGCGCTGGAAAACCGGCTGTCGGAAGCCGGAATCTCGTTTGAAGAGAGAAAGCTGGAAAAGTACAAGGGCATCATCTACAAAAGAGCATAAGCCATGTCCGGACCCCGCCGGCAGACCCGGATCTTCCCGGACGAAAGCACCCCGCAGAGCATTTCAGCCCTGCGGGGTGTTCCTCATGATGCCGGTTTCCGGTACTGAAGCCAGATCTGCCACAGAAGCGAAATCATGGCATACAGTGCACAGGCGGTCACCAAAAAATAGCAGAAATCCCTGACGAGAAAAAAGCTTGTCGTGCGCAGGCCCATCAGCAGAAGATGCGCCAGGAGATAGGCTATCGGGGCAAAAAACACCTGCCGGAAAATCCAGCTCCGCTTCCATCCGCGGAAAATGAGCCATAAAAGCCCGGAAAGCAGCGCCGCCGCACCAGCGATGAGCACATAGTATGCCAGTGCCAGACGCGCCAGCACCTGCACGCCGCCGTTCATCGGCTCGCCCCACAGGAGTTTCTGCGGCTGTTCAAAGCCGTAGATCAGCCGGTCCGGTACGGGACAGATCGTCATGCTTCCCTCCTGCAGCAGCAGCGGCGGCTGACTGAAAGACGTCTGCATGCCGAAGCCCTGGATCACAGCCGTCACCGTGCCGTCCTCCTCCATGACTTCCGTCTGAGTCCCCCTGATCCTGCCGTCCATCTTCAGCACCAGCGCTTCCCGGCCTGACGCGGGAAGACCGCTTTCCGCGTCCGAAATTCTCACATCCTGCGTCAGGACATCGTCTGAATCCCGCGTTTCAATCCCGGTGACCTCCACCAGCCCCTCCTCCCAGGGAATGGGCTTCAGACTGCCCGCATGATAATAGTAGATAACAATGCAGACAAAGACGATAAGCCCGGCGGCAAGCGCTGTCCACCAGCGCCGCCTGCGGATCTCCCGCTTCAGCGTCCGCAGCCCTGACGCCGTATCCACCGTGCCAGATTCATGCACGTCCATCTCAGCATATCTTTTCTGACATTCCTGGCAGTCCTGCAGATGCTCCTCAATCAGCGACTGCGTTTCCGGCTCTGTCATCTTCTCCGCGTACAGCGGGAGAAGATCCCTGACAACAGCACATGGCAGTTTCATGTTCATGCCTCCATTTCCTCCTTCAGTCTTGCGCGTGCTCTGTGGTATACCACGCAGGCCCAGTTTTCCGACTTGCCGAAAATCTCTCCGATATCCCGGAAACTGAGCTGGCCCAGTGTCCGCAGCGTGAACACTTCACGGTAGGGTTCATCCAGGCGGTGCAGAAGGCGGTGGATGCGCATGCTTTCCTCCCGCTCCATAATGGACTCCTCCGGGCCGGTGCCCGGGTCCGGTATCTCCTCTGCGTCGTCTATGGGCTGAGGCTTCTTCTTCCGCTGTTCGGAAATCCAGAGATTCCTGGCAATGCTGCAGAGCCAGCTTTTCACGCTGCTGTCGCCCCGGAACCCGTCCAGGGACCGCATGGCCCTGAAGAAGGTCTCCTGGGTGATCTCCTCCGCGGCCTGCGGGTTCCGGGAAAGCGAGAGCACATACCGGTAGACCGGATCAAAGCAGCGCTCATAGATCTCATCAAAGGATTCAGGTTCCACCGGCTTTTCCCCCCTTTCACCATATTGGACGCAAACCGCGCGCAAATCTTACAGAACCTCAGAAAGATTTTTTCCCGCTGTCCTATGCGTGTACAATGCCGTGTTTCCACCATCCCCTGCAGAGCCCCCTGCAACGAACGGAGACGGCTGACCAAGAAAAAAAGCGGGATGCTCCGTCATGAACCGGTCATGACATGGAAATCCCGCTCCAGGTTTTACAGGTTTTCTGCCCGCCCGCCGAGCACCACGCCGCCTTTCCCGGCCTTTTCCCGGGAAATCCGGACAAGGCCGATCGCGGTGGAAATAATGGTAAACACATCGAAGGCAAATGCGGTATAATTCATCAGGGACAGATCAAAAACGGCCCAGAGAATCTGCCCGAAGATGATGGAGCACTTGAGCACCCGCTCATCCTTCTGGTCCAGAAACAGGGTGAAGACCACCGCGGCCACAATCGGCAGCCAGCCGATCCAGCCAATCCCGTTGAAGGCGGCGGAAACCACCACCTGCACCGCAATGAACATCCACTTGGCCGGCTGCGTCAGATCCCGTTTCAGGGTATAGAGATTCCGCACGGTGCTGATCATGTTGGAAATGAATCCGGTGACGCCTCCGAGCATGAGATTGGAAATGCCCATGATCACCCACTGGACGCACTGCATGCCCAGGATCTTTCTGCGGTCCTTCATCAGACCGATGGCCACCATCAGAATACAGCCGGCAAAGGAAATCACATTTGCAAGAACTATCATCGCGAACTCCTGTCTATTCCGCAAAAAAAGCGGCACTTCATGACCGTGCCACCGTCAGGAAATGCGCCCGCCTGCTCATTCCCGGCGGGCGGAGGGAATCATAGCACATGGGCAGGAATTCATCAAGCCATACTTTCGGAATTTATTGACATATGTCAGTTACAGCCGTAGAATATATCTGACATATGTCAGAAAGGAGTCTTTATGCCCAGACCCATTCGATGCCGACGGATTGAACAGCTTCCGCTCTACCGCAGTTTTTCCCCGGATGATCTGTCCGCCGCGGAAAGTGTGCGGATGACGCTGGATGAGTTCGAAGCGCTGCGTCTGCTGGACGACGAAGGACTGACCCAGCAGGCCTGTGCCGAGCGGATGAACATAGCCCGGACAACCGTCACGGCCATCTATGACAGTGCAAGGCGGAAGGTTGCCGACGCGCTTGTCCATGGAAAGCGCCTGCTGATTACCGGCGGCTGCTGCGAATTCGGTCCCATAAAGCTCCCGGAGCATTTCATCCCGAAAGGAAGCGCAGACATGAGAATTGCCGTCACATATGAGAACGGAGACATTTTCCAGCACTTCGGACACACTCCGCAGTTCAAGGTGTACGATGTGGAAGACGGAAAGATCGTCCGGGAACAGATTCTTGATACCAACGGAAGCGGACACGGCGCACTGGCCGGTTTCCTGAACGGTGCCGGTGTGGACGCACTGATCTGCGGGGGCATCGGCATGGGGGCCCAGATGGCGCTTTCCGACGCCGGAATCCGTCTGTATGCCGGCGTACAGGGCTCCGCGGACCAGGCCGCAACTGCTCTGGCCCAGGGAAGCCTCGCCTATGATCCCAATGCGCACTGCGATCACCATGAACACCACGCCGGGGACTGCGAACATGAGCGCTGTGCCGAACACAGCTGTCCCGGAAACTGAGCCCGGGAAATGAACAGGCCGGGAAAGACGCTGTCTGTCTTTCCCGGCCTGTTTTTTACTGTTCCGCCACAATCTCGGAAACCGCCACGAGCACGGCTTCCCCGCTGATGGCAATCCGGTCTCCCCGCTTCTCGCAGTGGAGATATCCCCCGCGCCGCGAGGCCTGGTAAGCCCGGATGCTTTCCTTTCCCAGCACACCGAACCAGTAGGGCGCAATCTGGCAGTGGGCCGATCCGCAGACCGGATCTTCCGGAACCGAAAGGCCCGGGCAGAAGCTCCTTGAAACGCAGTCCGTATCCTTTCCCCGGGCGGTGGCATTCTGCACGCGCCCCGGCAGGAGCAGCATCTTTGCCTCATCCACTTTCATGTCCCGGACCTGCTCCTCCCCGGCAAACACGCAGACCAGGTCCACGCCGAGAAAGGCCTGTACCGGGCGTACGCCGAAGGCGGCTTCCATGGCATCGCTCACCGGGATTTCCTCCTGCTCATAGACCGGGAAATCCATTTCATAGAGACTGCCCTTCCGCTTTATGGTGAGGAGCCCGCTGCGGGTATGGAACTGAACCGATTCGCTTCCGGGCTCCACCATGTTCAGGATCACCCAGGAAGAGGCAAGCGTGGCATGTCCGCACAGATCCACTTCATAGGCGGGCGTGAACCAGCGCAGATGATATCCTTCCTTCTCCCGGACAATGAATGCCGTCTCGGACAGATTGTTTTCCATGGCCAGCTTCTGCATGAACTCCTCGGAAGGCCACGCATCCATCACACAGACCGCCGCAGGGTTCCCTGAGAATGGATGGCCCGTAAACGCGTCCACAATATACTGTTTCACAGAATTCCTCACTTTCCCTCTGCGTCTCCCCGTGCCAGCGCCTGAAGCGTTTCTCCGCTCACGCGGTACGTTGTCCACGCTTCCATGGGCACCGCGCCCAATGACCGGTAAAAGTCGATGCTCGGCCGGTTCCAGTCAAGGCAGGACCATTCCAGGCGTCCGCACCCGCGCTCCACCGCAATGGCGCCAAGCTTCCGGAGCAGTGCCTTTCCGTATCCGCGTCCCCGGTATTCCGGGAGCACGAACAGATCCTCCAGATACAGCCCGGCACGGCCCAGGAACGTGGAAAAGTTATGAAAGAACAGGGCAAACCCGACTTCCCGGTCTCCCTCCATCGCAAAGAGCACTTCCGCCTTCCCGCGGTCAAAGATCCACTCGCGCAGCAGCGCTTCGTCCGCCACCACCTGGTCGGCCATCTTTTCATACAAAGCGAGCTGCCGGATGAAATCCAGGATCAGGCTGCAGTCCTCCGCCGCGGCAAAACGGAATGTCACCGCTCTATGCCTCCATTCTCCCCCGCACCGGGACAAACATCAGCAGGTCATTTTCCGGCTTTCTCACCGTTCACAATGACCACGTTCATGGGTTCCACCGTAATCTTTTCCCATACATGCTCCTGGATATAGGGTTCACTTTCCAGATAGGCATCCAGCTGATCCCGGGACGCAAAATCCAGAATCATCACAGAGCCCTTCATTTTTCCTTCCTCATCCAGAAGCCCGCCCGCGCAGATCACCTTGCCCGGGATACGGGACATGTTCTCCAGATGACGGGGACGCACCTCCATCCGCTTCTCCAGCATGTTCTTTCCGTCATAGGCTGTCACAACAAACTGCATACTTTTCCCTCTTTCCTTTTCTTTTTTTCACAGGCATGAACCGCAGAAGGTTCACGCCTGACCGTCACAGAATCGCGCCTGCCCCGGCGTAAGCGTTTTCCCAGGTCCGCCCGGTGGGGACCAGCTCCTCCGTTTCGGAGAGCATATAGGAAACAAGCGGCGCTTCCCCGGAAATATCCGTACTGAGCCTGCTTTCCGGGAACCACAGTCCCGGCTGCTGCCCCGCCAGAATCCGGCTGACATAGTCATGAATGTCCCTGAGCGGCTCCTCCCAGATCACGCCAAAGAGTTCCGGATCCCCGCTCTTCGGATAGGAGTTATGGTTGTCCGAGCCCGCGGTCATCAGCAGATGATACTCGTGGGCGAAATTCCAGGCATAGATATCATTGATGGGCAGGTTGCCGGCGTTCATCACTTCCACGCCGTCGCAGAAGCGCGGGCCCAGCCGGATATAGTGCATGTACCGGGTCCGCATGCGGAAGGGATGCGCCTGGATGACGCAGCCGCCGCCGGCGTGCACCAGCTCCAGCTGCCGTGCGCGGGATGCTGTTTCGATCTCCGGGTGCGCCTTCAGCCAGTCCCCGTCCAGCCCGTAGATCAGGTATTCATCATCCCCGTAGCCCTGCTCCCAGCCGAACATGACCGGAAGTCCGCACTTCTCGCCTTCCGCCCGGGCATCCTCATAGCCCTCCAGAAACGCGTCGATGCGGTCCTCCCATTTTCCGGTGCGCGGCGCAGCCGTATTCCCGCCGAAAAAATGGTCCGTCACAATAATGCCCGCATATCCCATGTCCCGGTACCGGTGCACATGCTCCTTCCCGGTGCTCACGCCGCAGGCGCTGCTCAGGCAGGTGTGCATATGTGTCTCATACAGGTAACCCATTCCTGCTTCCTTCTTTCTGTGCATTCGAGTCATTCTACCACCTGCCGGGAAAGCGGTAAACCGGAAAATCTGTCCCCGGCCGCCCAAGGCGCATTATGCGCGGTTGACAGCCCGGAAGCAAAGTGGCACCATAGACGTATGAAAAAAACCATCAGGAGGTGCACCATGCATACCGTCACAAGCGGCGCCGACCATCTTCCGCTCCAGCTTCTGAAAGGGCGGCGTGTCGGTCTGATGACCAATCCCACCGGCATTGATCATGCTTTCCGTTCCACCATTGATCTTCTCAGCGCTTCCTGTCAGCTCACGGCCCTGTTCGCCGTGGAGCACGGCATCCGCGGGGACGTACAGGCAGGCGGCACCGTGGAGGACACCGTGGATTCCGTCACCGGCATCCCCGTGTTCAGCGCCTTCGGCAGCCACAGCCATTTCTCCCAGGACATGCTGGATGCCTTTGATGTGCTCGTCTTTGACATCCAGGATGTTGGCGCACGGTTCTATACCTATATCTACAGCATGGCCTACGCCATGGAATCCTGTGCCTCCGCCGGCAAATCCGTGGTCATCCTGGACCGGATCAATCCCCTCGGCGGCCTTGTCCGCTCCGGCACGGTTCTGGAAGACGGGTTTTCCTCCTTTGTGGGGGATTACGCCCTTCCCACCCGCTATGGGCTCACCGAGGGCGAACTCGCCCTGTATATCAGGGACCGGCTGCACCTGGACCTGGACCTGACCATTGTCCCGCTGGAGGGCTGGGAGCGGTCCATGCTTCTGCCCGATACGGACCTGCCCTGGGTGCCCACCAGTCCCAACTGTACGGACTTCACCACGGCCATGTGCTATATCGGCACCTGCGTGTTCGAGGGCACCAACATTTCCGAGGGCCGGGGCACCACGCTTCCCTTCCAGGTCATCGGCGCGCCTTTCCTCGACGCCATCCGGCTGGCCAATACCATGAACGCCATGGAATTTCCCGGCATCCATTTCCGGCCCTGCAGCTTCACGCCGTCCTTCTCCAAGCATAAGGGGCAGCTCTGTCACGGAGTGCAGATGCATCTTCTGCGCCGGGACATCGACACGTTCCTGGCCGGGCTCTGCCTGCTGGACGCCGTCCGCGAGCAGGCCGGCGAACAGTTCGCTTTCATTTCTTCCGAGCACGGGCCCTTCTTCCTGGACCTGCTGCTGGGAAGCGACCGCTACCGCCGGGGCATGAACGCCCGGGAAATCGAGGCCTTCTACAGGCCCCAGGTGGATGCATTCTCGGAAAAGATCCAGCCTTATCTGCTCTACAGGTAAGGTTCAGGCATAGACATGCACGCCGCTGACGCACACGCGTCCGCGGCTTTTCTGTATCCGCAGCCGGATGCCTTCCGCCCGGGTCTGCAGCCGGTGAATCGCCTTCCAGCCCACGGTTTCTCCCTGCAGCACTTCTTGCCAGGCTCCATTCCTGAATAGGTCCACCGCGTAGGCCTCCACGCGCTGGCCCTGGGCGATCTCCTCGGACAGGACAAGGGTGCGCATGTCCTGCTCCCCGTCAAAGCGAAGGGCCCACCAGGCGCCTTCCTTCTCTTCCGGCGCCCAGAACCCGTCTGCGCAAATCGCGCGCTCCGGTCCGCAGCCCGGCTGGAAGGAGGACGCGCTGACCTCGCCCTTCAGTTCATGGGCGGTCATGTCCCGGATGCGCTTTCCCAGATCCTCCAGCGCCTGCACATCCCCCGGCGCAAACAGGCCGTGCCGGTCCGGCGGAACATTCAGAAGCAGAATACTGTTGCCGCCCACGGCCTGCACATACAGGTCAAACAGTTCGGCTCCGCTCCGGATCTGTCCGTCCTCCGACGCATGATAGAACCAGCCCGGACGAATGCTGGTGTCCACCTCGCAGGGGTACCAGCACAGCTTATCCGCCTTTTCCAGCGCTTCCCGGGAGCCCAGGTCCTCCTCCGAGGAGGACACCTTTTTCCGGAAAGCGTCCGAATCCTCGTGCTGGCTTTTGGCCGCCACCTTTTCCGCGTCCCGCAGCGCGGCGTCCACCACGCTCCATTCCGCCCGGCGCGTCTGTCCGGCCTCATTGCCGCACCAGCGCACATCCTCGCCGCAGATGCAGATGCAGCACTGGCTCTGCAGCCGGCGCACGGCGGCATAGTAGCGCTCCCAGTCATACCGCTGCTTCCGGCCGTTCGGGCCCTCGCCGCAGGCGCCGTCCATCCAGACGCAGAAAATGTCCCCGTAGCCGGTGAGCAGTTCCTCCAGCTGCCGGACATAGATGTCATCGTAGGCCTCGCCTTCGCCGTAGACCGGACTGTGCCGGTCCCAGGGCGAGAGATAGATGCCGAAGTCCAGGCCGTATGCCCTGCAGGCCTCGGCGCACTCGGCCACCACGTCCCCGTGTCCGCCCCGGAACGGGCTGCGGCTGATATTGTGGTCCGTCGTCTTTGTCGGCCAGAGGCAGAATCCGTCATGATGCCGGGCGGTCAGGATCAGACCGCGCATGCCGGCCGCCCTGGCGGTGCGTGCCCACTGCCCGGCGTCGAGCCGGTCCGGATTGAAGACCGCCGGATCCTCCGTGCCGTCCCCCCATTCCCTGTCCGTGAACGTATTGACGGTGAAATGCACAAACCCGATCAGTTCCCGCTGCTGATACCGGATCTGTCTCGGACTCGGACGGACCGCGGTCAGCTCTTCTTCAGTCCAGCGCATACTTTCCTCCCCGGTTCAGAGTATGGTTTCCATTCCGTATTTCTGCACATGCATGCCCTGACGGACATAGAACGCATGGGCCGACGGATTGTCCGCCCACACATTGAGCGTCACATTGTAGCATCCCCGGCTTCTGGCGTAGTCCAGCACATACCGGTAGAGTTCCGTTCCGATATGCTGCCCGCGCGCATCTTCGTCCACGCACAGATCATCGATGTACAGCGTGCGTATATCCGTGAGTATATGGTCGTTCACGGCCTGCTTCATGATGCAGAACGCGTACCCCTGGACCCGGTCCCCGTCATCCGTCCATACGAACACGGGCGTGTCATCACTGCGGAAAATGTCCCGCAGCTCTTCCCGGGTATACTTGGTCGCCGGGCCGTTGAACAGGTCCGGCCGCGCCAGATGATGCACCATGTTCACCTGGACCAGCAGCTCCAGCACCCGGTCCATATCCTTTTCTTCCGCTCTACGGATCATACGCCTTCCTCCCCGCCTTTTTTCCCTGCTATTATACGGAACCACGCATGCCCGTCAACCGGGCATACGCGCGCCAAAAACCGGATTCTGCCCGTTTCCAAAAAAATCCTTCAAAGTCTATTGACTTTCTCAACAATTATGATATCTTTCCCTTGCCGCCGGTTTTCGCCAGATGCCCGGCGTCTGACATTCCCAATCAGGAGGTATATGATGATGAAGAAAATCACTGCGCTGCTGCTCGCTATTGCCCTGCTGACCATGTCCTGCGCCGCCATGGCCGAAGAAGGCGACCTCTTGGCGAAGATCAAGGAAAGAGGAAAGCTGATCATCGGAACGGAAGGCAACTGGGCTCCCTGGACCTATCATGACGAAAACGACGTGCTCACCGGCCTGGACGTGGAAATCGGCAAGCTGATTGCCGCCGGTCTCGGCGTGGAAGCGGACTTCCAGGAAACCGACTGGGATTCCATTCTGGCCGGCGTGGATTCCGGACGCTTTGACATCGCCTGCAACGGTGTGGGCTATACCGAAGCCCGTGCCGAGAAGTACAGCTTCTCCGAGCCCTATGTCTATACCCACAAGGTGCTGGTGGTGAAGAAGGGCAATACCGAGATCAAGACCATGGAAGACCTGGCCGGCAAGACCACGGCCAACTCCCCTTCCTCCACCTATGCCCAGATCGCAGAGGAATACGGTGCCACCGTCACCTATGTGTCCACCCTGGTGGAAACCGTCACCATGCTTGAGCAGGGCCGTGTGGATGCCACGATCAATGCCCAGGTTTCCATTGAGGATTACCTGCGCGAACATCCCGACGCCGACATTGAAATCGTTCAGGTGCTAGACGGCGATCCCGTGGCCTATCCCGTGCACAAGGGTGAGGAAAACCTGGTCAACGCCATCAACGAGATTCTGCAGAAGGCCCGTGAAGACGGCACCCTGGCGGAAATCTCCAAGAAGTTCTTCGGCCTGGACCTGACCGTGGCCGACTGATTCTGACTACAGCTGCACAGACACAGAACATACAGCCACAGGGGCTTGCAGCCTCTGTGGCTTTGGTGACGAAATGAAGAATTCAGATCTGTTCGCACATGAGGAGGACTATGCCTCCCTGCCCTGGGACAAGGTGGATGAGCACCTTTCCCGGGCACTCCAGTTTGAGACCACAAGCTACCTGGATACCTCCCGGATCCGGTATGACCAGTTTGACGCGCTGCACAGCTTTCTGAAAGAGAGCTATCCGCATGTGCTCGCCGCCGGCACCTGGGAAGAGATCGGACACAGTCTCCTGATCACCCTGCCCGGGCAGAACCCGGACCTCCGGCCCGCGCTGTTCATGGCGCATCAGGATGTGGTGCCCCTGGTGAAGGGCACGGAGCATGACTGGAAGCACGGACCGTTTTCCGGGGATATCGCGGACGGATACATCTGGGGCCGGGGTGCCATGGACATCAAGGAGATGCTCATTGGCATCCTGGAAAGCGCCGAGTATCTTCTCGCATCCGGACATACGCTGAACCGCACCCTGATTCTGGCCTTCGGCGAAGACGAGGAAACCTGTTCCTCCGGCGCCCACGCCATTCTTGACGTGCTCCTTGCGCGCCGCCTTGAACTGGAATACGTGCTGGACGAGGGCTCCGGCGACGTGTCGGATGCCGCGGACTGGGGGGCCCCCTCTTCCCTGATCTGCACCATCGGCGTATACGAGAAGGGCTATGCCGATCTCCAGCTCACCGCCCATTCCAAAGGCGGGCATTCATCCAATCCCTTCCACGGCACGTCCCTGGGCGCCATTTCCCAGGCCATTGCCGCCATGCTCGCCCATCCCCCGGCCCCGCATCTTCCGCCGTCGGTGCTGGAAGCGCTGCGCGTACTGGGCTCACGCATCACCGAGGAGCCCATGGCCGGATGGGTCAGGGATGTGGAACATCACGAGGCCGATATCCTGGGCTGGTTCCTTTCCCATGAAAGCCTGTATCACATGGTGCAGACCACTCTCGCCCCCACGCAGATTGACGGCGGCTCCTCCGCGGGCAATGTCATGCCCCAGGAAATGCACGCTGTGGTGAACATGCGCCTGACCCCCTACGATACGCCCGAATCGCTGCTGGAACATTTCCGGCAGTTCATTGACAGGGAAATTGATCTTTGCTATATTCAGAAAATCTCCGCCTCGCGGCCGTCCGATCTGTCCATGCCCGGATATACCTGGCTCAGACAGACGCTGGAGCATTATTTCGAGCGCCTCATCTTCATCCCGGTGCAGAACCGGGGCGCGACGGACGCCCGGGTCTACGAACCCGTCTGCCGCTGCGTACTGCGCTTCGGCCCGTTCCTGGAGGAGGAAGATGTTTCCCGCGAAGGCATCCATGGCACCAATGAGCGCATTTCCATCCGCGCCTATCATCAGGGCATCCGGGTCATGACCCGGCTCATGGAGCACACCTGTTTCAACCCGTAAGGAGGCTGCAGTCCGCATGAACGAACGGTTATGGGGAATCCTGGTCGATTCCTTTCCCAAACTGCTGGGATATGGCATCCGTGTCACCATTCCCCTCACCATCCTCTCTTTTGCTCTGGCCCTGGCCATCGCCACCATTGTGGCCCTTGTCCAGTATGCCCATATCCGCGGCCTGCAGCAGATCTGCCGGTTCTATATCTGGCTGATCCGCGGCACTCCTCTGCTGGTGCAGCTCTATCTCGTGTTCTACGGACTGCCCAGTGCCGGCATCGTCCTGGACGCTTTTCCCGCCGCCGTACTGGTATTTGGATTCAATGAAGGCGCCTACATGGCGGAGAGCATCCGCGGCGCCCTGGAATCCGTGTCCTACGGTCAGATGGAAGCCGGTTACTGCGTCGGTCTCAACTATGTGCAGATCATGGCCCATGTGGTCCTGCCCCAGGCCATGCGCACCGCGTTCCCGGCCCTGTCCAACTCCCTGATCTCCATGCTCAAGGGCACATCCCTGGCCGCCACCATCACCGTGATGGAAATGTTCCGCCAGGCCCAGGTCATCAACGGACGCGTATACGAGTCCCTGGGCCTCTACAGTGAGGTTGCCATTATCTATCTCGCCTTCTGCTCCATCCTGACCTGGCTGCAGCATATCGGCGAGCGGAAGCTTGCCACCTATGGGGGAGGTGCCCGCAAATGATGCTGGAAGTCCGCAATGTGCACAAGAAATATGAGGACCGCGAAGTCCTGCGCGGCATCAACCTTGACGTGGAAAAGGGCGACGTGGTCGCCATCCTGGGGCCCAGCGGCTCCGGAAAAACCACCTTTCTGCGCTGCCTGAACTTTCTGGAAAGAGCGGATCAGGGACACCTGAAATTTGAGGACCAGGAGCTGGATTTCCAGACCGCCACCCGGCAGCAGATCGCGGCTCTCCGGCGCAAGACCGCCTTTGTGTTCCAGAACTATAACCTGTTCCTGAACAAGACCGTGCTTCAGAACGTCACCCTGGGCCTCACCGTAGGCGCGCACATGGACAAGCGCAAGGCCCGGGATCTCGCCGTGCAGGCACTGGAGCGCGTGGGCATGGCCAACCGGCTGGACAGCTATCCTTCCCAGCTCTCCGGCGGCCAGCAGCAGCGCGTGGCCATTGCTCGGGGACTGGTTTCAAGTCCCGAGATCATCTATTTTGATGAGCCCACCAGTGCTCTGGACCCCGAGCTCATCGGCGAAGTCCTGGCCGTCATGCGCGACCTGGCCAATGACGGCATGACCATGCTGGTGGTCACCCATGAAATGGATTTCGCCCGTCATGTATCCAGCAAGGTCCTGTTCATGGAAGGCGGATACGTCATCGAGTCCGGCCCCTCCGCCGAGTTCTTCCAGAACCCGAAGGAGGAACGTTCCCGGGAATTCATCCGCACCATTCTGGAGTCAAGAAAATAACCTGCATATAGAAGCTGTCTCTTCCTGAGGCAGCTTTTTCTGTGCCGGAAACAGGGATGCCGGGCATTGCATGCACAGGAAAAAGAGCCCGGCATGCCAGCCGGACTCTCGGGGAAGCAAAAGGATCATTCTGCCGCATCCGGCCTTATTTTCCGAAGCGTGCCCGCATCAGCGGCTTGATGCCGCCCGCCTCCAGGATCTTCATGGCCTGGTCTCCCAGTCGTTCACAGGGCAGGACTTCGCCGGTCTCCTGGACGGTGACTGTGCCCGCCTCAAGATCGAGTTCCAGGGTCTGCCCGTCCTTCACATGCTGGCTGATGCCTTTGCAGATCACGGGAAGCAGGCCGAGGTTCACCGCATTGCGGAAAAATATGCGGGCAAAGGAATCCGCAAGAACCGCAGAGGCACCCATGTTCAGCAGGGCAATCGGCGCGTGTTCCCGGCTTGATCCGCAGCCGAAATTCCGTCCGGCCACCACGATGCCGCCCTGGGGGAAGTTGGGCGCAATGTCCTCGCTGACGCCGCACAGGCAGTGGCTGCCGATTTCCTTCGGATCGGTGATGGCCAGGAAGCGGCCCGGATAAATCTGATCGGTATCGATATTGTCGCCCACCACAATGATTCTGCCGGTAATTCTGGTTTTCATGTCTGCGTCCTCCTTCTCAGTCCAGATAGGGACGGGGATCCGTGATCTCGCCGTTCAGGATGCTCGCTGCCACCGCAGCGGGACTGGCCAGGTACATGAGGGCCTCGGTGGAACCCATGCGGCCGGGGAAATTGCGGTTGGTGCTGGTAATGCACACTTCGCCGGGCGCCAAAATTCCCTCATGCGCACCAAGGCACGCACCGCAGCCGGGTGTGGTGATGGTGGCGCCGGCGTCCATCAGGTCCTGGATATAGCCTTTGGCCATGCACTCCTGCATCACATCCCGGGAAGCGGGAACCACCACCAGCCGGGTAAAGAGCGGTATATGCTTTCCCTTCAGAATCCTGGCGGCAATGGCAATGTCCTCTGTCCTCCCGCCGGTGCAGGACCCGATATAGCCCTGGTCCAGCCTGACAGGCCCGCCGGATACAACTTCCGAAAGCGGATGCACATTCTCCACAGAGCTCGGGCAGGCAAGCTGAGGTTCCAGGGCGGATACGTCAAATACATGCGTTTCCGCATACGCATAGCCCGGATCCGTATACTGGATTTCATAGGGACGCACCGCACGGCTGCTGACATAATCGAGCACATCCTGATTCGGCTGCATATACGCTGTCTTTGCGCCCATCTCCACCGCCATATTGCAGATGGTCATGCGGCCAGCCACATTCAGGCTTTCCACATAGCTGCCGGTAAAGTCGATGGCCTTGTAGACCGCGCCGTCCGCCCGGATCTTTCCCAGCACAGCCAGAACCACATCCTTGGGGTATACCCCTTTGGGTGCCTCCCCTTCCAGACGCACCTCGATGATTTCCGGCACCCGGAACCACAGCTCGCCGGTCATCAGAATGGTCGCCATATCCGTCGCGCCGCAGCCCGTGCCCATGGCGCCGAAGGCCCCGTGGGTGGTGGTATGACTGTCGGTGGCCACCACGATCATGCCCGGATAGATGACGCCCGCCTCCGGCATCACCTGATGGCACACGCCGCAGTTGGTGTCAAAATGATATTTCAGCCCGTTCTTCCGGGCGAACTCACGCATCTCTCTGTGATTGGACGCGCTCTTGATATCGGGGCAGGGAGCATAGTGGTCAAAGACGAACGCGCAGCGGGTATTGTCCCATACCTTTTCGCCGCCCATCTCGTAGAAGGAATACACTGTCTGCAGATACAGATCATTGATTTCGGCAAAGTCCACCTTTGCGGTGACGATCTCTCCGGTACGGACTTCCCTGCGCCCGCTGTTTCGGGCCAGAATCTTTTCAATGGCGTGCATGAAATTTCCTCCCCCTGCGCATCAATCGTATATTGAATATCGTATACGATATTCAATTCAAGAGGAGCTTACCATAGTTCCCGGCCGATTGCAATCCCTGAGAGGGAAAAATCCTGACCCGTGCAGCGCCTTCCGGTACGATATCCAGTGCACGCCGCTGCTGACCGATGATTGCTTTTCGTTTTTTCCTCCTTTATAATGCACATCGTATACGATATGCACGAGGAGGTCATGCCTGTGGAGACCCTGGAACTGATGCCGGCGCGGATCAAGATCACCGCCATTCTGAGAAAAGCGATTTATGCCGGCGAGTACCGCCCCGGCGATGAACTGAGCCTGACGGAAATTGCCGCTCAGCTGGGCATCAGCCGGACGCCGGTAAGGGAAGCCTTTCAGGTTCTGGCAGCCGAAGGCCTCATCACGCTGCGGATGAACAAGGGAGCCATCGTCAATACCATTGACCGCAAGTTTGTGCAGGATATTTTTGAGATGCGAATCCTGCTGGAATCCGAGGCGGCACGCAGAGCCGCCGAGCACGGAATGGACCCCGGAAAGCTTGAATCACTGCTTGAGCGGCTCTGTAGCCTGCGGGATCACCTGGACAGTCTGAATGTCACCGAATATGTAAACCTGAATCAGGCTGTCCACCAGGCCATCTGGGAGGCGGCGGACAATCATCAGCTGACCAATTATCTCCTTGAACTGTGGAACGGACCCAGCGTCGGTCATGGAGAGAACGCGGCGGAGCATCATTACAGAAGCTCCACCTATGAGCACATTGATGTCCTTCAGGCCATTCAGGCCGGGGACCCGGAAAAGGCGTGGCAGACCATGTGCCGGCATATCACCCGCAGCATGGAAAACATGCTGGCGCACTATCCGGAGCATTGATTCCGCATCCCACAACCCATTCGGAAAAACTCAAAAGCATGGAAACAGACCGGCCCGCAGGATCACAGAAGATCCTGCGGGCCATTATCATTTAGAAGGGCATTTCCCATTATTCCGTTTTTTCCACGTCCAGATGGATCTGCACGCAGTGCTTCAGCGCGACAGTGGCGTCCTTCCCCATCGTACAGTCTGTGAACGAGATATTCCGCACCTCATACCCGGGCACGTCAAATCCGCTCAGGTCAATCCCGGGCATGGCATGCAGATCCTTCTCCCAGTAATTGCGCGCCCAGCCCGTAAAATGCACGCGGTCGCACCGCATGTCCGAGAACACAGGCGGCACCGGCGAGCCCTCGCCGTCATCGTTGTAGAGCACGGCGCAGCACAGGAATCTCGAAAGCACGCAGTCCCGTACCTGGATATTCCGTACATACCCGCCGCGCTTTTTCGTGCCCTTGATCTGAACGCCGTAGAGCGAATGCTCCAGATCGCAGTCCCAGATTTTCACATCCTCCACGCCGCCGCTCATCTCGCTGCCGATGGCAACGCCCAGACCATACTCGCTGACGCAGTCAAACACCCGGATATGCCGGGTCGGGCGTGCAATGACATTGCCCTCCGGGTTCTTGCCGCTCTTGATGGCCACGGAATCATCCCCGGTATGGAATTCACAGGCAAACAGGGTGCAGTCCTCGCTGGAGTCCGGGTCCCATCCGTCCCCGTTCCAAACGTTCTCCGAGCGGAAGACGCAGTGATCGGTGACAATCCCGCGGGAATAGATCATGTGCACATTCCAGCTCGCGCCGTTCTGCAGCGTCAGACCGGAAATGCGCACGAGCTCACAGTTGCTCAGGTTGATCAGTCTCCCGCGTGCGCGGCCCGGAATGGTGTTGTCGTTCTCGCATTCCTTGACCTTGTCTCCCAGCGAGGCGATATACTCCCGGAGCCGTTCCCGCTCCACCTCAATGACATTCAGGGCCAGCTGCTGGCCGCCCCCGGAGATGGTTCCCTTTCCGTGAATCCAGACATTGCGGCAGTTGGGACCGTCCGCATGGCTGAGCGTGCCGAGATTCAGAAGACTCTGATAGCATTCCTGCTCCACGCCCTCAAAACGGCTCCAGATCTTGGGCAGATAGTCTTCCGGGTTTTCCGTCCCCTGCAGCACCGCGCCATTCTCCAGACAGACCCGCATGTCACTGTGCAGGTGGAGCCCGCCGGTCAGGAATACGCCCGATGGAATGACAATTTCCTCATCCGGTCCGCAGGCATCGAATGCGGCCTGCAGACTTAAGGTGTTCAGCGTTTTTCCATCCCCGACAGCGCCGAAGTCCAGAACATTCAATATTCGCGGTGTTTTCCCTGTCGTAATGCGCACCCTGCCGAGCTCCTCACCGCCTATGCTGACGCTTAGAGCATATTCCGTTTCCGGACAAAGGTCCTCAAAGGTGCAGTGGGTGCGATGGACATGCTGCACGCCCCGGCCTTCCATGTTCACATCATATACCGCACCGGCAGGCGCATGTTCCGGCTGCTCCCACCAGAGCGTAAGTTCCGTATCCGACGCCCAGAAATACAGTTCCATCTGCCGCATCCTCCTCAAAACGCTGTTTCCAGGTCCACTTCGCCCCTCAGGCGCAGGCACAGTTCATCATCCGAAAGCTGAACGGTACGGTGCGTCTGCAGGACCACCCGCTTTTCCTCGGGCGATACCAGGTACTGTTTTTCCCAGTCGTACATGAGATCCCCGTCTCCGCGTATGCGAAGCCAGCTTCTCAGGCCTTCCAGCATCCGGCAGGTCAGCTCCACGCCCGCAAAGCAGTCATTGTCATACAGATGGGCAAACCGTCCTCCGACCCCGCGCATGGCCGCAAGACCCCTCCGGTGTGCTTCCAGTGCCCTGTCCGCCCAGAGAAATGCCTGCAGGTCATGACCGTTCACCGCATGGAAAGCGCACTGGCCGAAGCTGTACAGGCCTTCACATCCGGTCTGATGCAGCACGCCCTGAAGAAGCAGGGTGTCGCGAAGACGCACAGCATCCGCTTCCGGCATCCCGTCCATGACTTCGCGGCAATCCTGCACATACCTTCCCCAGGAATCCATGCCGGTCTGTCCGATCCGCGCGATCTTCTCCACCTGCTTGAGATAGGACACACCGTCGGCTGCCCACAGAAGCGATGGCACCGGCAGCGCATTCTCTCCGCGCATCAGGTGACGGATCATGGTGCGCAGCGGGAAATGATAGTACTGATCGCCCGCCCGGTCATCCGCGTTCGGTCCGTAGGCCACAGCGCAACTGGCATACCCGGTCAGCAATTTTGCCGCCGCTTCACTGCCATAGTACGCATGTGCAAACTCAGCAGCCGCCTTCCCCGCGTCGCACCGGCCGTCGGTCCACATCCGGCGCACCACTTCCAGCATGAACGCATGGGGCTTTACAGACCCCACATTGATATTCCACACTTTGCCCGCACGGCGCTCCAGCACTCTTTCCAGTTCATCCGCAATCATCTGGGGCGGGTTCTGGAGCATGGTGATATGGTTCGCTGCCTGCAGGTCATAGAAGCTCACATGGTAATAAATGCCGTGCTCACCTTTCTCATGCTCCGCGGGCATGGCATCCACTCTGGGATTGTCATTGTTCTGACGCCTGGAAACCATTTTCCCGTAGCCGTTGTCACCCCACAGACGGATCACGCCGTCAGGCACCTTCAGGTGGCCGGCCCGGTACAGGCCCATCATCTCCCCGTAGAGGTTGGTGGAAAAGACCGCCTTCGGATCCTTCGCGCGGACCAGCTCCATCTGCCTGCGCATTACGGAGGAGATAAACGCGCCCTGTTTCTCGGCCGTGTCATACCCCGAGTCATCATGCCAGAATGCCTTGTCGCCCTGGCCCCGGAATCCGATGGTCCAGACAACGCGCCTGCCTGCATACCGGTCAACTGCTTCCTGCCAGAGCGCCTCAAACTCCCGGGGATGCTGCGTATAGGACGGCTGAAGCTCCGGGTATACCCGGGCAAACATCCTTGCCCCCAGCAGTTCCGTATGATGCTGCGTGATCCACAGTCCCCGCTCCAGCGCCATGTCGCACAGCCTGTGCCCGTCATACTCCCGGTCCGTGCCCGGTATGACCATGTTGCCGCCGCAGCGCAGCAGGGCCTCAAACAGCCGCTTCCAGACTTCCGCGCGCTGGCTTTCCTCCAGATGCCAGCCGGTGAAGAGCACTTCATCATTGACAAACCAGCAGCGGTAGCGCACGGCATACCTGGGACTTTCCCAGCCACCCAGGGGAATCCGGACCGTGTCATGCATCTTTGGCCGCAGTCCCATCCACCAGCCCAGCGGCTGTACACCCAGATACCTTTCGCTGACCGAGAGCAGCGCATACACGGCGCCCAGATCATCCCCGCAGCGGAGAAGGACTTCCTGCTCCGTCACCTCCGCGGCATACGTTTCCGCTTCGAGCGCGGGATCCTGAAGCACGCGGATTACATTGTCCGGGCCATACCCGCTCAGATTTTCCCGCATATCCCGGCGAAGCACAGCCGCGGCATGCTGAATCGCGGACTGGTTTTCGTCCGCCTGAATCCTGGTCGAAAGAGACAGAATAAAATCACTCATGGCGTTCTCCTCTGGTCACTGCGCCTGCGGCGCGTCTTTTTCGCTCTCCTGCTGCCGGAACTGCTGCGGCGTCAGTCCCGTATAGGACTTGAACCGTCTGTTGAAGGCCGAGATATCATAATACCCGCATTCCACGGCAATATCCTTGACCGGCATGGCTGTTGTTCCGAGAAGCCGCTGGGCCCTGTGCATGCGGCAGAAGGTGATCACTTCCAGCGGCGTCTCCTGGTACACGCGCTTGAATTCCACGGACAGCTTGGAATCGCTCATGCCGCCTTCCTTCGCAATGCCGGACACGGAAAGCTCCGGCTCCGAAAAACGGTGCTGGATAATTTCCCGCGCCTTCCGAACCTCCTCCGGCACATGCTCCTGTCTGGTGGCGGTCTGCAGGTCCGCGATCTTCCGGCAGACCTGCGCAAGCAGGCCGTCCAGTTCATCCACCGACAGACAGCGGCTGAGCCGGAAAAGGTCATACACGTCCTCTTCCTTGGCCCCGCTCGCCCGCGCTTCCGCCGTGACAGCGGTGATGATCTCATTGTACATGCTCCTGAATCCGAAGAGCGAGGTATGCATGCCATGCATGGCCTGGGACACTTCCCGGAGCGCCTGCTCGATCCTCGGCCGGTCAGCCTTTCTCAGGGCGAGCCGGAGATGATCCACGGCCTGATGATTGTAGTCCGTTTCCGAAGCCTTCTCTTCCCCGAGTCGTCCCCGGTAAAGTGAATGAAGAGATCATCGAACGTGTCATTGACGGCGCGGTAGGAGGCAAGCTTTCCGGAGATGCGCGAGCCTTTCACGGGATCCTCGCTGTATTTCACGGGCGTGATGTCATTGTTGGTCATCTGCCCTGCAATGGAAACCAGCGTTGTCATCAGCCGGTCCTGGGCTTCCCGCACCAGATGCAGGTCCGCCTGATAGGTATTGAGCAGAAGCTGTGAGTGGAACGATGAAAAAGACCGGTATGCAAAGAATACCAGTATGATCATGACAACGAGCATGATCACCACATAGGAGAAAAAAGACTGAAGCTGCAGTCTGCTGAACCTGTGCTTTCTCTCTTTCATCGTGTTCGCTCCCACCAAAGAGACACCAGCTGACCCCCCGGGAATCTCCAACGGCTGACCCTGGTCCACACTTACCCACGCACTCTGTACGGAAGGATTATATACGAAGCTGTTATCCGCCGCAAACTGCAGGCGCTGAAAAACATCCATATAATCCACAATTTCAATATGCGTGGCGTACCAGATGTCATCCCGCCCGCCCATCATGCTGCAGAATGCTTCCATCATGTCCCAGTTGCCGTCCTGGTCAAACTCATAGCTGTGTCCCCACACATCCATGAGATACAGGTACTGTGTCTTATGCAGATCACAGAACGCCCGTCCTAGCTCCATCAGACGGTGATTGTGATGGCACGTCGCCTGCCCCTGAATGCAGACAGCAGGGAATCCCTGCTGCAGCTCCCGGCAGTGCCGATATATGCCTCACCCGGTTCTCTGAACCGGATCGGAGGATGTTTTCGTTGACAGGATGATTTCTGTATGATACTCTATTTATGCTCCATTTGGAGCATAAAGGAGGTCATGTCATGGAGAATACGGAAAAGGTATCGGTCAACATGAATATCGGAACCCTGTCCCAGATCGACCTGCTGGTGGACCAGGGCTTCTATTCAAACAGGAGCGATCTGATCAACCAGGCGGTGCGGGAGTATCTGAATACCAAGCAGGCCAGCATCCATGCCGCGCAGGAGCGCTATGACAGTTCGGGCTGCATCTGGTTCATGGGCATCCGGGGCATGGTGAAGAAGGAACTGGAACCCCTCAGGGAGCAGGGGCATCAGAAGGAAATCCGGGGATACGGACTCCTGGTCATCGATGAAAGCCTGGATGACCTGATCCTTGAGACCATCTCTGCCATTCATGTCAGGGGCAGGGTCAGATGCTCTGACCGTCTGAAAAACCATTACCACCTGTAACAGTGATCCATCCCCGGGCCTTTTTCACGTTCTTGGGTTCACCCGGCACTGTCCCGGAGAAAATCCAAGCCAGCCGCGAAAGGAAACGCTTCCTGCAGCCCGGAGCAGGGCTCATCCGTGCAGATACATACTCCGGAAACCTTCATTCCCCCCTCATGGAAAAATCCGCCGGACCCATACAGTCCGGCGGATTTTCCGTCATCAGAAAGACACAGCAGCAGGCTGCACACACAGCGCCTCTCAGGTCCACCGTGCGAACTCCTCCTCAGTGGCCAGCACCGTATGCGTGCCCCCGACGCTGCGTTCCGTTCCCTTCGCATAGTCGATGCCGCTGGCGGCGTAATCATACGCAATGGACTTGCGCCGCTTCTCCACCTCAGGATTGGGATGGGGTATGGCGGAGAGAAGCGACCGGGTATAGGGATGAATCGGATTCGAAAAGATTTCCTCCTTCGTGCCCGTCTCCACCATGTAGCCCAGATGCAGGACGCCGATCCGGTCTGAAATGTACTTGACCATGCTCAGGTCATGAGCAATGAAGAGATAGGCACAGCCGGTTTCCTCCTGAATGTCCTTCATCAGGTTAACCACCTGGGCCTGGATGGAAACATCCAGGGCTGAAATGCACTCGTCTGCAATAATCAGTTTCGGGTTCATGATCAGCGCCCGGGCAATGCCGACACGCTGCCGCTGACCGCCGGAAAACTGGTGCGGATACCGCGCGGCATGCTCCGGACTGAGGCCCACTTTTTTCAGCATTTCAATGATCTGGTCGCTGCGGTCCTGCCTGGAACTGTAACGCCTGTGAATATCCAGTCCCTCGCCGATGATGTCCTCCACTTTCTTGCGCGGGTTCAGGGAAGCCATCGGATCCTGAAAGATCATCTGCATTTCCTTGCGCAGCATGCTCCGGGTATCATTGTCCAGACGGCCTGTAATATCCCTGCCGTTGAACGTGATTTTCCCTCCGGTGGGGTTGTACAGACGGATGATGCTTCTGCCGATAGTGGTCTTTCCGGACCCGGATTCGCCTACCAGGCCGTAGGTTTCGCCGGGATGGATGTCAAAGGAAACGCCGTTCACTGCGCGCACCGTATAGGTGCGGGAAACGCGGAAGTGCTGCTGCAGATTTTCCACCCGTAACAGAATTTCACTCATAGATACTCTTCCACCTCTTTCCTCGCACGCTCCAGGCGTTCCCTGAGCTCCTGCGGCATTTCGAATTTCGGGGCATCCGGATGCAGCAGCCAGGTAGCGGCAAAGTGCGTCCGGCTCACCTGGAACAGCGGCGGCTCCGCCTTTTCATCGATCGCCAGAGCAAACTGATTCCGCGGTGCGAAAGCGTCACCCACAGGCTCATGAAGCAGGTTCGGCGGACTCCCGGGAATCGAATAGAGCCGGTCGTCCTCCGTATCCAGATCGGGCATGGCGGAAAGCAGTCCCCATGTATAGGGATGTTTCGGCTCATAGAAAATCTCGTTTACATTGCCGACCTCGACAATCTTCCCTGCATACATGACATTCACATAGTCAGCCACCTTGGCCACCACGCCCAGATCATGCGTGATATAGATCACGCTGAGCTTCATCTTTTTCTGAATATCCATGATGAGCTCGAGAATGCGCGCCTGAATGGTCACGTCCAGGGCGGTGGTGGGTTCGTCACAGATCAGGATATCCGGGTCTGCGCTCAGGGCGATGGCAATCACCACACGCTGGCGCATGCCGCCGGAGAGCTGATGCGGATAGTTCCTGAACCGCTTCTCTGCTTCCGGAATGCCGACAAGGTTCAGCAGCTCAATGGCGCGCGCTCTGGCCTCGTCCTTTTTCATGTTTTTGTGCAGAAGCATCCCTTCCATGATCTGCTTGCCAATGGTCATGGTGGGATCCAGGCTCGTCATCGGATCCTGGAACACCATGGCAATGCGCTGTCCGTTATAGTGCTGGCGCAGTTCCTTCTTCGAGAGCCTGAGAAGATCCACGGTGCGCTCTTCGCCTTTTTCATCCGTATAGGTATAGAGAATCTCACCGCTGTTTACCGTGGCATTGCTGTCCAGCAGGCCCATGGTGGCCTTCATGGTAACAGATTTGCCGGAACCGGACTCGCCCACAATCGCCACGGTCTCACCCTTGCACAGGTCGATATTGACGCCGCGGATCGCATGCACCGTACCGGCATTGGTCTTAAAGGAAATATCCAGGTTTTTGATATCGAGGATGGTTTTCGGCGTTTCGCTCATGCTTTTCCCCTCCTCACATATCTTCCAGCTTCGGGGCCAGCGCTTCGCGCAGTCCGTCGCCGATGAAATTGAAGCCCAGCATCAGCAGCGCCAGCACAATGATGGGCGGCAGAATCTGATAGGGCAGCGTCGTGATATTGTTGAAGCCGTCCTCAATCAGCGTGCCCACAGAACACTGGGGCAGCACAATGCCCACGCCGACAAAGCTCAGAAACGCTTCCGTGAAAATGGCGGTGGGAATGGAAAACATGACCTGCGTAATGATTGGCCCGATGGTATTGGGCAGAATTTCCTTGAAGATGATATGTCCGTTCCGCGCGCCAAGCGTACGGCTGGCCAGCACATATTCCTGTTCCTTGATCTTGAGCATCTCCGCGCGGGCAATCTTGCTCATGCCGATCCATTCCGTCAGAAGCAGTGCCACAATCACCAGTCCCATGCCCTTGGGCATGAAAATGGCGAGCACAGACACGATGACCAGACGCGGCACAGAATTGGCGATTTCCACAAAACGCTGCATCACATGGTCCGTCACCCCGCCGAAGTAGCCGGAAACAAGACCATAGCTCATGCCGATGATCATATCAATGATAATGGTCACAAACGCAATGAGCAGGGATACCCTCGCGCCGTACCAGGTACGCGTCCACAGGTCCCGTCCAAGGTCATCGGTACCGAAAAGGAAGGTGCGGTCTGCAAAGTTTCCTTCCAGTTCACTGCCGGTCAGCAGCCGGTGAAGCGCGGGAATCTGCGGTGCAATGCCCTTTGCCACAACACGCTTGTTGGCCTCATTGCGGTACTGCACAATATCCCGGTAGTCATAGGCACTCAGGATCGGCCCGAAAACGGCCAGCAGGATAATCACGCTGATGATCACCAGACCCACCACAGCACGGCGGTTTTTGAAAAAGTGGATGGCAACGCCTTTCCAGTAACTCTGGGAGGCGAAGTTGGTATCCATATTCAGGTCGCGGTGCGGAAGAAACACGAAATCTTCCCTGGCAGGCACATACGGCGCGGCTGCACTGCCGGCCTGCATTGTTTTCTTCGCCATGACTTACGCCCTCCTTCCCCTTGCCGTCGCCACACGGATGCGCGGATCCAGCACGCTGTAGAGCACATCCACCAGTAGCATGATACCGATGTACAGCGCCGAATACAGAATGCCCAGGGCCAGCACATAGTTGTAGTCAATGCCCTCCCCGGCGATGGCATCCACCATCAGCTTGCCGATTCCGTTGATTCCATAGATCTTCTCCACCACCAGCGCACCGGTGAGCAGATCGACCACCAGAGGCGCCAGCACAGTAACGATGGGAATCAGCGCATTGCGAAGCACATGTCTGCGCACCAGCCTGCCGCCGTACATGCCCTTTGCCTCCGCCAGGCGCACATAGTCGCTGTCAAACACCTCGACCATCTCATTGCGCGTAAAGCGGGAAATGGTCGACATCGTAAACAGACTCAGGGACAGCGACGGAATGATGGCAGAAAACGCAAAGCGCGTCGGATCAAAAAAGTAGGGAAAGAACGGAATTCTGAACGAGAACGTGTACTGCAGAAAAATCAGGAACACATAGGAGGGCACGCAAACGCCGAAAATCGAGAAAACCGTGCAGAAGGCATCCAGAAACTTCCCACGGTTCAGCGCAGCCGTAATGCCCAGCAGCAGGCCCACAAACGTACCCACAAGAATGGCAATGCCGCCAATGCGAAAGGAATTATCGATGGCGGAAGCGAGCACCGTCTTGATCGGAGCGCCGTTGTACAGCGATGTTCCCTTCCCGAAATCCCCCTGCAGCACATTTCCCATATAGCGCACAAACTGGGTGATGATCGGATCGTCCAGTCCCATCTCCGCGCGCTTGTTGGCAATCTGCTCGGCGCTCATGCGTTCTGACGGGAAAGGATTGCCCGGCATGATGCGCACCAGCAGGAAAAGCAGGAACGTGATGATCAGCAGTGTCAGCAGAGCCATGCCCAGGCGCTTGAGAATATATTTGGCCATCGTTCAGCCTTCCTTCCAGAATCGAATAATCAGAGCGGCCCGGTTTACGGACCGCTCTGAAGGGAAAATCGGGCTTCACAGGTTATTCAATGGTAACATCCTTGTAAACACGGTTCAGCGCCACAGGATGGAACTGAATGCCTTCCACGCCGGAAACGATCAGGTTCGCATTGGCCTTGGTGTACAGAGGCGCAATCACGGCTTCCTGCATAACCAGGCTCTCCGCCTCATACATGGCATTCCAGCGGGCATCATAATCCGTGATATAGGCACCAGTGGTGCAGTCAGCGATCAGCTGATCATACTTTTCATTGCTCCAGAAACCATAGTTGTTGGAGTTGTTGGTCACCCACATGCCAAGGTAGGTCATGGGATCAGCGTAGTCGGGACCCCAGCGGGTCAGGGCCACATCGTAGTTGTCGTTCTGCATTTTATCCAGGCGCTCCGCCTTGGTCATGGGCTGCAGATTGATGGTCAGGCCGGGCAGTGCGTCTTCCACGTCTTCCTTGATGGCCTGAGCCACCTTGGCCACTTCATCGCCTTCGTTGTTGCCGTAAATCATCGTGAACTCAAACGTATCCACGCCGAGCTCGGATTTTGCCTTTTCAAAGTATTCCGCAGCCTTGTCGGGATCATAGCCCACATAATCGGCAAACCTGGCCTGATCAGCGGAGAAGTCCTCACCGGTGGTGCTGCTGGCAGCAAACTGCGGAGGCACAGCCGTAAAGGTGGCCAGAGAGCCGTCCATCACATAGTTGTCCACCAGATTGTCACGGTCAATGGCATTGGTGATGGCCAGGCGCAGATTGGTGTTGGCCAGCATGCCGTTCTGGGCATTCTTCTCTGTCTGGCTGAAGGAAAGATACCACATATAGCCGGCGCCGGTCACCTTCAGGCTCTTGCTCAGTTCAGCGTCTGCGTTGGCTGCAGAGACCTGGTTGCCGGAAATCATGACCACATCCAGTGCGCCGGTACGGTACGCAGTCAGGGCGCTGTCGGAGGAACCCACCACCTGGTACTTGATGCCGGCCAGCTTTACACGGTCTGCATCCCAGTAGTCAGGATTCTTCTTGACGGAAAGATTGGCTGTGCCGGGCGTATAGCTCTCCAGCACAAAAGCACCGTTGCTCAGGAAGGTTTCCGGGCTGGTACCGTAGGTGCCTTCCTCCAGGCTGGTATAGAAGGCCTCATTGATGGGATAGAAAGTGGGGAAATACATGAGGCTCGGGAAGAAGGACACGGGCACATTCAGTTCCACGACAAAGGTCTTGTCATCCGGAGCAGAAACGCCCAGGGTGGTCAGATCGTCCGTCTGCTTGCTGATGATCTCGGCAGCGCCCTTGATGTTGCCGATCTCGTCCAGCATGTAGGCGTATTCGCCGGCTTCCTTGGCAATACGGCGCCATGCGAACACAAAGTCATTGGCCGTGACCGCATCACCATTGGTCCACTTCGCGTCACGCAGGTGGAACGTATAGGTCAGACCGTCATCGGACAGGTCGTAGGATTCCGCGATGGCCGGGACAGCTGCGCCGTCCGCATCCATCTGCATCAGGCCGTCGATGCAGTCGGCAATCACTTCAAACGAGTCGCCGTCAGTAGCCAGATTGGTATCCAGGCTCATGACGTTGGTTCCGAGCATGACGCCCAGATACCGGTCTTCCGCCATGACAGGCAGCACGGCGCAGGATGCTGCCACCGCAAGCGCCAGCATCAGACAAAACAGTTTCTTCATCAAAGATACTCCCTTTCTTTATACAGCATGCTCCATCTGGAACAATGCATCACATATATGCATCATGCTATATTAATAGGCGAAATTATATTCTTGTTTTCGAAATTAGTAAATAAAAATACACCGTTTGTACAATCAGACACCGGCATCATTTCTGTACATACTTCTCCGGAAACTGCCTTGTTGTGAGTTTCATTTTGGACAGCCTTCAGGATCATCGCCGTCAGAAGCGGGAAAACGAATCATGGTACCCGCTTATGGACAGCCCGCTGCAATGCCCGCCTGACAATCGTCTTGAACAGAGTCAGCGTGCATGGTATCATCATGGAAAACCACTGTCCAAAAAAGCCCGAATCCCGGGAGCCTGTTGAAAACGCATTCATGATCTGACCAGACATGCCTGTGTGTCTGGAACCCAGAAACTCAAGAAAGAAGGGATGGCCCATGAATATTGCCAAAACCATTTACAGCACCGTCGAATATGATGTTGTATATACTCCGGATATCACATATGCCCACAGGGACACCGGTGACCTTACGCTGCAGATCGTTTCGCCGGTTGTGCCTTCCTTCCCGGTCGAACCACCGGCTCATCTCAATCCGGTGCAGGCAAAGTTTGCCAGATGGCACCGTACTCTGGGTGACAAGGCCGACAGCGAGCCTCAGCCGCAGAAGGCTCAGAGGGCACCGGAATTTCCTCTGATTGTCGACTGCCCCGGTTCCGGATGGGCCGGTGCCGACGGACACCGTCATGTGCCGTATCTCGTGCATCTGGCGCAGGCCGGGTTTGTGGCGGCTTCTGTTTCCTACCGCGGCACATACCGGGACAATGTCGTTTTCCCGGCAGCTGTTCAGGACCTGAAGGAAGCTGTCCGGTATCTGTGCAGCCATGCCGATGTTTTCCATATCGACACAGACCGTGTGGGCCTGCTGGGCGATTCTTCCGGCGGCAATACCGCCGCCATGGCAGCCCTGACAGGAGATCATGATACGCTTCTTGACATGCCCGACCGCAGTTTTGCCTTTGGCGCCTGCCTGTCCGAAGCCGTACAGGCAAAAGCCTGCTGCTGTGTCTACGGGCCGGTGGACCTGATCCATCTGGTGGAAGACCGCATCGCAGAAAACAAACCGCTGCGGCCGGATGAAGAACCCGGCCTGCCTTTTGAGGCCATGGAAATCTGGCAGGACACGTACCTGTCCGACCCCGCAAAATACCTCAGAGCAGCCAGCCCGCTGTATTACATAGAACGCGCGAAAACACTTCCGCCCTTCCTCTACGTGATCGGCGATGAGGATCCGATTATTCCCGTTGCTCAGGGACTCCGCTTCTGCGATGCGCTTCGCGCCTGCGGCGGAAAGGCAGAACTGATCAAGGTCGCCGGTGCCGGACACGGAAACGGCGTCTGGGGCAGTGAAATGCTCCAGGAGGTCATCCGTTTCTTCAGGGCATACCTGTGATTCCTGTCCGGATGCTCTGCGTCCTTTCATTCCCAGCCATCAGAAAAAGCGGCGCCGCGCGCCGCTTTTCTTGTTATGTCTTTCGTTATTCTCCTGCGTAGCTGACCACAAAGGGATCCTTGGCCGTTCCGCTTCCGGAAACAATGCGGATATCTTTCAGGTCAAGCTTCGCGGCGGGTCTGACACCCACGTTCGGGCGGATCCATCCGCCCCAGGACAGATGTCCGTTGATGCCCACGATCTGCATGCGCCGCTCGCCGGGGCGCATGTCGCTGGTCCAGTAGCAGGAACCGGTATAGCCCTTTTCATACAGAACCATGCGCGAGGACCAGTCATACATTCTCTTGTACCGCACATACGGGGTCACCTGGGCGATCCGGCTGGGGTTCGGGGCATCCCCCTTCTTCTTGGTAAAGCCATACTCGGTCCTGCACCACTCCGAGGTGGGCATCAGGAAGAGCCGGCCGCTGCCCTCGTCCACAAACGCGCTGCCAATGGGATCATCCCCGATCAGCACCGGCCACATGACATTGGCAAACCATCCGGGCACCTCCGTCTCCTCAATGGACGTCAGCTCCGGCAGACGGCTCTTGTGCTTGTATTCCTTGTAAAAATCATAGTCCTTCTTGGTGTCCATGTAGTAGGGCTGGCACAGGTCAATCACGTGCTCGGTAATCATGAGCGCTTTTCCGTCTTCCACAAAAAGCACCCGCCACAGCACCGGAGCCATGGTTCCGTCCTTCTCATACATGTACTGGCCCAGCTGCAGGTACTGCCAGCCTTCCTTCTTGACCCAGCTCCGGATCACGTCCGCAGCCGGAGTACCCTCCGAAGCCTGGGGTGCGCTGTCTTCCGCGCAGGCACAGACGCCTGTGAGCAGCATCACCAGCGCCAGCAGAAGAGCAAAACGGGAAACACCATGCATATCTTTCGTTCTCCTTATCATGAATCTCTTGTGCAATGCTATTGTAGATACGTTCCCGGAGACTGTCAAGAAAGATCCGGCTGTCCGACCTCAGCCCATGTCCTGCGCGTGCTGCGTCCCTGGAAAAGAAACAGGGACAAAGCGGTTGATTTTTCAAGTCTGCCTCCGTACAATACCTGTTGAATCTTCAATAAGGGAGGAACCTCATGGCAGATTTACGCGAAATGCGCCTGTTTGCAGAAACCTACCTTCCGTTCTTCGAGCGCGTGGACGGTCATGCCCTGGAAATACAGGAAGGTTTTATCCCCGGGCTCATCAGCTTTGCCAATCCACTGGATGAAGGCCTCGCTTTCATGCTGGAATACGGCCATGACGCGTTCTTTCGCTGGCCGGAGCTCCAGCAGATTCTTCCGGACGTGGATGATCCCATGTTCCTCTGTTCCGGCATGCTCGGTCATGCCCTCTTCCTGACCAAGGGCATTCCCGAGAGCGCGCTGACCGATCCGGAGCACCGGCTCTGGTTCCGGATGGCTCTGACCCGGCTGCGCGAAATCACGGAGAATCTCTATCCCCAGTCCCTGCAGCCGCTTTCCCAGCCTTCCCGGCTTACGGTGACCACCGTTCTCCCTCAGGAGATGGACGAGCCGCCTGTGACCCAGACGCTGACGCTTACAGCCGACGGAAATGTCCGGATTGAGAACTCCGGGCCGGACAGCGACGATGATGAAAGCTTTGCCGTGGACGCCCTGGCCTCGGAGCAGCTGTTTGCCTCCGCGTCCATGTTCCTGGAACATTACACAGCCGAGTATACCTCCGGCTGCGGAAGCTGGGAGCTGAAGCTCGAAGACGCCGAAGGCCATTTCTGCGCCATCAACGGCTGCCTTACTGTATCTAGTGATCTGTATGCGGGCCTGTCCTCGCTCTTCCGCACGCTTCTGCACCGGGATAACCTGTATCTCTTTGACGGCAATGAAGACCGGCTGGATACCATGGGCATTCAGTTCCGCCGTACCGTCAGCAGCGGTCCCGAAACCGGCAGGGAAACCGTGTATCATCTTTACCTGTCCGCCAAGGCGGAGACCGTCAGCCTCCAGAAATACCGCAATGATACGCTGCAGGCCGAGCAGACCGTGCGTCTGGGGTCCTGTATCCGCACCCTGCTGGACACCGTGCCCCAGAGCGCCCAGGGACTGGAGCTTGCCGCGCTGGAAAACGCTCCGGTCAGCCATTCCATGGAAGTGCACATGTCCCTCCTGGGCGGGTCGGATATCAGCGAGCATTTCTCTCTGGAAGACTACGCCATCTCCGCTGATATGATGGATTTCTTCACACAGCTGGACGCACTGCTGCCCTCTCCTTCTGTGTTCAGTTTCACGGATTTCATCACAGAGATCATGCAGACCAGGCGCTGGCAGAAGAACGCCAAAGTGTACTATCAGATCACAAGAAAGAAAGGCGCTCCCGTTTTCGTCACGGGCGCCAGCGACCTGTGCGATCCCGGAGAGCGCGTCATTGTGCATGACGAGAAAACGGGCACTGATGAACCCGGTTTCGTGATCAGCCTGTTCGTGAGTTCTCCCTATAATCTGTTTTTCCGGAACTCGCTTCCGCGTATCAACAAGCGTTACACGATTCTCCGGCGCGCCCGCCCGGAGGACACTGTGGACAGTTCGGAGCCCGTATGAGAAAACTGCTGTTTTTTGATCTGGACGGCACCCTGTTCGTCAACGGCACCCAGACGTTTCCGGACTCGGTTCCGGAAGCGCTGAACCGCGCCCATGAAAAAGGGCACCTGCTGTTCCTGAACACCGGCCGTGTACCCTGCCATCTCCCGCCTGTCCTGGACAGTCTGCCCCTGGACGGCCGCATCTGCGGATGCGGCGCCCATATCCAGCTTGGAAACCGACTGCTCCGGAGCTTTTCCCTGGACCATGCCCAGTCCATGCAGACGCTTGAGCTCTTCCGCGCAAGCGATATACCTGCCTTTTTCGAGGGCCGCAGCCGTATTTCCTTTGACCCGCTGCTCCCCCGGACGCCCTGGACAGACAATCTTTCCATCCTGTGCCGGGACATGCATATCCTGGGCTCCTGTTCAGACCCAGACTTTACGTTCATCAAGTTTTTCGCCTTCACGGATGACGAGGACCGGATCCGGGAAATCGCCGGGTGCGCGCCGGTAACTTTCCAGTGCGTGAACCGCGGCGGTTCACCCTGCGGCTGGGAGGGCGTTCCCCTGGACTTTTCCAAGGGCCGGGCCATTGCCGAGACCGCACAGGCCCTGGGCGCATCCATAGAGGACTGCATTGCCTTCGGCGACAGCAGCAACGACCTGGCCATGCTGGAAGCCTGTCCGGTCTCCGTCGCCATGATGAACGCGCCCGAGCACGTAAAAAAGGCCTGCACCCTTGTGACAGACCTGCCGGAGCAGGACGGGATCCTGCATGCCATGGAGCGTCTTGAACTCATATAATCAGTGAAAGGATGAAGAAACCATGTCAGCCATGACCCTTCAGCTGCTCGGCGATTCCATTACCCAGGGCGCCGGTGCTTCCACTTATGACAAATGCTATGCCGCCCTGCTCGAAAGCGAATGGGGCTGGCACGTCATCAACGGCGGAATCGGGGGCACCCGGATTGCGCGCCAGACCAAGCCCTCAGAGTTCCCGGAGTATGATCAGGATTTCTGCATGCGCGCAGACGCGCTGGACGGAAAGGCAGACGCGCTGGTCATTTTCGGCGGCGTCAATGACTGGGGACACGGCGACGCGCCGTTGGGACAGCCCACGGACCGGGGTGTGTATACCTTCTACGGCGCGCTGCATCATCTGTATGAGACCGTATGCCTGAAATACATCGGAAAGCCCATTCTTGTGGTCACTCCGCTGCGCACGCTCGGGGATGAAAAGGCCAACGCCGAGGGCAAGGCCCCGCTTCTGGCCTACAGAAACGCCATTCTGGAAGTCGCTCTGCGCTTCTCCCTGCCGGTCCTGGATCTGTACGCCACAGGCGGGTTCCAGCCGGAGTACCCGGAAGTCCGCACCCTGCTCATGCCCGATGGCCTGCACCCTTCCGATGCCGGCCACCGCATTGTGGCACGCCGGATTCACCGCGCCCTTTCTCTTCTGTAAGCCCCGGGAGCTTCGGCTCCCTTTTTTCATGCTCTTTTATTCGATCACCTGAATGTCATTGCTGGGCAGCTGATCCGCCTGGGCGCGGCTGTCCAGGATACGGAAAAAGTTCGATCCGCCCTGCATCCTGCAGCGTTCCAGCCTGACTTCCCTTGTATGATCCAGCACAATGCCGCAGCCCTGAAGTGTTTCCATGCACACCTCAAGTACCCGCACATCCCTGCATCCGCCGAAGCAGAGCAGATCTCCCTCCGCTTTCAGCGTCAGCCCTTGCACCTTCACATGTTCGCACTGGTCCAGATACAGAAGCGCTGTATCCGGTTTTCCCGCGTCTCCGCCGCAGATGCTGCCTTCGCCATGGATATGCAATCCATGGCAGTTCAGGGCGTAGAGAAAAATCCCGGACGGCTTGCCCGTATCCAGAACTTCCGCCTCTTCCCCGGCCTCATGCGGCGGGCAGTCCGGACAGAACAGGTGATGTGCCCGCGCTTTCAGCACGCTTCCTTCCTCCACGCGCAGGCCCACACCGGAGCGCAGGATCAGGAAACGGCTCAGGTAGGTCTTCCCGCCGCTGAGCAGTACTTCCCCGCCGCCGCAGGCACAGCAGGCATTGATGGCCTCCTGGATGGCCGGCCCGTCATCATGCACGCCGTTTCCCAGCGCGCCGAAGATCTCCGGATGCATGACCATGACATTTCCTCCCCGTTCATGCAGTCTTACCAGGCGCACAGGGCAATCAGGAACTGGGCCGCGTAATACGTGACCATGATCACCACGCCGTACCATCTGCTCTTGATGTTCAGCGCCATGCGCACGCCGATCATCACATCCGACAGCACAAACAGTAGTCCGCCCGCCATCATGCGCGGGTTCAGGCTGGACGCCAAGGCCGCCATGGTACAGAGCACCGCGGCATAGCAGAGAAACAACGGTGCCTGGTCCAGGCGCTTCCTCAGAAAGAACCAGAGCACGGAAATCACGCCGAAAAGCACCAGGAACACCCAGAGCGACAGGGACCGCACATGCCCGGTCAGCACATAGGCGACGCAGTACAGGATATGCCCCAGTCCGAAGGTGCCCATGCCCGGTATGAACCGGAACTCCAGGATCCAGTCCGCCGCCGTGCACACCCCGAGCCCGAGGAACAGAAGCCATGCATAAGGCCGGCCATGGACCAGCGCCCCGGTCAGCGCCAGCAGCGTACAGGTCAGTGTCGGTATAATCTTGTAGACGGCGCGCTTTCTGGAAGGCGCCGGCATGCCGTCCGCCACAGCCAGATATACCAGGGCAGCGGCCAGAAACACGGTGGCAAAGGCTCCGATCACAAATCCGTTCATTCCATTTCCTCCTGTTTACATCAGCGGCGCCACGAGCTTGAGTACGCTGCCCGCCAGTTTGTATCCGAGCTTCTCCGCCCGGATGCTTTCCATGGTCACAGGCCTGCAGCGCGTCAGCGTGTCCGCAAAGTCCTTCTCAATATCCGCTATGCATTCCGTGCCCTGCATGTACAAGGCGCACTCAAAATGATGATACAGGCTTCTGTAGTCAAAATTGATGGTGCCCACCACTGCCTTCACATCGTCCGAGGACACCACCTTGGCATGCACGAACCCGGGTTCATACTCGTACAGATGCACCCCGGACATGGTCAGCGTCCGGTAATGGGACTTGGCCAGAGCGTACGCGCCTTTCTTGTCCGGAATGCCCGGGAGTATGATCTTTACATCCACGCCGCGCTGTGCCGCATAGGCCAGCGCGGTTTCCATTTCCCCGTCCAGGATCAGGTAGGGCGTCATGATATGCACATACTTCTCCGCCCGGTAGAGCATGTCCAGGTATACGCTCTCCCCGACCTTGTCCCCGTCCAGCGGACAGTCCGCAAACGGCAGCACCAGTCCCGGGGATTTTCGCACATCAGGCACACCGGATGGCGCTGCCAGGTGCACCGGGGCATAGTCCCTGTGCATTTCGATGAGGTTCCACATCTGCAGGAACATAAGCGTAAAGCTCCTCGCGGCCTCGCCCTCCACACGGATGGCCGTGTCCTTCCAGTGCCCGAAGCGCACAATCTCATTGGCGTACTCGTCCGCCAGGTTCACGCCGCCGGTGAACGCCACCCGGTTGTCAATGGCAAGAATCTTCCGGTGATCCCGGTAATTGTAATAGGTAGAGACAAACGCGGTCAGCGGGAAAAAGGCCTTGACCTTGATCCCCTCACGCCGCAGCCGTGACTTGAAGTCCGTCGGCAGGGAGGCGACATCGCACATGCCGTCATACAGGACGCGCACATCCACGCCTTCCGCGGCCTTGCGCCTGAGCACATCCCTGACCTGATCCCATACATGACCTTCCGAGATAATGAAGAATTCCAGAAAAATGAAATGCTCCGCCTTCTCCATCTCCCGGATCATGGCCGGAATGGCCTCATCCCCCAGCGGATAATAGGTAACAAGCGCATGTTCATACACGGGGAACATTCCCTCGCGGTTCATATACCGCTCAAGATTGGATATGCTCTGCGGCACCTGCTCCGCATTGCCGCTGATAAATCCGCGGGTCTCCTCAATCCTCTGCGCATAGGTCCGGCTGATCTCTCTTTTGCCCACTTCCGTCCTTGTATAGACAAGAAGCAGCGCAGACGGGATCGGGAACAGGGCGATCAGGAACATCCAGGTCAGCTTTGCGGAACTGTCCATTCTGCAGTTGAACAGGTACAGCACCATGATTACGGTGAACACCTGCTCCACGGCAGTCAGCCAGGGCAGACGCTCCGAGAACCAGGCCAGAATGCTCACAAACACGGCAATCTGCAGAAGGAACAGAAGAAGAATAATCATAAACCGGCTGAAAACCAGCCGTCCGACTTTTCGTGTGATTTTGGCAATTTTCTTTCCAGGCATGGACTTTTCACTTCACTTTCAGCCGCTTCCCCGGGAAAGGAAGCATGCGCACAGAAAGTGTACCAGACAAAAGGCCCAATCTCAAGCCGTGAACGCTGCATGCATGCCCGGATTACCCGCATCGCACGTGGCACGCAGAAGCAAAGCATCCATTGCGGCCATCTATGCATGCAGGCGTCAAAAAAGCCCTTCGGATCCGAAGATCCGAAGGGCCTTGCTTATGCCATTATTTCTCAGCCAGTCTCTTGTAGGAAGCAAGGCGTGCCTTGGCATCCTCTTCCTGCTGTGCAAACAGGGTCTTGGCGGCATCCGGGAACTGCCGTGCCAGAGCGGTGTAACGAACTTCGCCCTGCAGGAATTCCTGATAATTGCCGGTGGGTTCCTTGCTGTCGATGGTCATCGGGTGCTCCAGTTCGGGGTTATACCGATACAGAGGCCAGTAGCCGCAGTCAACAGCCTTCCGGATCTCCGCCTGAGCCTGACCCATGGACTTGATACCATGGTTGATGCAGGGTGCGTAGGCGATGATCAGGGACGGTCCGTGATAGGCTTCTGCTTCCGTCATGGCCTTCAGCAGCTGAGCAGGATTGGAGCCCATAGCCACGGTTGCCACGTACACATAGCCGTAGCTCATGGCCATCATGCCCAGATCCTTCTTGCGGGTCCGCTTGCCGGCTGCGGCGAACTTGGCCACAGAACCGGTAGGAGTGGACTTGGAAGCCTGGCCGCCGGTGTTGGAGTACACTTCGGTATCCAGAACCAGCACGTTCACATCCTGGTTCTGAGCCAGCACGTGATCCAGTCCGCCGTATCCGATATCATAGGCCCAGCCGTCACCGCCGAAGATCCAGATGGACTTCTTGGTGAGCAGGTCGCGCTCTTCATAGATGGCACGGCTCAGTTCGTCAGCTTCGCAGCCGCAGTCCTTGCAGCCTTCCACCAGAGCCAGAACCTTCTTGCCGGCGGCACGGGAGCCTTCGGCGTCATTCATCTTGTCGAGCCATTCCTTGCCGGCTTCCTGGAACTCTGCCCAGTCGGGGCACTTTTCCATCAGGGCACGGACGTTGTCAGCCAGCTTGGCGCGGCGCTGGGTCACAGCCAGGTTCATGCCGAAACCGAATTCAGCATTGTCCTCGAACAGGGAGTTCGCCCAGGCAGGACCATGGCCGGCGTTGTTGACGGTGTAGGGGCAGGTGGGGGCAGAGCCACCATAGATGGAGGAGCAGCCGGTGGCGTTGGCAATGATCATGCGGTCGCCGAAGAGCTGCGTTACCAGCTTGACATAAGGAGTCTCGCCGCAGCCTGCGCAGGCGCCGGAGAACTCGAACAGGGGCTTCAGAGCCTGGCTGTTCTTGACGGTGGCCTTGTTCTCGATGGTAGTCACTTCGGGAACGGTCATCGCATACTCCCAGTTGGCCTCTTCCTTGCGCTGGGTATCCAGGGGCTCCATCACCAGAGCCTTCTCCTTGGCCAGACAGACTTCGACGCAGTTGCCGCAGCCGGTGCAGTCCATGGGAGAAACCTGAATGCGCATGGTCATGCCGGCGAATTCCTTGCCGGTGGCCTTCTTGGTCACGAAGCTCTCGGGCTTCTCAGCGCCGTCAGCCACATAGATGGGCCGGATGGCAGCATGCGGGCAGACCAGAGAACAGTAACCGCACTGAATGCACTTGTCGACATTCCATTCGGGAACCTTCACAGCGATGCCGCGCTTCTCGAACTTGGTGGTGCCGGTGGGCACGATGCCGCGAGGATCGATCTTGGACACAGGCAGTCTGTCGCCTTCCTGAGCCAGAACGGGATGAATGAATTCCTTGTAGTATTCGGTGGTGCCCTTCACGGTCTCAGCCACAGCGCCGGTGGTGGCGTTGGCCCATTCCGCGGGAACAGTCACTTCCTGCAGACCGGAGATGGCGATGTCGATGGCGTCATAGTTCTTCTGAACCACAGCGTCACCCTTCTTGCCATAGGTCTTCTTGGCATAGGCCTTCATGTATTCATCCGCCTTGTCATAGGGGATGATGTCGGCCAGCTTGAAGAAGGCAGCCTGCATGATGGTGTTGATGCGTCCGCCCATGCCGACCTTGCCGGCCAGGTCGATAGCATCAATGATGTAGAAGCGGGCATGCTTCTTGGCCAGCAGCTGCTTCATGGAAGCAGGCAGGCGCTCATCGAGCTCTTCCTTGGTCCAGGGGCAGTTCAGCAGGAACACGCCGCCGTCCTTCAGATCCTTGACCATGTCATACATGACCACGTATGCCGGGTTGTGGCAGGCCACAAAGTCAGCAGCGTCGATCTGATAGGGGCTCTTGATGGGAGTCTTGCCGAAGCGCAGATGGCTTACGGTCAGGCCGCCGGACTTCTTGGAGTCATAGGCAAAGTATGCCTGAGCATACATGTCGGTATGGTCGCCGATGATCTTGATGGAGTTCTTGTTGGCGCCAACGGTACC
>CAMNDE010000024.1:0-41601 GCA_946534895.1 uncultured Clostridia bacterium
GCCCTGAATCCGGTTTTCCAGGCGGAACGAACCGGTTCAGGCAGATGGGTGTAACATTCCCTCCGGCCGGCATGAATTCCTGCCTGGAAAGGCATGGAGGAACAGCAGGGGGAGAGATTGGCACAGCCCAATGCGCGGATAAGCTCCAGGAAAAGGTCGGAGGGCTTCGGAAAAAGCACTTGACCAATGCCGGCGGTCCGTATATAATGGGCGCGTCTTTAAGACGGCCCGGGAGGCCGGCAAGACCCTGACGCAGAAGCGTTTGATTTTCGTATGCGAAGGTCCTGCCATCCCGGCAGGACCTTTTTGTTGAGAAAGGGGCGGCTTCTTTGCTGAAACAGGTGCAGGTATATGAAAACGGCCAGATGCATGACCGCTATTTTGATATTCCCTCCGTATTTGCCAATCTTCCGGAACTGAACATTTTTCCCGGCTTCACGGATGTGCATGTGCATTTCCGTGAGCCGGGTTTTTCATATAAGGAAACCATGGCAAGTGGAAGCCGGGCGGCGGCCCATGGCGGGTATGTTCGGGTCATGACCATGCCGAACCTGAATCCGGTGCCGGACTCGGTGGAGCACCTGGAAGTCCAGCGCCGGCTTATCCGGGACGGAGCCGTGATCGAGGTGATTCCCTACGGCGCCATCACCAAGGGAGAGAAGGGTGAGGAGCTTGCCGACATGGAGGCCATGGCGCCTCTGGTCTGCGCCTTCTCGGATGACGGCCGGGGTGTGCAGGACGCGGGCATGATGCGCGCTGCCATGGAAAAGGCCAAAGCCCTGGGCAGGATGATCTGCGCGCACTGTGAGGACATGCCCCTGGTGCGGGGCGGCGTGATTCACGACGGATGGTACGCCAGGGAACACGGTCTGCCGGGCATCTGCTCCGAAAGCGAGTGGAAGCAGATCGAGCGGGACCTGAAGCTCAGCGCGGAAACGGGATGCGCGTATCATGTGTGCCATATTTCCACGAAGGAATCCGTGCAGCTGATCCGGGACGCGAAGAAGAGCGGTGTGAACGTGAGCTGCGAAACGGGACCGCATTACCTGGTCCTGTGCGAACATGACCTGCAGGACGAGGGCAGGTTCAAGATGAACCCGCCGCTTCGGACAGCGCAGGACCGGGAAGCGCTGCTGGAAGGCGCGCTGGACGGAACCATTGACATGATCGCCACAGACCATGCGCCGCACAGCGCGGAGGAAAAGTCCAGAGGGCTCCTTAAAAGCGCCATGGGCATTGTGGGCCTGGAAACCGCGTTCCCGGTGCTGTACACGCACCTGGTGAAGAAGGGGATCATGCCCATGGGCCGTCTGATCTACATGCTGACGGAAGCACCGGAAAAGCGGTTCGGATATCATTCCGATTTTGAGAAGAACTACAGTATCTGGAGCCTGGGGAAAGCGTACAGGATCGATCCTGCGGACTTCCTTTCCCAGGGAAAGGCCACCCCGTTTGCGGGTGACGAGGTGTACGGCAGATGCCTTGAGACGGTGGCAGGAGGGAAAACGGTATGGACAAGCAGCGCAAACTGATTCTTGAGACCGGGGAAGAATACATCGGCACCGGCATCGGTGCCATGGAGGACCGGGTGTGTGAACTGGTGTTCAACACATCCATGGTGGGATACCAGGAGATCGTGTCGGACCCGTCCTATACGGACCAGGCCCTGGTAATGACCTATCCCCTGATCGGGAACTACGGGATTACGGACGAGGATTACGAGACGCGCACGCCGACCCTTGGTGCGCTCATTGTCCGCGAGTACAATGACCAGCCCTCCAACTTCCGCTACACCAAGACACTGGGTGAAGTGCTGGAAGACTACCATATTCCGGGCATTGCCGGCGTGGACACGCGCATGATCACCCGGTCCATCCGGGACCAGGGCTCAAGGCGCTGCCTGGTGACCGACGCGGACACGCCGCTGGAGGAAGGCCTGGAAATTATCCGGTCCACTCCGGTGCCCGCGGACGCGGTGAGCCGGGTTTCCTGCAGGAAGCGCTGGTACGCGCGCACGGTGAACCACCGCTTCACGGTGGTGGCGGTGGACTGCGGCATCAAGATGAACATCATCCGCTCCCTGAACGCCAGGGGCTGCAATGTGACCGTGGTGCCCTGGAACACGGAGCCCCAGACCATTCTGGACATGCATCCGGACGGACTGTTCCTGTCCAACGGCCCCGGAAACCCCGAGGACGTGACCCCGGTGATTTCCCTGGTGCAGGCCGTGCGCGGCAAACTGCCCATCTTCGGCATCTGCCTGGGCCACCAGATGATCGCCCTGGCCGCCGGCGCGAAGACCTACAAGCTGAAGTTCGGCCACCGCGGCGGCAATCATCCGGTGAAAAACCTGCTCACCGGAAAGATTGAGATGACCAGCCAGAACCACTCCTATGCCGTGGATGAATCCTCCCTGGCCGGCACCGGGTTTGCGGTGACGCACCGGAATCTGCTGGACGGGACCGTGGAAGGCATTGCCTGCCCTGAGGAGCGCATCTTCTCCGTGCAGTACCATCCGGAAAGCGCGCCGGGTCCCCAGGACAGCGCGTACCTGTTTGACCAGTTTATCGAGATGATGAAGGAGGCCTGACCATGCCGAAGCGCACAGATATCAAGAAAATCCTGGTGATCGGTTCCGGGCCCATTGTCATCGGACAGGCTGCCGAGTTTGACTATGCAGGAACCCAGGCCTGCCTTGCTCTGCGCGAGGAAGGGTATGAGGTGGTGCTGGTCAATTCCAACCCGGCCACCATCATGACGGACACCGTCATCGCGGACAAGGTGTACATGGAGCCCCTGACGCTGGAGTTCCTCTCCAGGATCTGCCGGCATGAGCGCCCGGACGCCATTGTGCCCGGCATCGGCGGACAGACCGGCCTGAACCTGGCCATGCAGCTGGAGCGCAAGGGTGTGCTGGAGGAGTGCCAGATCGAGCTGCTGGGCACCTCCGCGGACTCCATTGAGATGGCGGAGGACCGGGAAAAGTTCAAGGAAATGTGCCTGCGCCTGGGCGAGCCCGTGCTGCCCTCGGAGATCACGCATTCCATGGAAGAAGGCGTGGCCGCGGCCATGCGCATCGGGTACCCCGTGGTCCTGCGGCCTGCTTTTACGCTGGGCGGCACCGGCGGCGGGTTTGCGGACAATGAGGAAGAGCTCCGCGAAATCATGAAGAACGCCCTGAAACTGTCTCCAGTGGGCCAGGTGCTGGTGGAGAAGAGCATCCGCGGCTACAAGGAAATCGAATACGAGGTCATGCGTGACCGTAATGACACCGCCATCGTGATCTGCAACATGGAGAACCTGGACCCCGTGGGCATCCATACCGGCGACTCCATTGTGGTGGCGCCCAGCCAGACGCTGACCAACAAGGAATATCATCTGCTGCGTGACAGCGCGCTGAAGATCATCCGTGAGCTGAAGATCGAGGGCGGGTGCAACGTGCAGTTCGCCCTGGACCCGGAATCCTTCCGCTACTACCTGATCGAGGTCAATCCGCGCGTGTCCCGTTCCTCCGCCCTGGCCAGCAAGGCCAGCGGATATCCCATTGCCCGGGTGAGCGCGAAGATCGCGGCCGGCATGACACTGGACGAGATTCAGCTGGCCAATACGCCCGCCTGCTTTGAGCCGGCCCTGGACTATGTGGTGACCAAGATGGCGCGCTTCCCCTTTGACAAGTTCGCCAACGCGTCCAACCGTCTGTCCACCCAGATGAAGGCCACCGGCGAGGTCATGGCCGTGGGCCGCACCATGGAGGAGAGCCTGCTCAAGGCCGTGCGCTCCCTGGAAATCGGCGTGGACCATCTGTACATGAAGAAGTTCGTGTCCGTGCCCACCCAGGAGCTTCTGGACTATGTGAGCCTGGGTACGGATGACCGGATCTTCGCCATCGCGGAGCTTATCCGCCGGGGCACGGACGCGGGCACCATTGCGGGCAAGACCCAGATCGACATGTTCTTCCTGGACAAGGTGCGCAACATCATGGCCCTGGAAAGGGAAATTACGGCGCATCCCATGGACGCGGACACGCTGCGCAGCGCAAAGCGCGCCGGGTTCGCGGACACCGCCATCGCCAGGCTCTGGGGCACCACGGAGGAAGAAGTGTTCGGCATGCGCCGGGAACTCGGGCTTTTCCCGGTCTACAAGATGATCGACTCCTGCGCCAGCGAGTTTGACTCCTATATCCCGTACTTCTATTCCACCTATGAGACGGAGAACGAGTCCGTCATCTCAGACCGCCGCAAGATCGTGGTGCTGGGCTCCGGCCCGATCCGCATCGGCCAGGGCGTGGAGTTCGACTATTCCACCGTGCACGCGGTGAAGACCATCCGGGAAGCCGGGTATGAAGCCATTATCATCAACAACAACCCGGAGACTGTGTCCACCGACTACACCACCGCGGACAAGCTCTACTTTGAGCCCCTGACCCCGGAAGACGTGATCAATATCCTGGAAATGGAAAAGCCCGAGGGCGTCATCGCGTCCCTGGGCGGACAGACCGCCATCAACCTGGCCGGCCCGCTGACCCGGCGCGGCGTGCGCATCATCGGCACGGACCTTGCCGCCATTGAAAAGGCCGAAAACCGGGACGCCTTTGAACAGGTGCTTCTGAGCCTGGGCATTCCTCAGCCCCGGGGCCAGGCCGTGACCAGCGTGGACGAGGGCGTGCGCGTAGCCAGCGAAATCGGATACCCGGTGCTGGTGCGGCCCAGCTATGTGCTGGGCGGGCGCGCCATGCAGATCGTGGCCGGCGAGGCCGCGCTGCGCTCCTACCTGCAGAAGGCCGTGGCCATCAATGAGGACCAGCCGGTGCTGGTGGACAAGTACATTTCCGGCAAGGAACTGGAAGTGGACGCGGTCTGCGACGGCTCCGACGTGTTCGTGCCCGGCATCATGGAACTGGTGGAGCGCACCGGCATCCATTCCGGCGACTCCATCAGCGTGTATCCCACCTTCTCGGTATCCCCGAAGGTGAAGGGCACCATTCTCGAGTATACCCGCAAGCTGGGCCTGGGCATCGGCATCCGCGGCCTGTTCAATATCCAGTTCATTGTGGACCGCAATGAGGACGTGTACGTCATTGAGGTGAACCCCAGGTCCTCACGCACCGTGCCCTTCCTGTCCAAGTCCACCGGCTGGCAGCTGGCGGACATCGGCACCATGGTGATCCTGGGCAAGAGCCTCAAGGAGCAGGGCATATTCAGCATCTACCCGGACGAGCAGAAGCGCTGGTACGTCAAGGTGCCTGCCTTCTCCTTCTCCAAGCTCTCCGGCATGGACTCCTACCTCTCACCGGAAATGAAGTCCACCGGTGAGGCCATCGGGTATGACGCCAGCCTGACCCGCGCGCTGTACAAGGCGCTGACGGCCTCCGGCATGAAGCTGCTCAATTACGGCACCATCCTTGTGACCATCGCCGACGGTGACAAGGAGGAAGCCCTGCCGCTGATCCGCCGGTTCTACCAGATGGGCTTCAATATCGAGGCCACCCGCGGAACCGCCAATTACCTCAAGGAGCACGGCATCCGCACCAGGACGCGCCGCAAGCTCTCCGACGGCAGTGATGAGATTCTCGAGTCCATCCGCAAGGGCTATGTCACCTATGTCATCAATACCCGGGAATACGACAGCTCCAGCGAGGTGTCCGACGGCTATGAGATCCGGCGCTGCGCGTCCGAGAACAATGTGACGGTGTTTACCGCGCTGGACACGGTGCGCGTGCTGCTGGACGTGCTGGAGGAGACCACGCTCACCGTATCCACCATCGACGAGCGGTAAGGAGGACAGGATGCAGCAGAAAACGTTTGAGATCATGGGCCAGAAAGTGCTTGCCCCCGGTGTGTATGAAATGCATCTGCAGGGCGACACTTCGGCCATTGTACGTCCCGGCCAGTTCGTGAACATCGCCGTGCCGGGCTGCACGCTCCGGCGCCCCATTTCCGTGTGCGACCTGCGTGAGCAGGAACTGGTGATTACATACCGCGTGGTGGGCCGGGGCACGGACATCATGTCCACGCTCCCTGACGGGACACATCTGGATCTGCTGACCGGGCTCGGGAACGGGTTTGACCCGGATATGTCCGGCGAAAGTCCGCTGCTGCTCGGCGGCGGCATCGGGGTTCCGCCCCTGTATTTACTGGCAAAGTGCCTGCGGGAACAGGGAAAGGACGTACAGGTGTGCCTGGGGTTCAACACGGCCTCGGAAATGTTCTATGAAAACGCGTTCCGGGACCTGGGCTGCAAGGTACTTGTCTGCACCGCGGACGGAAGCTATGGCACGAAGGGCTTTGTGACCGCCGGCATGGACCGGGCATACACCTACACCTATGCCTGCGGGCCGCTGCCCATGCTCCGGGCCGTGTATGACGCCTCGAATACGGACGGGGAGTACAGCTTTGAGGCCAGAATGGGATGCGGGTTCGGCGCCTGCATGGGCTGCAGCATGATGACCAGAAACGGATCCCGGCGCGTATGCCGGGAGGGCCCGGTGTTCCGGAAGGAGGAGATCCTTTGGACCTGAGTGTGAACCTGTCCGGCTGGAAGCTGGACAATCCCCTGATCCCCGCCAGCGGCGTGTTCGGATACGGCTGGGAATGGGCGGAGATCTATGACATCAACCGCCTGGGCAGCTTTTCCTTCAAGGGAACCACCCGGGAGCCGAGGTACGGAAATCCGCTGCCCCGGATCGCCGAATGCGAAAAGGGCATGCTGAACTCGGTGGGCCTTCAGAACCCGGGCGTGGAAAGCGTGATCCGGGATGAGCTGCCGAAGCTGAAAAAGTGCTTTCAAAAGAAAGTGATCGCGAACATCTCCGGGTTCTCCCTGGAGGAGTATGTGGACTGCGCCCGGCTCCTGAGCCGGGAGGAGCAGGTGGGGCTTCTGGAGATCAATATTTCCTGTCCCAATGTGCACGGCGGCGGCATGGCGTTCGGCACGTCCCCGGAAGCGGCCGCGTCCGTGACCCGGGCCGTGAAGGCGGTCTCGGACAAGCCGGTGTACATCAAGCTCTCGCCCAATGTCACAAGTATTGTGGACATCGCGTGTGCCTGCGAGGAAGCCGGGGCGGACGGCCTGAGCCTCATCAACACGCTGCTGGGCATGCGCATTGATCTGAAGACCAGAAAGCCCGTGCTCCAGAACGTGTACGGCGGCGTGTCCGGGCCCTGCGTGTTCCCGGTGGCCCTGCGCATGGTGCATCAGGTGTACCGCAGCGTGCACATCCCCATCATCGGCATGGGCGGCGTGTCCACGGCGGAGGACGTCATTGAAATGATGCTGGCCGGTGCCACAGCCGTGGAGATTGGCACCGCGAACCTTGTAAACCCCATGTGCTGCATGGAGATCCTGGAAAATCTGCCAAAGGTCATGCAGCGTCTGCATATTGACCGACTCGACGAAATCATCGGAGGTGCACACGTATGAGCAAGGACGTCATTGTAGCCTGTGACTTTCCCTCGGCGGAGGATACGTTCCGGTTTCTGGACCGCTTTTCCGGGGAAAAGCCCTATGTGAAGATCGGCATGGAACTGTTCTATGCCTGCGGCCCGCAGATCGTGCGGGAGATCAAGGCGAGGGGACACAAGATCTTCCTGGACCTGAAGCTGTGCGACATTCCCAACACCGTATCCCGCGCCATGTCCGTGCTCTCTTCCCTGGACGTGGACATGACAAACCTGCATGCGTCCGGCACCATCCCCATGATGGAAGCCGCCGTGAAGGGCCTGACCCGGCCGGACGGCACGCGGCCGCTGCTGATCGCCGTGACCATGCTGACCTCCACCTCCGAGGACATTATGCGCCGCGATCTTCTGATCGAGCGTCCGCTGAAGGACGTGGTCATGCACTGGGCTGGCAACGCGAAGACTGCGGGCCTGGACGGCGTGGTCTGCTCGCCCCTGGAAGCCGGGGACGTGCACGCCAAATGCGGCAGCGGATTCCTGACCGTGACCCCCGGCGTGCGCTTTGCCGGCGGTGATGTGGGCGACCAGGCCCGCGTGACCACGCCGGAAAAGGCCAGGCAGTTGGGCTCTGACTATATCGTGATGGGCCGGCCCATCACCGCGGACCCGGATCCGGTGTCCGCCTACCGCCGTGCGCTTGACGAATTCCTGGGATAAGCAGAAAGGAGCAGCAACTATGAAGCGTGAAATTGCCAAGTCACTACTGAGCATCAAGGCCGTGATCTTCCGCCCGGACGAGCCCTTCACCTGGGCCAGCGGCATCCACAGCCCCATTTACTGCGACAACCGTCTGACCCTGACCAGCCCGGACGTGCGCACCAGGATTGAAAAGGGCCTGTGCGACGTGATCCGTGAGCAGTACCCCGAGGCTGAGGTGCTTATGGGCACTTCCACCGCGGGCATTCCGCACGCCGCCATTGTGGCGCATATGCTGAACATGCCCATGGGCTACGTTCGCTCCGGTGCTAAGGACCATGGACGCAAGAACCAGATTGAGGGCCGCCTGGAAAAGGGCCAGAAGGTCGTGGTGGTGGAGGACCTGATCTCCACCGGCGGAAGCGTGCTGGAAGTGGTGGACGTTCTGCGGGAAGCCGGCGCGGAAGTGCTGGGCATTGCCAGCATCTTCACCTACGGCATGAAGAAGGGCCTGGAGCGCCTGGAAGCGGCCAATGTCCGGAACGTGTCTCTCACCGATTTTGACGCCATGTGCGACGCGGCAGCCGAGGAAGGCTATATCCGCAGCGAGGACATCATGCGCCTGCGCCGTTTCCGCGACAATCCCTCCGACGAGAGCTGGATGGGAGGCGCACAATGAGACATCTGATTGATATTCTGGACCTGTCCCGGGAAGAGATCGATGAACTGATCCGGACGGCATCGGATATCATGGAGTGTCCGGAAAAGTACGCGCATGTCTGCGACGGCAAGAAGCTGGCCACCCTGTTCTTTGAGCCGAGCACGCGCACGCGCCTGAGCTTTGAGAGCGCCATGTATGAGCTGGGCGGCCACTGCATCGGGTTCTCGGACGCCTCCAATTCCTCGGCGGCCAAGGGCGAGAGCGTGTCCGACACCGTGCGCACCGTGGGCTGCTACGCGGACATCATCGCCATGCGGCACTTCAAGGAAGGCGCGCCCATGGTGGCATCCCTCAAATCCACAGTGCCGGTGATCAACGCGGGCGACGGCGGACACAATCATCCCACCCAGACGCTGACGGACCTCCTGACCATTTACCGGGAAAAGGGAAGGCTCGACAATATGACCATCGGCCTGTGCGGCGACCTCAAGTTCGGGCGCACGGTGCACAGCCTGATCCAGGCCATGGCAAGGTATGAAAACATCCGGTTCGTGCTCATCTCCCCGGAAGAGCTGAAAGTGCCCAGCTACGTCAAGGATGTGATCAAGGCACGGCACATTCCCTACAGCCAGACCACGGACCTGGAAAGCGTGATCGGGGAGCTGGACATTCTGTACATGACAAGAGTGCAGCGCGAGCGCTTCTTCAGCGAGGAAGAATACCTGCGCCTCAAGGACAGCTATATCCTGAACGCGGAAAAGCTGCGCAGCGCCAGGAGTGACCTGTCCATCCTGCATCCATTGCCCAGGGTCAATGAGATCGCGGTGGAAGTGGATGACGATCCCCGGGCCTGCTATTTCCGGCAGGCGCTGTGCGGCAAGTATATCCGCATGGCCCTGATCATGAAGCTTCTGGAGGTGAACAAGCCGTGACCATTGATTCCATTCACAACGGGATTGTCATTGACCATATCCCGGCCGGCAGAAGCATGGAGCTGTACCGCTATCTGGAACTGGAAAACACCGAGTGCTCCGTGGCCGTTCTGCGCAATGTGTCCAGCTCCAAGCTGGGAAAGAAGGATATCATCAAGATTGATGAGCAGCTGAACCTGGACTGGGATATCCTGGGGTATCTGGCCCCCGGCTGCACGGTGAACATCATTGAGCATGACGAACTGACGCGCAAGATCTATCCCTCGCTTCCGGAGCGCCTGACCGGGGTCATCCGCTGCCGGAACCCCAGGTGCATCACCACCATTGAGCAGGGACTGGAGCAGGTATTCCTGCTCAGTGACCGGAAAAAACGCGTGTACCGGTGCATGTACTGCGAATCCAAAGCCTGAGGACACCTGAAAAGAAGCTGCGCAGGCCCCGGAGAGTGACTGACTCCCCGCGGCCTTGCGCAGCTTCTTTGGATTACAGGTTTTTTCAGAATACACCGGCGACGCCGAGCAGGGCACCGGCCGCGCCGCAGATGAGCAGCACCAGGATGGGACTGAGCTTGACGACCCGCAGCAGCGCAAACGCGCCGAGCGACAGCAGAAGCCCCGGCAGAAACGGCGCTTCGGGCAGTCCGGACACGTCCATGAGCATGGTAAGACCGGCGGAGGCGATGAGCGCCACCACGCAGGCGCGCATCATGGACAGGGTTTCCTGGAGCAGGGACAGGGTGCGGTAGCGGGTATACAGCCAGGAAATCAGGGACACAATGATCAGGGAAGGCAGGATGCAGGCAAAGGTGGCCGTGAGCGCGCCGGGCATGCCGGCAATGTGCAGGCCCACGAACGTGGCCGCGTTGATGGCAATGGGCCCGGGCGTCATTTCCGCGATAGTGGTCAGGTCCAGGAAGGTCTGGGGCGTGAGCCAGGCGTGCACTTCCACCACCTGCTGGCGGATCAGCGGGATGGCGGCATAGCCGCCGCCCACGGAGAACAGTCCGATCTGCACAAAGGACAGGAACAGCTGAAGAAGCGTCATGCCTTTTCGCCTCCCTTCCGGGCGGAAAGCGCGAAGCCAACGCCGATCAGGGCGGAGGCCAGAAGGATCAGCACCACATTGATGTGCAGAAAGAAGGTGCACACAAAGGCCGCGGCCATGATGACGGGATGGATCCATCTGCGCTGCTTCAGGACCTTCATGCCCAGGTTCAGCGCGGCGTCAAGGATGATCATGGCCACACCGCACTGCATGCCGTGAAGCACCCAGCGCACCAGGGTGCTGGAGGAAAAGGCGGCATAGAACAGGGAGATCACGGAGATGATGATCAGCGGCGGGAGCACGGTGCCGGCGACGGCACAGGCCATGCCCGCCGTGCCGGCCATCTTGCGGCCCACCAGAATGGCGGCGTTGACGGCGATGGCGCCGGGACAGGACTGGGCGAGGGCGGTCATGTCCAGCATTTCCTCTTCATCCAGCCAGTGTAGCTCGTCCACAAACCGGCGCTTCATGAAGGTGACAATGACAAAGCCGCCGCCGAAGGTGAAGGCGCTGATGGTGAACATGATGGTAAAGAGCCTGAGCAGGATCCGGCTCCTGGGGGTGTCGTTCATAGGGAAAACCTCCCGAAAAGCAGATGAAGGTATCCCCTGTATTGTAGGGAATTGGGAATCCGGCGTCAATTTCCCGGAAGCGGCGGCTTACTTGATTTTTGACGTCTCCGGTGTATAATAGGACTTAGGTCAAAGAAAGTCAGCGACCTGGAATCGAGGGATGAATATGCGTCTAAGTGACAGCATTGAAACGTTTATCAAAACGATGCTGAGTCAGGAGGAGCCAGAGGTTGAGCTGAAGCGCAACGAGCTGGCGGAGTACTTCAACTGTGCTCCGAGTCAGATCAATTACGTGCTCGCCACGCGTTTTACCCTGGATGACGGATATGTCATAGAGTCAAGGCGCGGCGGGGGCGGATACATCCGGATTGTCCGGGTGGTGCGTTCCGGTTCCACCTTCAACTACCTGATGAGCGAGCGGATCGGCAATGCCATCGGGGAGCTTGAGGCCGGAAAACTGATCGGCCAGCTGGAGGCGGAGGAGCTGATCAGCAAGGCAGACGGGGATATGATGCGTTCGGCCATTTCGGCCCAGGCGCTTTCCGTGCCCATGCCGGACACTATGAAGAACACGCTGAGGGCCAAGATACTCAAGGCCATGATCGCTTCCGCAGCCAGGAACCGGAAACCGGCGCCGGGCAAGGAAGCGGGCGGCCGGAGCGAGGAGAACGAAGATGTTGTGTGAAGAATGCGGAACCCGTGAAGCGACCTTTGCCGTATCGGTCGTCTCGGGCGAAGAAACAAAAATGAAGCATCTGTGCGCCGAGTGCATGTCCAAGTGGGACATGGGCATTTCCGGCACCCAGATCCGGGATCTGCTTTCCTCCATATTCTCCGCCATTACCAGCGGCGAGAAGAAGGAAAAGAAGGAAGAGACCACCCAGCTGTCCGAGCAGCGCAGGTCCGTGACCTGCTCCACCTGCGGCACTACGCTGGCAGATTTCATGAAGAACGGTCATCTGGGCTGCCCGGACTGCTATTCCGCCTTCCGGGAGGAAATCCAGCCCATGCTGCAGCAGATGCATGGACGTCTGCAGCACGTGGGCAGAAGGCCCCTGCATTCCGAGGACGCCCAGCGCTCCCGGACGCTGCAGGAGGACCTGACGCGGAAGATGGAACAGGCCGTTTCCCTGGAGGACTTTGAGACCGCGGCCAAGATCCGGGATCAGCTCAAGGCCCTGTCTTCAAAGGAGGGGCAGCTCTGATATGAGTTCCAGTTATCCTTCCATTATGTCCAGCCGTGTGCGGCTGGCCAGAAACTATCCGGACCTGCCCTTTGATCTGAGCAAGCAGCCGGAGCAGGCGGACAGCCTGATCGCCCGCACCAACAACGCGGTCATGCTCTCCGGCATCGCGGACGAGTATGACCTGATCCGGCTGGGCGAAATGACAGGAAACCAGCGGGATGTGCTGGTGGAAAGCCATCTGATCAGCCGGGACCTTCTGTCCCGGGCCGGCATCGCGGCCGTGCTCCTGAACCGGAAGGAATCCGTTTCCATCATGATGAATGAGGAGGATCACCTCAGGATCCAGGCCATCATGCCCGGCATGGCGCTGCAGGAGGCCGCGGAAAAATGCTTCTATGTGGATGACGCGCTCTCCCGGCAGGTGGAGTTCGCCTTTGACGAGCAGCTGGGGTATCTGACGGCCCTGCCCATCAACACGGGCACGGGCATGCGCGCCTCGCTGCTCCTGCATCTGCCCATGCTGACCCAGTACAAGCAGATGGGCACCGTGGGCCAGACCGTGGCCAAGGTGGGTCTTACCATCCGCGGCGTGTACGGCGAGGGCTCTGACGCGCTGGGCTGCATTTATCAGATCAGCAATCAGGTGACCCTGGGCAGAACCGAACAGGAAATCATCAACAATACCCTGGCCGTGGGCCATCAGCTGACGGACATGGAGCGCGCGCTGCGCGAGAAGGCGTTTGAACAGAAGCGCGCGCTGATGGAGGACACGGTATACCGGGCCATGGGCATCATGTCCGGCGCGCGGCTGATGCCGCAGACCGAGTTCTTCCGTCTCTGGTCCAGCCTGCGCGTAGGCGCGGTGCAGGGACTGGTGAAGATCCTGCCCTCGGACCTGGACGATATGCTGGACCAGGTATTGGATGCGCATCTGCGCGCCTATATGGAACAGGACCTGGAGGGCAGCGCCCTTAACGAGATCCGGGCGACCCGGATCCGGCAGATCCTGTCCACCGCCGTGAAAAAACGCGGCGTGCAATAATGCATATGGAGATTTGCTATGGCGGTTTTTGGACGATTCAATGAACGCGCGCAGCGTGTGTTCTCGGCGGCGAGCCGGGAAGTGACGGACATGCGCGCCAGGAATATGGGCACGGAGCATCTTCTGCTGGGGCTTCTGGCGGAGGACGACCGCAGGCCCGAAGAGATTGACCGCGCCCTGACCTATGAGCAGGCAAGGGCCGCGGTGGAAAAGCAGATGAGCAGCGAGCCCGGGCTGACACCGCCTCCGGGACAGGTGAGCGTTTCCCCGCGGGTCAAGCGGATATTGGATATCGCGGTCATGGAAGCCCACCGCTCGGGGCTCGGGTATGTAAGCCCGGAGCTTCTGTGGATCGGGCTGCTCCGGGAGCGCATCGGGCTGGCGGCCCAGATCCTGAAGGACGCGGGCATCAATGTGGCGCGCGCCATAGAGCAGGCGGCGGAAATGCTGCGCCAGGAGCCTCCGGGCCCGGTCGGGGACATGGCAAATGCGGGTCCCGGCGGCCCGGGACAGCCCGGTGAACCGGAGAGCGAGGGACCGGGCGGCATGCAGACGCTGTCCAGGTACTCCCGTGACCTGACGCGCGCAGCCCAGGACGGGGAACTGGACCCGGTGATCGGCCGGGATACGGAAATCCAGCGCCTGATCCAGATCATGATCCGCCGCACCAAGAACAACCCGGTGCTCATCGGCGAGCCCGGCGTGGGCAAGAGCGCCGTGGTGGAAGGCCTGGCGGAGCGCATTGTGCAGGGCCGGGTGCCGGACATGCTCACGGGACGCCGGATTCTGTCCCTGGACATCGGGTCCATGGTGGCCGGCAGCAAGTACCGCGGCGAGTTTGAGGAACGCCTGAAGAAGTGCATGTCGGAGATCAAGAAGGCCGGCAACGTGATCCTGTTCATCGATGAGATGCACACCATTGTGGGCGCCGGCGCTGCGGAAGGCAGTCTGGACGCGGCCAATATTCTCAAGCCCGCCCTGGCAAGAGGAGAAATCCAGTGCATCGGCGCCACCACGCTCAACGAGTACCGCAAGCATATTGAAAAGGATGCGGCATTGGAACGCCGCTTCCAGCCGGTGCAGGTCGGGGAGCCCTCCATTGCGGAAACAGAGGAAATCCTCTTCGGCATCCGGGAAAAGTATGAACAGCACCATCATGTGCATATCACGGATGAAGCCATTCAGAGCGCCGTGTTCCTCTCGGACCGGTATATCTCGGACCGCTTCCTTCCGGACAAGGCCATTGACCTCATGGACGAAGCCTGCTCCCGGGTGCGCATCCAGACCTACTCAGCGCCCCCGGACATGAAGGCCCAGGAACTGAGGCTGGCGGAACTCCAGGAGGAGAAGAAGGAAGCCGTGGTGCACCAGGCCTTTGAGCGCGCGGCGGAACTGCGTGACCAGGAGCGGTGCCTCAGGCAGGAAATGGAAGCGCGCAAGCGCGAGTGGAGCATGAAGCAGGCGGAAGCCCGGGATGTGGTGGACGAGGAGGACGTGGCCCAGATTGTGGCAAGCTGGACCGGCGTGCCCGTACAGCGCATGACGCAGACGGAAGCCGAGCGCCTGATGCAGCTGGAGGAAACGCTGCACAAGCGCGTGATCGGGCAGGAGGAGGCCGTCAAGGCCATTGCCCGCTCCATCCGCCGGGCACGTGCCGGACTCAAGGATCCCAGGCGCCCCATCGGCTCCTTCCTGTTCCTCGGCCCCACAGGCGTTGGCAAGACGGAACTGTGCAAGGCGCTGGGCGAAGCCATGTTCGGCGATGAAAACGCGGTGATCCGCGTGGACATGAGCGAGTACATGGAGAAGTTCACCACCTCACGGCTCGTCGGCGCGGCTCCCGGCTATGTGGGCTATGAGGAGGGCGGCCAGCTTACCGAGGCGGTGCGGCGCAAGCCCTACAGCGTGGTGCTCCTGGACGAGATCGAAAAGGCGCATCCGGATGTGTTCAATATCCTGCTGCAGATCCTGGAGGACGGGCGTCTGACGGACAATACGGGCCGCACGGTGAGCTTCAAGAACACCATTGTGGTCATGACCAGCAATGCCGGCGCCCATGAAATTGGGTCCAGCCGGTCCATGGGCTTCGGTTCCCGCGCCATGACGGACGTGCATTCCTATGAGGAAATGAAGGATACCGTAATGCGCGAGATCAAGGAATCCTTCCGGCCCGAGTTCCTGAACCGTCTGGATGAGATCATTGTGTTCCATTCCCTGGACGAGAAGGATATCGAGAAGATCGCCGGCCTCATGCTGGGTCAGGTGCGCACGCTTCTCAAGGAGCGCGGCGTGGACCTTGTGTGGGAAGATGCCGTGGTGAAGAACCTGGCGGAGCGCGGATACGATCCCCGCTACGGGGCAAGACCGCTGCGCCGTCTGATCCAGCGCACCGTGGAGGACATGCTGTCAGAGGAAGTGCTCATGGGGCATATCCGCCTGGGCGATCAGGTGGAGCTGTACCTGGACGGCGATGAGGTCAGGGGCAGGAATGTGCAGCACGAGCCCGCGGCCCTGCCGGAGACGGAAGCGGCGCCTGAGAATCCGCCGAAGAAGCGGAAAAAAACGGAAAAAACAGAAGAAACGGAAAAGCCGAAAACTGAAGAATAAAAGGGGTTCAGAAAGCGTCCAGGAATATGCCCGGGCGCTTCTGTTCTTTCAGGAAGGAAGAGGGAAAGCGTGAAGCCGTGGATCGGTTTGGTCCCGCTGTGGGATGAGGAAAAGGACAGTCTGTGGATGCTTCCGGGGTATATGGACGGCATACGCAGGGCAGGCGGTCTTCCGGTCATGCTCCCGTTGACGGAGGATGAAGCGGAGATCCGGGAGCTCATGGACGGCCTGGACGGGATATTGCTGACCGGCGGGCAGGATGTGGCGCCTGAGGTGTACGGTCAGGTAAGGATGCAGGTCCCCCTGGAGCTGTGCGAAAGACGGGACATTATGGAAAGGTACATGCTGACCCTGGCCCTGGAGCGGCATATGCCGGTGCTCGGCATATGCCGCGGCATTCAGCTGATGAACGCGTGCCTCGGGGGCACGCTGTATCAGGACCTGCCCGCCCAGCATCCGTCCCAGGTCTGTCACAGCCAGAAGCCGCCCTATGACGTGCCCTGCCATGCGGTGCATCTGAAAGCGGGAAGCCCGCTGCAGGCCCTGGCGGGGGAGACGGAAATATGGGTCAACAGCTGCCATCATCAGGCGGTCCGGGAACTGGCCCCGGCGCTTTCGGTCATGGCGGAAGCGCCGGACGGCATTGTGGAAGCGGCGTATATGCCCGCGCAGCCCTTTGTCTGGGCCGTGCAGTGGCATCCGGAATGCTTTGCACTGCATGACCGGGTGAGCTCCGCCATCTTCGACGCGTTCGGGAATGCCTGCAGGGCCTGACCGGAAATCTGCATAGAAAACGAGACTAACATGCAGAATGGAATTCCATAAACCGTTCTTTTTCTGTTTTTTGCAGTTTGTTTCAGGAAAAAATGCAAAAAAGTGCTCTGCATGTGTCGCATTCTGGCTGAATCCGTGATACAATGTCCCCGTTCTTTTGTAATAATAAGGAGGAACGGGAATGAAGACGTATCAGGAATACAGCCGGGAAGAACTCGCGGAGGAGCTGGCGAAGCTCAAGCAGGAATACCGCGAATACCAGATGCGGGGCCTGAATCTGAACATGGCCCGCGGAAAGCCCTGCGCAGAACAGCTGGACCTGTCCATGCAGATGATGGACGTGCTGTCTTCCGAGGCGGATCTGCACTGCGATGACGGAACGGACTGCCGCAATTACGGCGTGCTGGGCGGCATCGAGGAGGCCAAGCAGCTGCTGGGCTCCATGATTGAAGTGCCGGCCGACAATATCATGATTTATGGCAACTCCAGCCTGAACGTCATGTATGATGCCATTTCGCGTTCCATGACCCACGGCGTCATGGGCTGCACCCCCTGGTGCAAGCTGGACCGGGTGAAGTTTCTCTGCCCGGTACCCGGATATGACCGGCATTTCGCCATCACCGAGTATTTCGGCATTGAAATGATCAATGTGCCCATGAATTCCGACGGTCCTGACATGGACGTGGTGGAAGGCCTTGTGTCCAGCGATTCGGCCATCAAGGGCATATGGTGCGTGCCCAAGTACTCCAATCCCACCGGCGTGACCTATTCGGCCCGCACCGTGGAAAGGTTTGCGCGCCTCAAGCCCGCGGCCAAGGATTTCCGGATTTACTGGGACAACGCCTATTCCGTGCATCACCTGTATTCCGACCGTCAGGACTATCTCATCGAGATCCTGGCAGAGTGCAAGCGCGCGGGGAATCCGGACCTGGTGTACAAGTTCACATCCACGTCCAAGATTTCCTTCCCGGGCTCCGGCATCGCGGCCATTGCCACGTCCCACAACAATCTGGAGGAAATCCGCAAGCAGTTCTCCATCCAGACCATCGGCCACGACAAGGTGAACCAGCTGCGTCATGTCCGCTTCTTCAAGAATCTGAACGGCATCCGGGAGCACATGGCCAGGCACGCGGAAATCCTGCGGCCCAAGTTTGAAATGGTGGAAAAGATCTTTGAGGAGGAACTGGGCGGCCTGAATGTGGGCACCTGGACCAAGCCGCTGGGCGGGTACTTCATCTCCTTCGATTCCCTGCCCGGCTGCGCGGCAAAGATCATCGCAAGATGCAAGAAAGCCGGCGTGGTGCTGACGCCCGCGGGCTCCACCTATCCCTATCACAGGGATCCTCTGGACACGAACATCCGTATCGCTCCGTCTTTCCCGTCCCTGGAGGACCTGGAAGTGGCGGCAAAGATCATGGCACTGTCCGTAAAAATCGAGAGCATCAAGAAAATGCTGGATCTGTAAGCAGAAGCAGACGGCACCGGGGCTGAACAAGCGCTCCGGTGCCGTTTTTCTGCATGAAAAAAGACGGGGACAGGCATCTGTCTCCGTCCTAAATGGGATCAGCGGATCTGGGTCTGGCTGCCACGGGGCTCGCCGTAGGCTTCCGCTGTGATGGTGCCCATCTGGACACTGGTGATATAGTCCACCAAGGCTTCGCCCAGGAACATGCCGCTGTCAAAGCCGGAGCCCTCACTGATGGCACGGTTGAAGATATTGTAGGTGTCACCGCCGGCCGCGCAGTAATTGTTGGTGACCACGGCGTACAGGGCTTCGGGATCAAAGGCGGTGCCGTTGACGGAGGTGATGGTCACGCGCTCAATGGAGGCGGGTGCGTAATAGCCGGATTCCTTTCCGTCAATGCTGTACATACTGCCCTGGGCATAGGGCCGGGTGGTGTCCAGGGTGAAGGTGAGGCCGGAGGTCTGGGGATAGCTGCCCAGGGGCTGGGGCGTGGCAAAGGTGGAGGCTTCCAGCGCTTCCAGAAGCTCGGCACCGGTGACATAGACCACGGCGATGGTGTTGTCGAAGGGGAGCACCGTGTTGATTTCACGCATGGTAATGTCGCCGGGCTTAATGGAGGCGCGCAGTGCGCCGCCGTTGATGATGCCGACCACATGGGCGGCATCCACCTGGTCAGTGCCGCCGGTGCGGATCATGGTCCAGACCATGGCATCGGTGATGAGGTCGCCCAGGTTCGTTTCCTCAGTCCTGCAGCCGGGGTTTTCCTCGCCGCTGAGCAGGACTTCGGAGGTGGCGAACACCGTATTGAACTGGGCGTCCACGCTGTCCATGATTTCCTGGGCCGCGGCCGCGACCTCCGGATCATTCTGGAGGCCCGCGGTGGAGACAAGGTAATGGTTTTCGATCTGCGCCGTCTCGTTGTTAATGACGATCACGCCGATATACTGAAAGCCGGAGCCGGCGGACTGGATGGGCTCGCCGCCTTCTGCACCTGTCATGACGGTATGGGAGTGGCCGTCAATGAGCATGTCAAAACCGGACACGTTGTTGTACAGGTCAATGGCCCGGTACCCAAGCTCCGCGCTTGCCTCGTCCATGCCCAGATGGCTGAGGCCGATGATCAGGTTCGCGTCCGTCAGGCTGTCCACGGCGGACTGCACAGACGCGTAAAAGGCGGTGGAAGCGGGGAAGCTGATCTCATGGATGAGTCCGGGGTTGACCTTGTTGACGGTTTCCGGCGTGGTGATGCCCACAAACCCGAGCTTCAGGCCGGAGGATGTGGTGATGACAGTGGCGGGATCCAGAATGGGCGCGCCGGTTTCATCCAGCATCACATTGGAGCAGACCGTCCTGAAACGGGCGTCGGCCAGGTTTTCCATGAGCTGTGCGTAGCCGTAGTCAAACTCGTGATTGCCCAGACTGACCACGTCATAGCCCGCGGTGTTCATCATTTCCACGGCGGCATGGCCCTTGGAGGTGCTCACGTAGATGCTGCCCTGGCTGAAGTCGCCCGAGTCCACCATGATGACCTCGCCGCCCTTGGCCTCGATCTCGCTGCGCAGTTCCGTCATGAAGGCGTAGCCCTCAATGGCGCCGTGCACGTCATTGGAATGCAGAATCACCGTCTTGCCTGCAAACCGGGTGGGAACGATAAAGGCCTGATGCGCGTATTCCTCTGCGGTAAGATCCGCCGCAGCGGTTCCGGTGATGCATAAGAACAAAACCAGAACAGACAGAAGTGCGAGGCATTTGTGTGGTTTGTGCATCGGAAAATCCCACCCATCTCATATTGTAAGTACAGCTTCAGCATAGAACATCTCCGGAAAAATCTCAATAGTTCCGGGGCCTGTCCGGGAAGTTTTTTCCCGGCCGGTGCCTGGCACATGCCATGGAGAAGCTTTTCGGGACTCTTGGAACAGAGTTGACGAACCACAGGAAAACGTATAAAATGTGGTCGATTTATCCCAGGAATGACAAACCGGGAAAACCATGACTACATTTTCAGGATGGAGGGTCTTTTTATGTCTACTGCTTGGCTTGTTATCATACTTTGTGTGATCGCAGCCACCATCTGCTATGTTTTCTGGAACTATCAGCGCATCCGCAATATGCCTGAAGGTACCCAGGAAATGGTAGAGATGGCCGGAATCATTCGCAGCGGTGCCAATACCTTCATGCGCACGGAATACAGGACCATCGTGATTGTGGTGGCCGTTCTTGCGCTGGTGTTCAGTCTTTTCGTGGAAAAGACTTCCGGCATCACTTTCCTGATCGGCGCTCTGATGAGCTCCGTGGTCTGCGTGCTGGGCATGCGCTCCGCTACCTATGCCAATGTGCGCACGGCCAACAAGGCGCGTGAAACCAAGTCCATCGGGGAAACCGTCAAGGTAGCCCTGTGCGGCGGTTCGATTTCCGGTCTTTCCGTTCAGGCCTTTGGTCTGCTGGGCCTTCTGGCCGTGATCCTGATCTTCGGGAACGTGCGTCATGATGCCCCCGGCGGCGGCCTGATCGCCACCCTGGACGGCGTGAATGCCTCCATCATGCGTATTTCCACCTACTCCCTCGGCTGTTCGCTGGTGGCCATGTTCAACCGTGTGGCCGGCGGCAACTACACCAAGGCCGCGGACATTTCCGCCGATATTCTGGCCAAGGTCCGCAATGACCTGCCCGAGGATGACTCCCGCGTACCGAACGTCATCGCTGACTTCATCGGCGACAACGTCAACGATATCGCCGGCAACTGCTCCGACCTTCTGGAGTCCTTTGTTGCCACCGTGTCCGCTTCCCTGATGATCGGCGTGATCCTGTATCAGCGGCATTCCGCCGCGGCTGTTGAAGGCCTGGAAGCTGCTTTCAACGCCACCATCGCCTTCCCCGTGGTTCTGGCAGGCCTGGGCCTTCTGGGCTGCCTGCTGGGCCTTGTGTATGCGGCCGTGAAGAAGATGGGCGACAATCCTTCCCGTGAACTGGACCTTGCCACCTGGTTCTCCGCCGGCATCACGCTGGTGCTGGGCCTTGGCGGTGCCTACATCATCTTCAGCAAGGTGGACGGCTCGGTCCTGAAGGACACCTATGGCTGGGTGGCCGGATGGGTGAGCCCGTGGCTGTGCGCCGTGCTCGGCATTGCCAGCGGCGTGGCCATCGGTTCCATCACCGAGTACTACACGTCCACCGAATACAAGCCCACCCGTGAGCTGGCTGAGATCGCGCCTGAAGGCGAGGCTTTCGTGGTGACCAAGGGCGACGCCATTGGTTCCCGCTCCGCGCTCCTGCCCGTTCTGGTCATCGGTATCGCGCTGTTTGTGTCCGGCAAGCTGGCCGGCACCTACGGCATTGCCATTGCTGCTCTGGGCATGCTGGCCTTCGTAGGCGCCACCGTTTCCATCGACGCTTTCGGACCCATTGCCGACAACGCCGGCGGTCTGGCCGAGAGCTGCCATCTGTCTCCTGACGTGCGTGTCATCACCGACAAGCTGGACGCTGTGGGCAACACCACCGCTGCCGTGGGCAAGGGCTTTGCCATCGGTTCCGCCGCGTTTGCCACCGTGTCCCTGATCGTTTCCTATGTGGGCAACTATTCCGCGGAAATGACGCTGAATATCGCAAGCTTCACCGTCGTGGCCGGCGCCATCATCGGCGGCGCCCTGGTGGAATACTTCTCCGCCATGCTCACCGACAACACCATTGAGAGCGCCAAGCTCATGGCTGACGAAGGCGACAAGCAGCTGACGCCCGAAGTGCTGGCCGGCAAGAAGACTCCGGACTACAACCGCATGATCGAGCTGGCGGCCAAGCAGGCTCTGAAGAAGATGCTGGTTCCGTCCATCCTGGCCATGATCATTCCTGTGGTCGGCGGCTTCGTGTTCGGTGTGGACTTCGTGGGCGGCCTGCTCATCGGCGCCACCATCGTGGCCATTCCGCGCGCCCTGTTCATGGGCAACTCCGGCGGTGCTTTCGACAATGCCAAGAAGTATATCGAGAGCGGCGCCCTGAAGGGCCATGGCAAGGGAACGCCTGCCCACAAGGCAGCCGTTACCGGCGACACCATCGGCGACACCCGCAAGGACGTTGTGGGCGTGGCTCTGGACATTTTCATCAAGACCATGTCCACCGTGGCCAATACGCTGGTCAGCGTGTTCCGCAACATCACCCTGATCCGCTAAGGAACGCAAAAGCCATGCAGAGGCACTCCGGATTTCCGGGGTGCCTTTTCTGACGGGCGGAAATTGACACAGCCGGAACATGGGTGTTACAATCAGTCCCGGCCGTCATTGGTCAGTCTTTTTGAATGGAAGTGCGCATATGTCAGGCAGCGACAGTCGGAATCTGGAAGAACAGCGCCGTGTGGAAAACGGCGTGGAATATTTTGACCGTGGAACCATTACGGGAAGGGATGGACGCAGGTATGACCGCTATGCCATCCACACCCATTTTGTGGAAGTCGGGGAAGACCAGGCGGAACTGGTGAAAAAATACGTGCTTCCCATTTCGCGTCCCGGCGATGTGCTGGCTTTCGGAGCCAAGGTCATGGCCATGTGCACGAAAAACGTAAAGACCAAGGATGAAGTGCATCCCGGGTTCTGGGCAAAGCTCCTGTCCCGGCATGCCGGCATCAATTCCACCGGCGTGGGCATGCATGAGCCCTACAAGATGCAGCTCACCATCGACATGTGCGGAGTTCCGCGCGTGCTACTGGCCTCCGCGGTTTCCGCGGTGACCCGGCCCTTTGGCGTGCACGGCCTGTTCTACAAGATCTGCGGAAAGGGCGTGGCCGGCATTGACGGCTTCTATTTCCGTTCCGCCTTTGACCGCTACAAGGAACTGGCACTGATCAACAATGACAATCCTGTGGAACTGTGCGACGATCTGGAAAAGAAGACGGGAATTCCCGTGGTGCTGATGGATGCCAATGACATCGACCAGAACCAGCTGGGCAAGTGCACGGATTTCCCGCTCACCGATGACCAGATCCAGGACGCCATGAAGGACAATCCTTCCGGACAGGGCGGGGAGCTCACGCCCCTGATTCTGATCCGTCCCCTCTGATGCAAATGCGCATTCCTCTGCCTGAGGGCAGGGGAGTGCTTTTTTTCGCGTTTTGTGCACTGAGGCTGCGATTGCGTTGATTTCACGGTTCAGGTTTGATATAATTCTTCTGCTGTTGTTACCCCTAATACAACTTGGAAATGAGGTGGGTTTTATGAAGAAGCTTATCGGAATTATCCTGACTCTGGCCATGCTGCTGTCCTGCACTGCGTTTGCAGAGGAGGCGGCCGCTCCTGCGCTGGAAAAGAACCTGGTGATTCTGTTCACCTCTGACGTGCACTGCGGTGTGGATCAGGGCTGGGGCTATGCCGGCCTGACTGCCGTGAAGGATGCACTGTCTGCTGACAACCATGTGCTGCTCGTGGATGACGGCGATGCCATCCAGGGCGAACCCATCGGCACCATGACCTCCGGTGAAGCCATCATCGACATCATGAATGCTGTCGGATACGACATTGCCATCCCCGGCAACCATGAATTCGATTACGGCATGGACAACTTCCTGAAGCTGGCTGAAAAGGCAAATTTCCCCTACATCAGCTGCAACTTCAACAAGGAAGGCGAACTGGTCTTCCAGCCCTGGATCATCAAGGAAATCGACGGCGTGAAGTTCGGCTTTGTGGGCGTGACCACTCCCATGACGCTGCGTTCCTCCACTCCCCGGTATTTCATGAATGAGAACGGCGAGTTCATCTATGGATTCCTGCAGGACGAGACCGGCGCGTCTCTGTACGAAGCCGTGCAGAAGGCTGTGGACGAAGTCCGCGCAGAAGGCGCGAACTACGTGATCGTGCTGGGCCATATGGGCAACGAGTCCGAGTGCTCTCCCTGGATGTACAGCGAAGTGATCGCCAACACCACCGGCATTGATGCCTGGCTTGACGGACACAGCCACGACACCGATCAGGTGGTTATGCAGAACAAGGAAGGCAAGGATGTCGTCCGTTCTGGCTGCGGCACGAAGTTCGGTCACATCGGCGCACTGACCATCGGAACCGATGGCAGCATCAAGTCTGAACTGTTCGGCTGGGGTTCCGATATCCCCGCTTCCAAGCTCCTGGCTCTGAATAACGTGGGTTCCGAAGCTGTCGCCGCTCAGATGGCTGTTCTGGATGAGAAGCTCAATACCGTGGTGGCCAAGACCGCTGTGGACCTGATCATCAACGATCCCACCGCTTTCACCTCTGACGGCAAGCCCGTCCGCATTATCCGCAATACTGAGACCAACCTGGGCGACCTGTGCGCCGACGCGTATCTGGATCAGTCCGGTGAAGCCGACATCGCGTTTGTCAACGGCGGAGGTATCCGTGTGCAGCTGCCTGCCGGCGATCTGACCCTGAATGACATTCTGCGCGTGCATCCCTTCGGCAACAGCCTGACCGTGATCGAAGTGACCGGCCAGCAGGTGCTGGATGCTCTGGAATGGTCCGTGCACTCCCTGCCCGGCGAGTTCGGCGGATTTGACCATGTGGCCGGCCTGACCATGGAAGTGGACGCTACCATTCCCACTCCCTGCGTACAGGATGAGAACAAGATGTTCGATCATATTGACGAGACCATGGAACGCCGCGTGCGCAACGTGCTGGTGAAGGGCGAACCCATTGATCCCGAAAAGATCTACAAGCTGGCTTCCCATAACTATCAGCTGCTGGATGAAGGCGATGGCTACACCATGTTCCGTGGCGCCAAGGTGCTGCAGGAATCCGTGAAGCTGGACAACCAGGTGCTCATCGATTACATCACCGGGACCCTGGGCGGCGTTGTGGGCGAAGGATATGAGAATCCTTACGGCCAGGGCCGTATCGTTTCCGTGAACGCGGAATAAGAATAATTCCCGTAACTGAATGAAGGCGTCGGAGCGCATGCTCCGGCGCCTTTTTTTCCATGCCGGCAGTCGGAAGAGCAAAACAAAAAGCGCTCTCCGGAGAGAGCGCCATATGGCAGGATTTCAGCCCTTGCGCATATAGAAGACGGCAAAGGTACCGGGTCCGCAGTGGGCGGAGATCACGCATCCGGCGTCCGCCAGGATGATTTCCTTGAACGGGGAATACTCCCGGACCAGACTGAGGAACGTGTCCAGCGCCTTGGGGTCGCAGACGGTGTGGGAAACAAAGGCGCGGCTCAGGTCCGCCGCGGGATCCGAGAGACGGTCCTTCAGGTAATGCTTGAGGGAGTGCTCGAGGCTTCCGCGGTACTTGCGGCCCATCTCCATTTTGCCGTCGATCAGGTCAATGGACGGGCGGATGCCCATGATCCGGGCCGTAAAGGCAGCGGCGCTGGAACAGCGGCCGCCCTTGCGCAGATATTCAATGTCCGTGGTCAGGAAACCGGCGCATACCCGGGGAATGATCCGGCTGACCTCCAGCAGGATGTCGCCCAGCTCCGCTCCTTCCGCGGCCATCTCACAGGCACGGAGCAGGGGAAGCGCGCTTCCGGTATGCAGATTGCGCGTGTCAATCACGTGCACCTGTTCCATGGGCCGGGCAGCAACGCAGGCATTGGCGTAGGAAGTGGAAAACTCCGCGCCCAGCGAGAAATGAATGACCGCATCATGGTCCGACATAAGGGATCTGAAGAGCTGTTCGTATTCGGAAACATTGACGGCGGACGTCGTGATATGGCTGCCGTGCTCCGCGGCTTCAATGACCTGTGCCGGTGTGATTTCCAGCTGGTCCTTGAAGCTCTGACCATCCTTCAGAATGCTAAGAGGAGAAATGGCAACCTGATACTTTTCACATAACTCCCTTGGGAGGTCGCAGGTACTGTCAGCAGAAATAGCGATTCTCATATAACCTCTCAACCATGTAAGGCCTGTCAGATGCGGGAAAAGTACCCGCCGGCAGGCGTGGTAACAGCGGGATTTCATGCAGAGCATGAAAACGTGAACATTCTAGCATAGAATAAGGGGCTTGTCACGGGTTTTGTGTCCTCGCCTCAGATGTTTTCCGTGGTGGCTTATTCGGCAGGGAAGGAAAGCAGGGGACAGGGCTGTGTGCAGCGCAGGAATCCGTCTGTGGTCAGATACAGGAACGCGACCACAAGCTGTTCCGGGTCCGTGACCGGCTCGGCTGTAAGCTGTACGCTGCCGTCCCCGAGATACAGCACCTGGTTCAGCACAGTGCCGGGGGCGTCGCCGTTCAGGAACCGTCCGATCTCCTCCGGTGATGTGTCTTCGGGAATGAGGCTGGCATGCTGGGCGATCATGCCGGCAAGGGCGGCATAGTCGTCTCCGGCCTGCTTCATGGAGGTCATTCTGCCGGATCGGGTATTCATGTCCATTTCCAGGGTGATGGACCCGATGCCCCCGCCCAGCACGGCTCCCGGGAATGTACCCGAAAGCAGCGACAGATGCCCGCCGCTCTGGATGATTTCCAGGCGGCTGTCCTGAAGGAAGGTGTCGGCGATAACCATGGGCATGCGCTCGCTCCCGGTCTCCAGCACGGGCCGGACCATGGGGTAAAGGGCGGAAGCGGTGCCGTCACTGTCCGGGTCGAGCATGACATAGGCTTCATAGATCAGCCAGGCGTGTCCATGGCTGAAGGAAATCCTGGGGCCGCCTGTCAGCATGTCCGTGGTGTTGAGAATGTTCATGCCTGCAAGCTCCGCATCCGAGGATACCCGGCGGAATATGGCCGCGTATCCGGCCTGAACTTTTTCACCTTCCCCGGGGGTCAGAGTCAGCCGTATAGGCGCGGGCAGCGGATCGGGCAGCGTGAAACCGGTTTCAGAGAGAATCTTCGCCGGAGGCGGAAGCACTCCCTGGCCGGCCCGGACCTGAAAGTCCCCGGCCTCAGCAAAGCCCATCAGGTCTTCCTGCAGCGGGGCCGGCTCGTCGGTGGCAATGCGGATGGCATCCGTGTACAGGCAGTCCAGCGGACTGGCTGTGTCGTAGAGAAACGCGTGAAAGCTCAGCTCCCGGACTTCTGTCTGTTCCGGGCTTTCCGGAGCAATGGAGACGTAGAAGCGGGTTTTCTCCCCGGCATGTACTGTCTGGTTCACACCGGTGCCCACGGGCCACGGGGATGCAGTGAGGCCGAGCACTTCACAGCGCCGGTTGCGCACCAGCGCGTAAGTGTCCCGGCTCTGTCCGATCACCGCCGGCATGCCGTCCATGCCCGCCTGGCCGAGATACAGATTCAGGCCGGAAGATGTGCGGTTTTCCGCCTCCAGCAGCATGACCATGCTCCGGCCCATGAGCCACATGCCCTGCAGGCTGAGACAGCACTTTTCCGTGTCCAGCAGCATCTTTGCTGAGGAGGCATCCAGTGCATGGGATGCCCGGCCCAGGTCCACCAGCTCCTGGGGCGGCAGGACAGAAGCTTCGGAATAGAAGTCTTCCAGGGAAATGTCTGTGCCGAAATGCAGGGGGAGCGTGGACAGGACTTGGGACGTGCCCGCTTCAATCTGCTGGACGCTGAGCGTTAAGCCGATGTCCTGCACGGAGACATCCGGCATGAGCTGCATCACGTCCTCGTATTTCAGACTTACGCTGGCGGATCCGGTTTCACCCGGCGCCAGGGTGCGCTTCTGTGTATCCGGGCTGATTTCACCGGTTCCTTCTGTGCTCATGGCAGACCCTTGCACGGGAACGCCGTTGAGTGTCATGTCATGGATCAGGAACGATATGGGCGTGTCGGTAGTGTTTTTCAGCGCAAGGCTCACGATCAGCCGGCTGTTTTCAGCGCTTTCCGCGGGACGCAGCGCCGCAAGCCCGGCTCCGCTGAATGCCTTTCCGCTGAGGGCAGGCATGACAAGCTCACAGGAAGGGGATGCCGGAACACTGTCCGGTGCGTCCGCGTTTTCAGTCAGCAGGGCATGGAGAGGAACATCCGTGCGGATCAGAAATTCCATGCTGCTCCCCAGGTCATCCTCCGCTCCGGACACATAAAGGGCACCGGTGATCTCCTCAAGTCGTTCTTCCGGGTCAAAATCCTTCATGGTCTGCGCGTCAAGCTCAAAGAGCAGATAGGCGGTCTGCCCGTTTTCCACCTGTATCCGGAAAGGCTCACGCACAAGTGCCCCGTCGTCTCCGGTCAGGAGCCACTGCATGTGAACGGCAATGTCCCGGCCGTTTGCCTTCAGCCCGCTGAAGGTGTCGTCGTCATGGACGGATCCTTTCAGCATATAGGACTGCGCCTGACCGGACACATTGGTCAGGGAAAGGCTCACAAGCGCGGAATGGCTTTCCGGAAGGTATTCCAGGGCAGCGCCGGTACCCGCAAGGCCTGCGGCAACGGAAAGGTCCGGCTGATAGAATGACATGCCGCCCTGGTCCAGGGGTACCAGCTCGGACATCCAGTAACTGCCCTGGGTGTCGGTCAGCTCATAGGCAGCGTACAGGCTTTCCGCGTGGGAAGCATCCAGGGCGAAGCTTGGCAGGAACCGGGTGCGGTCCGCATCCGTTCTGGCCTTCCACTGGGTGTCCCGGTGCGTATCCTCTGCCCAGTCGTCAAAGGCCAGGATCTCACCGTATTCGTTCCTTGTCAGGTTCCTGTATTCATTCAGGAAGGTGATGCCCGCAAAATCGTCAAGATCAATGGCTGCCCTGCGGGAGAGCATGCCGGTCATGGCGTCAAAGACCGCGTATCCTTTCAGGTGAAGCACGCCGGATGCGTCCATTTCATACTCGGCCCAGATGGGATCTGCCACGCGCTGGCCGTTTTCGTCAAAGGGATACAGGGGCACAATATAGGTTCCGTCTTCTGTCACGCGGTAGGAAATGGCGCCGGTGAGCGTGTCATAGCCCGCCTCATTCAGCGCCTGCAGGCAGGTGCCGTCATACCAGGCGGAAAGCCGGGTGCCGCTTATGTTCACGTCCGCGGTGGAAAACACCCGGAAATAGGCTTCATCAGAAAAATCAAAGGGATTGCGGGCAAGGACCACAAGCCTTGCGCTGCTCAGGTTCTCCGCCTGTTCCTCTGTAAGATTCAGGGTGACCATGGACGATTCCGCGGAAATATCCGTCAGCTGATTCCAGCGCACCAGCATGTCCCCGGACATGATCCGGCCGTAGGTGTCCACATAGGCGGTGTACCCCGGACAGAAGCCCAGCGCGGCATAGGCGGCCTGCCATTCCTCCCGGAACCGTACCGGATTCCGGAAGGGGTGGTAGACGTTCAGGCCGAAACAGTCTTCCCGGCTGGAACGCGCATAGATCACCGCGCTTTCCACGGCCTTGCGGACACTTTCCGAGGCCTCGGGCGCTTCCGGGGCGTAGCTGGTGCACAGGGAGACAAGGTCCGCCAGGTCATAGCCGGTGCTGCTGCCGGAGGAGGAGATGCCGCGGCCGAAATCCGTGGCTGTCTGGCGCAGCCTGGCCAGACGGCTGAAGCTTGAGCGGTTCAGTTTTGCGGCCAGATCCCCGTACATGGAGTCCATGGCGTCTTCAATGGCCTGCGCGGCGTCAAGCCTGGTGCAGGCCATGGTCATGTCCGCCCAGGCATCGGTATCCACTTCGAAATAGCTGTCCACAACGCGCTTTCCCGTTTCCCCGCCGTCGGCATCGTCCTCAAGGCCCTTGAGAAAGGCATAGTTCCAGCCGGTGGCCGGCTCCTCAGCCTGGGAGGCAATCATGTACTCCGCATAGGGCGCGAGTGCCCGGGCCACTTCCACAGAACTCATGAGGCAGGCGTCAAACCCGAGCCAGGCAAGCTTTTTCTGCGAAAAGGGACTGTCTGAAAGGGCGGAGGTCAGCTCCTGAATGGTCAGGTGATCCCCGCTACTCTGTTCATCCCAGCATACGCCGTTTACCGGGCCGGCCCCGTGGTCCCAGAGAATCAGGGCATAGTTTTCGGCAGGACAGTGCTCCGCGGCATAATCGAGAAAAGAGCGCAGGGTGCCGGGATCGCCCATATTGGAAGATGCCAGGGTATCCTCGACGCGGTAGTGGATTTCCCCCTTGCGCGCAAAGAAGCGGAGAATGGTGTTCTCGTCATCCGGGAGCGCGTTCTTCCATTCCCGGCTGCCGCCTGTCATGACCAGCAGGTTGATCTGCTCCGCGTCAAACCCGGACGCCTGCATTTCCGCGAGATCATCCGTGGCGGAGCCGTACAGGCTTTCCAGATTGCTTCCTGTCATGTAGACCATGACCGTCATCGTTTTCTCCGCAGCTTCTGTCCGGGCGGAGGCAGGAAGAAGGGTCAGCAGAAAAGACATGAGGAAAAGCACCGGAATGATCCGCATCAGGATCACGGACCGGCGGAAATGAATATGGCTTACAGGAAGTCTTGAGGTGCGCTTCATGTTTTCACAGTCCTTTGCAGGGTCCAGGGGGTGCAGTTGTCAGGAAAATATCTGAGCATATGGTAAACTGAGCCCCGGGCTTTTGTCAATCGTGCACGTACATACCGGGAAAGTGCCGGGGCTTACTTGTGCGCACCGGGAAGACAGGGTATACTCCGCTTATCAAACCATGAAAGGCGGCGGCATATGAAGGTCTTTATCAGTGCGGACATTGAGGGAACCGCGTTTACAGCAAACTGGGATGAAACAGTCAGAGGAAAGATCGGCTATGAAGCGGCGGCACGGGAGATGACGCTGGAAGTGAAGTCAGCCGTGGAAGGCGCCATCGCGGCCGGGGCCACGGAAATCGTGATCAATGACGCGCATGACTCCGCGCTGAATATTGATCCCTTTGAAATGCCGGAATGTGTGGAACTTCTCCGTGGATGGAGCGGAAGCCCCATGAGCATGGTGGACGGGATCGACGAATCCTTTGACGCGGCCATGTTTGTGGGCTGGCACGCGGCAGCCGGACGCTACGGGAATCCGCTGTCGCACACCATGTCCACCAAGACCACGGAAGTCACCATGAACGGCATGCCCTGCTCCGAGTTCCTGGTCTATTCCTGGGCCTGCGCCATGAAAGGCGTGCCCACCGTGTTCCTCGCCGGTGACAGAACGCTGGTGGAGGACAGCCGGGCACTGCATCCCCTGCTGCACTGCGTGGCGGTGAAGGACGGACGCGGCGGCATTGCCAGGTGCATGGCGCCCGCAAAGGCGCACCGGCTGATCCGGGAGGAAAGCGAAGCCGCCCTGCGCGAGGATCTGTCAAAAGCGCGGATCACACTTCCGGAGCATTTCCATCTCGCGGTGAGTTACCGCGAGCACAAGGCGGCGGTGAAGAACTCCTATTTCCCGGGCTGCCGTCTGGAGGAGCACAACCGGGTCATCTATGACACGGATGACTACTGGTCCATGCTCACTGCCTGCTACTTCCTTCTGTAATCCCTGCCGGCCGGAAAGGCCGGCTTTTTCCATGCAAAAAGCCTGCACGGCTGTGCAGGCACTAGCAGGTTATTTCCTGGGCGGTCACGTCATATGCGTGGCCGTTTATGCAGATATGGAACCGGCGGGGCGGGGAAACGGGGACGGGCTGAAGCTTCTGTTCAAGCCGCGCCTGTTCCGCTTCATCGGCGGTGACGGGGAGAAAGCGGCAGGCGTCCCCGGGACGCAGCTGCGCGGCCAGATGCAGGTCAGCGGAGATGAGGGCGGCGATCTTGGGATACCCGCCGGTGGTCTGGTGGTCGGCCATCATGAGAATGGGCAGGCCGGATGGCGGGAGCTGAATGGTGCCCATGGTGACGCCCTCGGTGATCATGCTCCCGGAAACCTGCCCGGGCAGGGCAGTCCCATGGAAGCGAATGCCCATGCGGTCGCTGTCGGGCGAGACGGTGTAGATGTTTTTGCTGAAAGCGGCAAGCGCTTCCGGGGAGAACAGGGCATGCTGCGGACCCGGCATGCAGCGGAGCGTGGTCACTTCGCCGGGTGCGGGCAGCGGAGGCGGCGGGAACATGCCGTGCCAGGGAAGCGTGGATGGCAGGAAACGGAGCCGGTCGCCGGCCTGCAGCTTCCGGCCCAGGTATCCGCCCAGACGGCTCTTCAGGTCTGTGCTGCGGCTTCCGAGCACAGGCGGTACATCGATTCCGCCGGAAACGGAGAGATAGCAGCGCATGCCAAGGGAAACTGCGCCGATGGACAGGACCTGGCCCGGCCGGGCCGAAAGCGTGCGGTTCATGGGCACAGGCACATCATCCAGACAAAAATCCGCCTCGCCGCCGGTGAGCGCGAACAGGGCTTCCCGGTGAAAACATATGACCGCGCCCTGCAGCGTCATTTCCAGCAGGGCCGCGTCCTCTCCGGCGCCGGTGAGCATGAGCGCCATGCGCGCGCACAGCGGATCCATGCAGCCGCAGGAGGACAGGCCGTCCGACATGGAAAGAAAGCGCCCCTGATCCTGCACCGTGGTGAGCAGACCGCCGGAGATCACTTCGATCATGGGATCACCTCCCGGGCAATGTCGGGCATGTAAGCAATGCCCTTTTCCTGGATACGCGCAAACTCGTCCCCGTCAATGGCGCGGAAGCGGACCAGCATGCCGCTCTTCAGGAGCGCCGCGGGGCACCTGTCCGGACTGAACAGGGTCAGCGGGGTGCGCCCGATGATCTGCCAGCCGCCGGGGCTTTCCACGGGATAGATGCCGGACTGCCTGCCGGCAATGCCCACGCTTCCGCCCGGGATGCGCAGGGCCGGCTGATCCTTCCGGGGACAGGCAAGCGTGGGATCCATGCCGAGCAGGTACGGAAACCCGGCGAGAAACCCCAGCATGCATACATACAGGGGAAGGGCTGTATGCCTGCGGATGACCTCGGCCCGGTCAAGCCCGGTGGCCTTTATGACCTGTTCCATGTCCGGGGCAAAGGCGGGATCATAGCACACGGGGATGTCCATGCAGTCCAGTTCGCGCTCCGCATGCTCTTCCGGGACAGTTGCCAGCACCTGATGTATGTCCTGTTCCACCTCATGCATGCCCGGCATGTCGGGACGCAGGTGAAGCATCAGCGTGCAGTAGGAGGGAACCCGGGCGCGGATATAGGGAAGGCCGGAGCGGACCAGGGCAGAGTCCATGGCATGCACCTGCAGGGCATGCTCCAGCGTCAGGCCGGGGGTGAGGCGCAGGGAAAGACACAGATCATTTTCCCAGAGCATCTCGGGCTTCATGAGACCGCCTCCTGAAGCGGCGACTGAATCCGGAAACCGGCCGCGGTCAGGCGGTCATGGATCTTCCTGGCGTTCTCCAGTGCCTGCGGGGTGTCGCCGTGAATGCAGATGGAGTCGGCTTCCAGGTGCAGAAGGGAGCCGTCGGATGCGCGCACACTTCCGCTTTCCGCAAAGGCCAGGGCGCGGTCCGCCACTGCGTCGGGGTCATGGATCACGCTGCCGGGTTCGCGCCGGCTGACCAGCGTGCCGTCAGGGCGGTATGCGCGGTCCGCAAAGACTTCGCTTACGGTCTTAAGGCCTGTTTCCCGGGCAGCCTTGATCATGACAGAGCCGCTGAGCCCCATCAGGGCAGGCGCGGGATTCAGGGAGGCGAGGGCGCGGCATATTGTACGGGCATACTCGGGGTTCACGGCGCAGGTGTTGTAGAGCGCTCCGTGGGGCTTCACATAGGAAAGACGCGTGTGATATCGTACGCAGAAGGCCTGAAGCGCGCCGATCTGATAGACCATGGCGGCTTCCAGCTCCGAAGGCGTCATGTCCAAGTTCCTGCGTCCGAACCCGGCAAGATCCGGATAGCCGGGATGCGCGCCGATGGTCAGTCCCAGATCGGAGGCTGCCCTGACTGTGCGGTCCATGACCAGGGGATCCCCGGCATGGAATCCGCAGGCGATGGAAGCGGAGGAAATCAGGGGAAGAATGTCTGCGTCGTTCCCCAGAATGTATGCGCCGAAGCTTTCGCCGAGATCACAGTTGATGTCGATATGTTTCATGATTCTGCCTCCCTGGGGAGCCGGCCCGGAGTGAAAAGCGGGCTGCCCGCAGTTTTCAGGTGTTTCCTGCATGGTATCACACCCTTCCGGCCCTGTCCATCGGACAGGGCGTGACCAAAGTGGATTCTGCTGCGGCCGACTCGGGACCGCAGAATTGTTCACGCGTCCTGTTTCTGAAAGAAAAAAACAGACTTCACAACCGTGAAGCCTGTCAGAAATGCGTGTTTACATATACTTCCACTTGCGCTCCAGGGCATCTCTGACCGCAGAAGCTTCCGGGATCCTTTCGCCGCCGGGGATGGAATCCAGCCATTCATCAAAGGTCTTGCCGGACGCTTTTGCGCTGCGCATCTCGTTCATCAGCGCACGCTTCTGCGTCTCCAGAGAAGGCACGCCGCCGCTGACGTTCATCAGTTCATCCAGTTCCATTTCCACTGCGCTCCGGTCCGTATTCTTCTGCATGTCCATCATCGGGTATCTTCCTTTCAGTCCTGCAGACTTTCTTTCTGTGAGAGAAGCTTTACTGCTCCTCACACCTGTATGATACGCCGGAGAGGAACAGGATGGCAGTTTTTTGAATAATTGGAGATTTTTTGCCTCAGGTATATGCCTGACAGCAGAAGAAGCGGCTGTGGGAAGCAGAGAGAAACCCGAAATCAGAAGTCCGGAGACATGTTCCCGTCAGGCGGCAGCATTCTGCTCACAGCATCGGAGCCCGGTATGTCCAGGATGCACGTCTTTGGGTGTAAAAGTTGGCAGGAAGCATGCGTGACAGGGCTGTTCTGCGTTGCGGGAGCGGAAAGTTTGCTGTACAATTTCAGAAAGGGAGAGGAGGGGAAACATGTCAGACAGAATCGGGGAAATGACGCGCTTTCTCGCCGGAGAGACTACGGCTGTTTTCCGGGAGCAGGTGCCCATGGCAAGGTATACAACCCTCAGACTGGGCGGACCGGCGGAACTGCTGGTGGAGCCTGATTCTCCTGAAACGCTGAAACAGGTGATCCGGAAAGCCCGGGAGATGGAACTTCCCCTGACCGTGATCGGCAATGGCAGCAATCTGCTGGTACTGGACGGCGGGATTCCGGGGGTCACGGTGCATCTGGGCAGAAACTTTTCCTCCGTGTCGCGCGAACATGACACGGTCCGGTGTCAGGCCGGCTGCCTTCTGCCGCAGCTTGCCCGGTATGCCATGGAGCAGGGCCTGGACGGGCTTGTGTTTGCGTCCGGGATTCCGGGCTCCGTGGGCGGGGGAACCGTGATGAACGCCGGCGCCTACGGCGGCGAGCTCGGCGACACGCTTAAGCAGGTGACCTGCCTGGACGCGCAGGGAAATACGGTGGTTCTGGACAGAAGCCAACTGGAGCTCGGGCACAGGACCACGGCACTCCAGCATCTGGACCTGATCGTGGTGGAAAGCGAGTTCTGCCTGCGGGAAGGCAATGTGAAGGAAATGCTGGAACAGTCCGCGGAGCTGAACCGGCGCAGGGCGGAAAAGCAGCCGCTGGACGAGCCCAGCGCGGGATCCGCGTTCAAGCGTCCGGCTAATGACTATGCGTCCAGGCTTGTGGATGCGTGCGGACTGAAGGGCATGCGGGTCGGTGGAGCACGGGTCAGTGAAAAGCATGCGGGGTTCCTGGTAAACCAGGGCACGAGCAGTGCGGATTTCCTGGCGCTGGTCCGGGAGGTTCAGCGCATCGTGCTGGAAAAGACCGGCGTGCAGCTGGAGATGGAAATACGGGTGATCGGGGTGGAAGAGAAAGGAGCATAAGATGCGGTATCTTCTTCTGAGCGGCATGAGCGGTGCCGGAAAAACGGTGGCGCTCCGGTATCTGGAGGACTGCGGTGTGTTCTGCGTGGATAACCTGCCGCCGAACATGCTGGTCAGTTTCATGGAAAGCTGTGAAAAGCTGAGCAGTCACTTTGCCGTGACGGCACTGGCCGTGGATGTGCGGTCCTGGGCCTTTTTCGGGGCGCATGAGGTGCGGGATCTCCTGCTGGAAGCCTCTTCCCTGGGGTATCAGATGGAAATCCTGTTCCTGGAAGCCGGCGATGACACACTGGTGAGCCGGTACAAGGAAAGCCGGCGCGAGCATCCGCTGGCGGGCAGCCGGGTCAGCCTGACCGAGGCCATCGCCAAGGAGCGGTCCATGCTCCAGCCGCTGCGGGAAAGCGCGGACTACCTGATTGACACCACGAACCTGAAGCCCAAGGGCCTGCAGAAGCAGCTGGACACCATCCTGCGCTCGGTGGGCGAGGAGGAGCACGCGCCTATCCGGGTGGAGGTCATGTCCTTCGGGTTCAAGCGCGGACTGCCCCGGGCGGCGGACCTGGTGTTTGACGTGCGTTTTCTGCCCAATCCCTTCTATATCCCGGAGCTGTGCCGGCATTCCGGCATGGACGAGGATGTGCGCAAGTATGTGATGGAGCATGCGGTGACCAGGGAATTCATGGAGCGAACCACCGGGCTTCTGGATTTCCTGCTGCCGCACTATGTGGAGGAGGGCAAGCACCGTCTGGTGATTGCCATCGGATGCACGGGCGGCGCGCACCGCTCCGTGGCGATCGCGGAAGCCATCGGGCATGATCTGCAGGACAAGGGATACCTGACCAGCATCACGCACCGGGATGTGGACATCGAGCAGGCCCACTGGCTTGGCGAAATGGACTGAACAGGAGGGCAGATATGTCCTTTTCTTCTCAGGCAAAAGATGAACTGATCCGTCTGCCCATGGACAGGCAGTGCTGCCTGATGGCGGAGCTGGGAGCGCTGACGCAGACTTCCGGCTCCCTTTCGTTTCTGGGCGGAGGACGGTTTTCGGTAACGTATCAGACGGAGAACACGGCGCTGGCGCGCCGGATCTTCCGCATGCTCAAGACCGGGCTCGGGCTGTCACCGACGCTGCAGGTGGTGGAGCACGCGCGGCTGGGCGGCAGGCGGACCTGCGTGCTTACCGTGGACGGCGAGGACGCGCCAAGGCTGCTGGATGCGCTGGGCATGATGCGCACCGGCGCGGACGGCATTCAGTCCCTGCGGCGCATGGTGCCCTACTTCTCCATGTCCAGGTCCTGCTGCCGCAGGTCCTATCTGCGGGGTGCCTTTCTCGGCGCCGGGTCCATGGTGAACCCGGAAAAATCCTGGCTCATGGAGTGGGTGGCGGATGAAAACCTGGCCCAGGGCCTGGAAAAAGTGCTGGAGCGCGGAAATATCCGGGCGGGGCGCTATGAGCGCCGGGGAAGCAGCGTGGTCACGCTCAGGTCCGCTCAGGACATTTCGGACGCGCTGGCCATGATGGGCGCCGGGAATGCCGTGATGGAGCTGGAGAATATCCGGATCAAGAAACAGATGCGCGCGGACGCGAACCGCGCGTCCAACTGTGACGAACACAATTCCGAGCGCATGCTCAACGCCAGCGAGCAGCAGGTGGAGGCCATCAAGCTGATCTCCATCCAGCGGGGACTGTATACGCTGCCGCCCGCGCTGCAGGAAATGGCGAGACTGCGCCTGGAACACCCGGAGATGTCCCTGGAGGAGCTGGGACAAAGTCTGGATAAGCCTGTGGGCAAGAGCGGCGTGAACCACCGCATGCGCAGGATCCTGCAGGCCGCGGAGGAGATCCGCGAAGAACTGAGTCAGAAGGAAAGCCAGGAGGCCAGATAGGATGCTGGGAGTTTTGTATCTGCTGCTGTTTCTGGCAGGGGGACTGTTTGTGTCCCGCTGCCTGCTGCCCAGGCACAGTGTGCTGGCAAGAATATGGATCGGGGCGAGCCTGGGGCTTCTGCTCCTGATGTGGCTGCCGGTCCTGTGCGCGTTTGCGATGCGCTTTTCCCTGGCCGCCCACTGGACGGCCCTTGGACTGCTGGCCCTCTTGTGCGCTCTGGCATGGACATTGCGGAGCCGGGACACGGCAAAGGCGTGGGATGAGCGGGAATCGCATCTTTTCCGGCAGATGCTTGTGGTCTGCGTTCCGCTGATCCTGCTCAGCGCGATTCTGCAGTATACGCATGTATGCCGCGTGGACGCGGACGGGTCCTGGCATGTGGGTCAGTCCACCTACGGCGACCTGTCCATGCACATGGCATTCATCACAGGGCTCAGGAACGCGCAGTTCCCGCCGGAGTATCCGATCTTTCCGGGTACGCGCCTGAGCTATCCCTTTCTGACGGACTCGCTGTCCACTACCTTCTACCTGTTCGGCTGGGAGATCCAGCCGGCCATTATCGTGCCCTCGGTGCTCATGATGGGCCTTCTGTACATGGGCGTCATGATCCTGGCCAGGGATATGACCCGGGGCGGTCGCGCCGTGGTCATGGCCACGCTCCTGTTTTTCCTAAACGGCGGGCTCGGGTTCCTGTATAACCTGGACCAGGCTGCGGGCTATGAGGCGGACGGGTCCCTGACCATTGTAAGCCGGCTGCGGGAGATCATGGAGGGCTATTATATGACGCCCACCAACCAGCCGGACCCGAACAATCTGCGCTGGTCGAACCTGATCGCGGACCTGCTCGTGCCCCAGCGCACGCTGATGGGCGGCTACTGCATGGTGGTTCCGTGTCTCTACCTGCTTTACGGCGCGTATGATCCTTCGCTCAGGGACAGGCGCGGGGGCATCCGGGAGCGCGCGCTCCTGGGCATCTGGGGCGGTGCGCTTCCGATGATCCATACCCACTCATTCCTTGCGCTGGCCCTGTGCTCTATGGGCTATATGGTGTATGATCTTCTCCATGGGGCGGAGAAAAGAAAGATCTTTCTTTCCTACGCGCTGTACGGCGTGATCGCCGCGGCGCTGTCCATTCCTCAGCTGGTGCTGTTCACCTTCTCCCAGGTGCATGAGCTGGACGGGAACGCGTCCAGATCCTTCCTGCAGTTCCAGTTCAACTGGGTCAACAATCCCGGCGGAAACGGCATGCGCGATTTCTATCTGTTCTTCTATGTGAAGAATATCGGCCTGCCGGTGCTGTTCCTGCTGGGCGCCGTGTTTGAGAGAAACCCGAAGTGGCGCAGGATTCTTGCGGCCATGCTGCCCATGGTGCTCGCGGCGGAGCTGGTGCGGTTCCAGCCCAATGAGTATGACAACAACAAGATCTTTTATCTGGCCTATCTTCTGGCGTGCATGGTCATCGCCGAATACATGGGCATGCTCTGGCGGCACATGAAGGGCATACGGGCCCGCAATGTCATGGCCCTGTTCCTGTGCATCTGCCTGTTCCTGGCCCCGGTGCTGACCCTGGCCCGGGAACTGGTGTCGGACTATCAGGCGTATTCGGCGCTCAGCGTGGAATCGGGCATGTATGTGCGTGAACATACCGAAGAGGACAGCATGTTCCTGACCGGGCGCGAGCACCTGAATCCCGTGTCCGCCATTGCCGGGCGCAGGATTGTGTGCGGGCCGGACCTGTACCTGTACTGGCACGGCATTGATACCGCGGAGCGCGACTGGGATATCATGCGCTTCTATACGGACCCGGCGGGGAACGCGGACGTGCTGGAGAAATACGGGGTGGACTACATCTATGTCTCCTCCTATGAGCGCTCTTCCTACGATATCGATGAGGAAGCGCTGGAAACGCACTATGAAAAGATTTTTGACAACCTGGAAGCCCAGGTGTATCGGGTGAAGTGAGATGGAACGTTTTTTCCGTTATTCCCTGGAACATAAGCGTGCCATCCGCATGATGTGGATGGAAGCGGACGGGCGGCTCAGCCAGGGCCGGGTGGTGGTGGAAGCCATCGGAAAGGATGCCGTGGATATTCTGGTACTGCGTCCGCCGCGGAAGCTGAGCCTTGCCTTTGACCGGGTTCTTTCCTGCGATTACGCGCCGGATGACGATGGACTGCAGTGAGGAGATGATATCCATGGACACAAGCCTGGCCCCTCTGGCCGAACGCATGCGTCCGCGGACATTGGATGAAATGTTCGGGCAGCAGGCCCTGATCGGCAAGGGCCGCCTGCTCCGGCGCGCCATTGAGGCGGACCGGCTGAATTCCGCCATCTTCTGGGGCCCGCCGGGCTGCGGGAAGACGACACTGGCCAAGATTATTGCGGACAACACCCAGGCTGTGTTTCACCGGCTGAACGCGGTGACCGCCGGTGTGGCGGACGTGCGGGAAGTGATCCGGGAAGCGGAGGACAATCAGCTGATCCAGGGCAGGAAAACGCTTCTGCTCCTGGACGAATGCCACCGCTGGAGCAAGGCGCAGAGTGACAGTATCCTGGAAGCCATTGAGCGCGGCCAGATCCGGTTCATCGGCTCCACCACCGAAAACCCGCTGGTGTCCATGACCCCGGCCCTGGTGTCCAGGTGCCGCGTGTTCCATTTTGAGGCGCTGAGCCGGGACGATGTGCGCAGGGCCATGGAGTGCGCCGTGCAGGACAGGGAACGCGGGCTCGGCGGCATGCAGGTGCGCGCGGACCGGGACGCGCTGGATTATCTGGCGGACATGTCCGGCGGCGATGTGCGCACGGCGCTGGGCGCCCTGGAACTGGCTGCCCTGACCACGCCCATGGGCGCTGACGGCTGGATCCATGTGGACATGGAAACAGCCCGGGAAAGCATACAGGCGCCGCAGCGCGGCGTGGATGAGAGCATGTATTATGATATGCTCAGCGCCTTCTGCAAGTCCCTGCGGGGATCCGACAGCGACGCGGCCATGTACTGGTTTGCCGCGCTGCTCTCCAGCGGCGTGGATCCCTGGCTGGTGATGCGCCGGATTATCGTGCACGCCAGCGAGGATGTGGGCCTGGCAGGACCGAACGTCATGCTGACCGCTGCGGCCGCGGCCATTGCCCTGGAAAAGGTGGGCCTGCCCGAGGCCAGGATTCCCATGGCCCAGGCCGTGATCACCCTGTGCGAGAGCCCGAAATCCGACTCCGTGGTGCGCGCGGTAGCTGAAGCGTTTGAGGAAGTGGCGAAAAACCCGGTGAAGAATGTGCCGGTGCATCTGCGGGACACGCACTATGCCGGCGCCGAAAGAGCCGGGAGCGGGAAGGGCTACAAGTATCCCCACGACGATCCCACCCATTTTGTGCCCCAGCAGTATCTGCCTGACGGCATGGAAGGAAGGGAATTCTATCATCCCACGGAGATGGGCAGGGAAGCCGGCATCCGGGAAAACCGGAGGCGGAGGAAGGAACGCAGGGTATGAAGCGCATCTGGATATGGCTGACGCTGCTGTGCTGCATGGGATGTGTGTACTCGGCCGGGGCGGAAAAGCTTCCGGCAGAGCCCCGGTTTTCCGGTGAGATGGTCCGGGTCTACACGTCTGATACCCTTGAGTTTACCGTGGAGCGGTTCGTGATCGGGAAGACGCGGTGCTATTTCACCACGCTGTGGATGGAGGAGCCCGCGCGGCAGATCCGCAAGGTCACGTCCACATGGAGGAAAAACCTGCGCCGGCCCAGTGAGCTTGC